>NZ_CP045392.1:0-319166 GCF_009363635.1 Erythrobacter sp. THAF29 | reverse complement strand
ACAGGAACGGCCGCGGTCCCGAGGTGTTCACCCAGATTTCGTCGGCAAGGTTTGTGCCGACCACCGCGACTTTCCAGTTGCCGTCGGGATGCCCGACCGAGACAGTTGCATCGAACGTCACATAGCTTTCCTGAACGAAGTCGGTGAGCGTATCCTCGTTGGTGAAGTATTCGTCCGAGTAGATCATGTTGCCCGACACACCGAATTCGAGACTGTCGCCCAGCGGAATAAACCAGTCGAAAGCAAGGTTGCCCGACCAGCGCGGCGCACGTGCGCTGTCGCGTCCGTTGAGATCGATGCCCGCGCTGGTGATGAATGTGTCGGAAAACTCCGCATCGAGATAGGCAAGGTTGCCCGAGATGCTGAGGCCTTCGACCGGGGTGAGCCAGTTCATCGAAACGTCGACACCCTGCGATGTCACTTCACCGGCGTTGAGTGTCAGGAATTGAATCGTGACGGCATCGAAGTTCTGCACCTGCAAGTCGCTGAACACATAGTAGAATGCGGTCGCGTTCAGCGTGAAGGTGCGGTCGGCGAATTGCGACTTGAAGCCGATTTCGCCGCCTTCTGCCGTTTCCGAACTGAAGATCAGCGGGCTGAAATCGCCGCTCAATGCTGCGGCGCTCAGGCTGCTCGACGGGAGTGCCGAGTTGTCGATGCCGCCCGATTTGAAGCCGGTTTTGTACGAAGCGAAGACGTTGAAGTCGTCGCTGACCTGGTACTTCAACGTCACCTCGGGCGAGAGGTTGTCGTCGGTGAACTCGATCGGGCCGGAGAAGAACCCCGGCGCCACGAAGCCCGGTCCCTGCAGGAATGTGTGCAGGTACGGCACGCTGATGGTCTGCACTTTCTTTTCGTCGGTGTACCGAAGACCACCCGACAGCTCCAACTGGTCGGTAAGGTCGACAATGACCGAGCCAAAGACCGAGAAAGCCTCGGTCTTGGTCTCGTGGCGTTTATCCCAGTCATAGGTGAAGCCGGTGACGGGGTCGGGCGCGATCAGCGAGATGTTGACCCCGTTTTGAGCCGTGTCGAACACAAAGGTCCGGCTTTCCCAAAAACCGCCGAGCATGAAGTTGAACGCGCCGTCGAAGTCGGATGTCAGCCTGACTTCCTGCGTGAACTGCTCAAGCTGGTTGACCGGGTCCGAACAGCCGGTGTTCTGCGGCGATCCGGGTGCGTTGTTGAACGCAAGGTTCGGCGCGTTCGCTGCGAGGAAAGTCGGGTCCATCAGCGCATTGCCGATCGGCGAAAATGCCGGGCCAATCCCGACATAGGCGTAGCAGTCGAAATCCACCGCATCGAGGTCGAGATAGCCGCTCGTCGATGTCAGCGTGAGGTAGTCCGACAGGTCGAGATTGAATAGCAGGCGCCCGAACCAGATCTCGGTCTCTGCGAACGGCACGCCATTGCGTCCGGCAGCTTCCGACGGCGTCGGGATGCCGGGTGCAAGCGCAGGTGATGCGTCGGGGAGGAAGTATTTCCCGTCGAAAGCGTTGCAGTCATTGCCCGCCGGGATTGCGACCACACCCTGCAGCAAGAACACCGGATCGGCGACGCCGTTCGCGCCGCAGAAGATGTCGGAGTGGTTGATTCCGCCATCGCCCTCGTTCTTGACGTACTGGAGTTTGAGGTTGGCATCGAAGCGGTCGTCCGGCTCCCAATCGAGAGTCAGGCGACCGACGAAATTCTTCTGGCTACGGAAAGGGCCATTGGCAGAAGGCGTGCCGGGTTGCAGTTCCACATATTCGTCGATGTCATTGTAAGAGGCGGCAAGGCGGATGCCGAGCGTGTCGGTCACGGGGCCGGAGATGTAGCCCTCGATCGTGTAGCCTTTCTCCTCGAATTCGTATTTGCCGGTGCCGCCGATTTCCCAATTGGGCGTCGGGTCGGCCGAGCGGATTGCGAACACGCCGGCGGATGCGGACTTACCGAAGAAGAGCGATTGCGGCCCCTTGAGGACGTCGATCTGCTGAGTGTCGAAGAAGCCCGCCTGCACGAGGCGCATGGTCGATACCTGCACACCGTCGAGGTCGAAGGCGACAGCGGAATCGAACGCAGCCGAAATGTTCGAGGATCCAACACCGCGCAAAGATAGCTGACCGCCAGAGCCCGAACCGCCGACCTGGACGTTCAGGGTGGGCACGCGGCTGACCACGTCCGCGACCTGGTCGACCCCGTATTTGTCGAGCACCTCGCCGCTGATGGCGGTAACGGTGACCGGCACTTCCTGAAGGCTCTCGTCCTGGCGGCGGGCCTGGACCACGATCACCCGGTCGCCATACTCGTCATCGCTTGCCGCTTCTTCGCTTGCGCCCTGTTCCGTATCCTGCGCGAGTGCTGTCTGAGGCAGGGCTGCGAACGCCACGATCGCGGCGCCGCCCATGAGCGCGCGCCGAAGCGGAGCCGAATTCTTGCTAGAGGCAATTCGGGTGTGAAGTGTGGTCATCATGCTCTCTCCCTTGCGGTTCGCCGCGCGGCGTCGCGCCGACGTACCAATCCCCAACCCAGAGGCACTTTTTCGCGCCTTCTGATATGTCTCGGACTCTATGGAGGGGGGTGGAAGCGCTCATCTAGCAAAAGCGCTAGGCGCCTTGCGAAAATGCGCCTTTTTGGTCACACGGCCGCCAAAATCGGCCATGCCGTAGCGTCGGTTTACGTAAACGGAAGCCCTATTCGGCGGCTTCCCGGGCCTTTACCGCATCGTTCTCCATCTGCCTGACCCGGGGATCGTTGGGCCACGTCCATTCATCACCGATGACCTGTTCGACCCGCAAATCCTCCGGCACATTCCCGATGCCGATCATGCGGTCGCAGGCCTGGTGAAAGCTGTAGATCCGGGCCTCCTGGTAGGAGAGTGGCACGCTTTTGAATGCGGCGCTCTGCATCGATTGCTGAATCGCTTCCCCGAACTGTGTGTCCTCGAGTATGATCGGTGACATGTCCCTTCCATCCGGCTTGGTCTCGTCGGGCACCGTCCAGAGATCGGGCGCGGGTCCGTCACCCCAGTCGAGCGCCATTGTCACGAGTTCCAGCCGCGTGGTCGTGAGCGAGGTCGGCCAAAAGACGAGCGGTGGCACGAAGTAATTGGAGAGTGGCGAAACCCAGTTCGGGAACAGGGTGTAGCTCTGGGTGCAGGTCCGCCCGATCTCGCCGACGCTCTCGATCTGCAGCCATTCGGGCGGCGAGTCGATCGCGCGGACATGCTCACGATCGGTCTGTTCGGGCGGCGGGGCGAGCATCCTCGCATGGCCGTTCGGATACATGGTGTTGAGATTGCGCCTGCTATCGACCAGCGGGGCGACCGTCTCGGGGTGGATGAAGGGCACATGGTAAACTTCCATGTTTGCCTCCATCGCCACCTTCCAGTTGCATTCGAGATCGAAGCTGTGTCGCGCAGCGAGCCTGATGCGATCGAAGGCGAACTCCTCCCACTCGTCCCAAAGCGGGCCGAACCAGTCCTTCAGGCTCATCGCATCCTCGTCGAAATTGACGAAAATGACATTGCCCAGCAGCTCACAGCGCACGGGGATCAGGCCGCGGCAACTCATATCGAAATCGGGCGGAAAATCCTGCCGCTCGGGCACTCCCACAAGCGTGCCGTCGGTCTTGTAGGTCCAGTTGTGATAGCCACACATCAGGCGGCTCGACTTGCCCCGGTCCTCGGTCACGACCGGCGCGCCCCGGTGGCGACAGGTGTTGTAGAAGGCGCGCACCATTCCATCCATGCCGTGTACGATGACGATCGGATCGCCCGCATTGTGCCAGCGCATGTAGCAGCCCGGTTCGGGAATCTCGTCGAGATGACCTGCGAACAGCCAGCTCTTCCTGAAGATGTGCTCGCGCTCGAGCTCGAAATATTCGGGCGACGTGTAGCGCGCGGCGGGCATGTCGGGGAGCTTGGGAAAACCTTCCGGAGGCGCAGTGCGGGTTGCTTCCCATTCCATCAATGCACGCAGTCTGGCGATTTCCTCGTCGGTGATCATGGCCGTCTCCCAGAGGCAAGACTAGGAGGTCGACGGCCTCATGCACCTCCCACTTTGATGCAAAACCCAGCGCTTTAGCCAGTGGTGCGCCCGCGCTTCCCCGATACGTTTGCGGGCAAAGAGAAAGAGGGGAGACAGAGATGGTCGGCCAGATCAAGGGGCGTGTCGAGGGCAGGATCGCACTGGTTACCGGCGGCGCAATGGGGCTGGGCAAGGCCGATTGCGAACGGCTCGCCGAGGAAGGTGCGAAAGTGATCGTTACCGACCGCGAGGTCGAAGAGGCGCACCGCGTGGCGGACAGCATTGGCGGCGATGCGATGGCGCTCGACGTCACCGACGAACAGCAATGGAAGGACGTGATGCATGCGGTCGAGGAGCGCCATGGCGGGCTCGACATTCTCGTCAACAATGCAGGCAACGTGATCTTCGAGAACATCGAGGAATGTCCGCTCGATCATTTCAAGCTGCATCTCGACATCCATGTCGTCGGGACATTTCTCGGCTGCAAATACGCGCTTCCGCTCATGAAGCATCGGCACAAGGTCAATGGCGGGAACGGAGCGTCGATCATCAACATGGCCTCGACCGCTGCGCTGATGGGCTATCCGATGATCCCCGCCTACACAGCCGCCAAGGGCGGGATCAGCGCCATGACCCGCTCGATTGCGGTGCACTGCCAGGACGAGGGTTACGGGATCCGCTGCAACGCGCTCGCGCCCGGCGGGATCGAGACGCCCATGGTGCGCGAGGTATCAGGGCGGTCGGGCGAAGAGCTGATGCAAATCCGCGATGGCCCGCTAGATGCCGATGCACTCGGCGCGCCGAAGGACATTGCGGGCTGCGTGTTGTTCCTTGCTTCCGACGACGCGCGCTTCATCAACGGCGTGACTCTGCCGGTGGACAATGGCCTCGACGCCAGACCACACCACTGACCGGCCCGTTGGCGGCTTATATCGTTGGTATGTGCTTGCGCTGCTGACGCTCACCAGCCTGTTCAGCGTTGCAGACCGGCTGGTCTTCTCGATCCTCACTCAGGATATCAAGGGAGAATTCGCGCTCAGCGACCTCGAGCTCGGATTGCTGGGCGGCGTCGCGTTCAGCATCATTTACGTTATCGCCGGTTTTCCTGCTGCACGTCTTGCCGACCGGTCAGTGCGCAAAAACATCATCGCTGCCGCCATATCGTTCTGGAGCATCATGACTGCGCTGTGTGGGCTAGCGATCGGTTTCTGGACCCTTTTCCTCGCGCGGATCGGCGTAGGCGTTGGGGAAGGGTGTTCCGGCCCCGCCTCGCAGTCGCTCATCGCCGATTTTTTCCGGCCCGAAGAGCTCGCGCGTGCCATGGGCATCCTCACGATAGGAGCGACGATGGGGACGGCATTCGGACTGATGGCAGGCGGCCTTCTGGCAGAGGCGTTTGGGTGGCGAATGGCATTCGTTCTTATGGGACTTCCAGGCGTATTGATCGGAGCGCTGCTCTATTTCACGGTG
Source organism: Erythrobacter sp. THAF29 (assembly GCF_009363635.1). Taxonomy (GTDB): domain Bacteria; phylum Pseudomonadota; class Alphaproteobacteria; order Sphingomonadales; family Sphingomonadaceae; genus Erythrobacter. The sequence goes on along the minus strand of NZ_CP045392.1, from coordinate 313,689 downwards.
CGCGAACCGCAGCGAGGACGCTACGCCCGCAAAGGCGCACGGATCGAACAATTGCCGCTGGGCGAAACGCTCGGATCACTGCTTTCCAACCGCGTCTATCTCGGCTTCGCCGCCGGTTTCGCGGTGCAGATCATGATCGGCTACGGCATGGCTTTCTGGGTCGCTCCGGCTGCCATCCGGCAATACGGCGTATCGACCGGGGATGTCGCCGTGTTTCTCGGCCTGGCCTATATCGCAGGCGGATTGCCGGGCCCGCTGATCGGAGGCTTTCTTACCGAGAAGCTCACAGCCATCGATGAGCGTTGGCGCGCGTGGTTTCCGGGGCTGGTAAGCCTGCTTTCGGTCGGGCCTTTGTGGCTCGCCTTTCAGATGGCCGAATTCTGGCCGTTCCTGATCCTGTTCGCCGTGGGCTATGGCATATTCGTCGCCAGCCAGGCAGGGATTCTTTCGGGCATCCAGAACGCGGTGGAGCCTTCGCAACGCGGGTTCGCGGTCGCCTTTGCCCTGTGCTTCAACAACATCTTGGGGCAGGCGGTCGGCCTGGGATTGATCGGCTGGATCAGCGACTCACTTGCCCGAGAGTATGGTGTGAACGCGCTCGGTATTGCGGTGGTCGGAGTGTGCGCCGCTGCCGGGATCGGCGCGATTGTCCTGTTCGTCTGGACCGCGTCGCAAATGCGCCCGTCGGGCTATCTCGCGAAGATCGGAGCGGACTAAAACCCCGGATGGATCGAAAGCGCGCCGCCATCGATCAGCAATTCCGCGCCGGTCATGAAAGGGCACTCGTCGCTCGCGAGAAAAGCGATTGCGGCGGCCGTTTCTGCCGGGTCGGCAAGGCGGTTCATGGGGGACGTTGCGGCAACCGCGGCCTTGAGGCCGGGTGTTGCTTCCTCTGCGGCGTCGAGGATTCCGGTTTCCGTAGCGCCCGGGATCACCGTGTTGCAGCGAATAGGGTGGCCTTGCTGCGCGCACCACGTCGCAACCGACTTCGACAATACCCGCACGCCGCCCTTGCTCGCCGAATAGCCCACATCGCCCGGTAGCGGCGCAATCGCGGTGGTCGAGGCTATGTTGATGATCGAGCCTCGCCCGCTTTCGATCATCGCCGGAATGGCGGCGCGGCATCCGGCCATCGTGCCGGTAAGGTTGACCGCGATCACCCGGTCCCAGGTCTCGTCATCGACCTCGGCGATGCTTGCGCCCGAGACGATCCCCGCATTGTTGACGAGGATGTGCAGACCGCCAAAGCAATCGACGGCCTGCGCGACGATCTCGGCCCATTGGGGGCGATCCGAGACGTCCTGCGGGGCAAACCGCGCGCCGACTTCCTCGCAAAGCGCCTTGCCCGCAGCTTCGTCGATATCGGTTCCCAGAACCTCGGCGCCGTCCGCCCGCAGACGCCGCACGGTCGCTGCGCCGATGCCGCTCGCGCATCCGGTGACAATCGCGACCCCGCCATCAAGGCCGGGCATTACTCCGCCTGCTGCCAGATCGCGGCGCTGGGTCGCTGGTTGTGGGTTTCGATGAAACGCGCAAGATTATCGGTGCCCTCGGGCAGTTTCCAACCGACGGTGAAGCCGAAATTGGCAAAGGCGAACACTATGAGATCGGCAAAAGTGAAACGCCCAAGCGCGAAATGGTTGCTTTCGCCAAGTGCCTTGTCGAACCAGCGCCATTTCTCGTCCGCCATTGCCGAAAGTTCGGCGCCTGCGCTTTCGCTCACCACCGGCATGCGCGGTTCGAACATCGGTCTGCCGCCAGTGGCGCGGAACCCCATGGTCATCGGCACCACGACTTCCTGGTCGAACAGGCGTGCCCATTTCCTGACCTCGGCTCGCTCGCGCGATGTCTCGCCGAACAGGTTGGGCTCTGGGTGCTCTTCCTCGATGAATTCGCAGATCGGCCAGCTTTCGGTGAGGCAGGTGCCGTCATCAAGCTCGAGAGTGGGGATCGTCCCGAGCGGATTTTTCGCAAGGTAGTCTGCGTCTTTACGGTTCTCGCCGCTGATGATGTCGTAATGCACCCGCTCGAAATCCTTGCCTTCTTCAAGACCCTTTTCGACCATGAACATGCGCACGAGCCGCGGATTGGGGCCGAGGCTGGAATGGAGTTTGGTCATGCATCGCTCTCCCGTTTCTGGATGTGGGCCAGACCCTATGCGCTTGGCACTTGCGCGTCGCCCTCACAAATGCGCTAGGGGACGGACACGAGACGAGAGAGGATTAACGCGGCCCATGGATTTCACCCTCACCGAAGAGCAGCGCGAGCTACAGGAAACCGCACGCAAGTTTGCCCGTGCTGAGCTGCCCGCGCTCGCCCGCGACATGGAGGAAAAGGACTATCCGGTGCCGCACGACATGCTGCGCACCTATGGCGAGATGGGTTTTCTCGGAGTGAACCTGCCCGAGCAATATGGCGGGCTCGGCATGGGTCATGTCGAGGCGTTGCTGGTGCTCGAGGAATTCGCGCAGGTCTCTAACGCGGTCGCATTTCCGGTGTTCGAGGCGCTGGTCGGCCCGGTGCGCACCATCGAGCGCTTCGGTTCGGACCAGATGAAAGCGCGCATCCTGCCGGAGGTTATCAAGGGCGAAAAGGTCGTTGCGGTTTCCATGTCCGAACCCGATGCCGGTACCGCACTCACCGATCTCAAAACCACCGCCAAACCTTCCGGCGACGGCTATGTCGTCAACGGCTACAAGCGCTGGACAAGCGGCGGCGGGCATTCCGACTATTACGTCACCTATTGCCGCTTTTCCGATGAACCCGGAGCCAGTGGCATCGGCGCGATCCTGCTCGAAAAAGACATGGAGGGGATGAGCTTCGGCAAGCGCGAGGAGCTGATGGGCTTTCGTGGCATCCCGACGGCCGACATATCGATCGAGGACGTGGAAGTGCCTGCCGGGAATGTCATTATCGGCGCGGGCGGCTTCGGCAAGCTGATGAGCGCTTTCGGCCTCGAACGCTGCGGCAACGCCACGCAGGCGCTTGGGCTGGCGGCGGCGGCGCTCGAACAGGCGCTCGAATACACGCAGGAGCGCGAGGCGTTCGGCAAGCCCATCGTCGATTTCCAGGCGGTCCAGCTCAAGCTCGCCGAAATGGCGATGAAGGTCGATGCCGCCCGCCTTCTGATCCATCGCGCAGCCGCAAATGCCGCCCGACAGCCGGATGGATTGCCGACCGTCTACGAAAGCAGCCTTGCCAAGTGCTACGCCAACGAGATCGTGCGCGAGGTCACGGCGATGGGGATGCAGGTGATGGGCGGATACGGCTATCACAAGGATTACGGCATGGAGCAGCGCCTGCGCGATGCCTATGCCTGGGGGATCGCGGGTGGCGCGATCGACGTGCAGAAAACCAATATCGCCGCTGCAATGATCGGTCGGCGTTTTAACCAGAGAGGCTAGGTCGCGAGGCCAGGATTGGTCTTGCGATGGAGCGCTGTGTTGTCCAAACAGGACAGCATGGAAACGACTGCTTCGGTTAGCGAAACGACTGCACCCGCGACCTTGGGTAGCCGCGTCGATGACGACGGCGAGCTCACTCGGCTGCACCCCAATTACAAGACGACGCTTCGGATCGGCGCGGCATTGACCGCGCTCCCATTCCTGATCGGGGCCCTGATCCTCGAGGGTGCGCTTGCCGCGAACGACGCCAATCCAATGCCCTATGGTGTGATCATCGGCGTAGTGGTTTTCCTCGCGCTTATCTTCATCATCCGGGTTCCCTCGCGGCGCTGGGCTGCGCGCGGTTACCAGATTTCGGATGATCGCCTGCGCGTGGTGCGGGGCATTCTATGGCGTTCCGATACCGTGGTGCCTTTCGGCAGGGTCCAGCATATAGACGTGGACCAGGGTCCGCTCGACCGCGCTTTCGATATCGCGACATTGACCCTCCACACAGCCGGAAGTCACAACGCGTCGGTGCATTTGCCCGGCCTTGGCCTTCAGCTCGCCAATGACATGCGAGAGGAAATCCGCGCGCATATCAAGCGGGAGAGCATGTGAGCGAGCCCGCGCCCGAAAGCGCTTCGGTTTCGGTCACGAAGGTGACGCAAGAGGCAGCGCCTGCCGGACCGCAACCGCAGCACACCTCACCCGCGAGCGTGATCGTGGGTATGCTCCAGAGCATCCAGAATGCAATCATCCCGCTCCTGCTGATAACCTTCGGCAGTGCTGGCGTCGGACTGTTCATCGCGCTCCCCGTCGGGATTGCGATCATCGCATTGGGCACACTCTTCAGTTACCTGCGCTGGAAACGGCTCACCTACACGGTCGGCGCGCAAGACATTCGCGTCGAAAGCGGCATTCTTTCCCGCGCCGCGCGCTCGGTTCCTTACGAGCGCATTCAGGACGTAAGCCTCGAACAGAAATTTCTGCCGCGCCTGCTCGGCCTCGTATCGGTCAAATTCGAGACGGGCGCGGGCGGGGCGGACGACCTCGCGCTGGCTTATCTTACCGAAGATGCGGGCGAGGAGCTACGCCAGCTGGTACGAGAGCGCCGCGACTCGCAAGACGAGGGTGCGGTCGATGGCGCTCAGGCGACGGCGCACGAGGTGGAACCGGACGGCGAGCCGATTTTCGCGATGGGCCCCGGAAGGCTTTTCACGTTTGGACTGTTCGAGTTTTCGCTCGCGGCGTTCGCGGTCCTTGGCGGCCTTCTCCAATACGCCGACAGTTTCATCGATTTCGAAATCTGGGACGCGGACCTGTGGCGCGGCGTCGTCGAAGAGCAGACCGGCACGATCGCTGCGCTCGGACCGAACGTCCAGATCGTCAGCGCCATATTCGGGATCATCGCTTTGCTTTTCGTCGGGTCGGCCACCGGCATGGTGCGGGTTTTCCTGCGCGAATGGGGTTTCCTGCTCGAACGCACGGCGCGCGGGTTTCGCCGGCGTCGCGGCCTCTTTACCAGGACCGATGTCGTCATGCCGATCCACCGCGTGCAGGGAGTTCGCATCGGTACGCGGATGATCCGCTATCGCTTCGGCTGGCACGAGCTGAAGTTCGTGAGCCTGGCACAGGATGCCGGTTCGTCGAGCCATGTGGTCGCGCCCTTTGCAAAGCTCGACGAGATCGCACGGATCGTCGAAGTGGCGGGATTCCGGTTGCCTGATGATGCAACGGACTGGCACCGCGCCAGCAAGCAGTATCGCAACGATGGCATGCTCATCGATGCGCTGTTCTTCGTCGTGCTGGCCGCTGTCGTGGGCGCGTCGCTGTGGCAATTCGCGCCTGACTGGGCCGGTCTGGTTATCAGCATCCTGCTCGCACTTGCGGCTTTCTTTGCCTTCGCCAACTTCTATTCGTGGCGATTCAAGCGCCATGCACTCGATGAAAGACAGGTCATGGCGCGCTCCGGTCTGCTTTCTCCGCAAACGCAGATCGCGGCGCGGCTAAAGCTTCATTCTGTCGAGATTGCCCAAGGCCCGCTCGCCCGGCTTCGCGGCTATGCGACGCTTCATCTGGGCCTTGCCGGAGGAGAGTTTTCGATCCCCGGCGTCCCGCTCGAACGCGCGCGCAAAGTCCGCCGCGAGATCCTTCAGACAATCGCCGCGACCGATTTTTCCGAGCTGGATAGCCAGCAGGCGCATCAGGCGCGCAAGTCCGCCCAGTCAGGGTTTTCGTCAAACTTGGCAGCGACATAAGAGCATTGCGGCATGATCTTGAAGCCGAGCCGCCGAGCATCCGCCACAAGCCGGTCGACGAGCCTTGCCGCCACGCCTCGGCCGCCGATGGCAGGCGGCACGATCGTGTGCGTCGCCACGCGAACACCTTCCTCGCGCGGCTCCCATTCGAGCGTGCCTTTGGCGTCCTCACCCGGTAGCTCGGCAGTATAGATGCCCCCCTGGCCCTGCACATGATGGGTGATCGTAAGGTCGAGATCGTCCGACATTCGTGTGTCTCCTTCTTGCCAACAACGCTCGCTCGGTTAGAGGCGTTCCATCATGAGCAAGTTCCTTTCCGACAATGCCGCGCCAGTGCACCCGAAAGTATGGGAAGCCATGCGCGCTGCGGACAGCGCCGACAATCCGTATGACGGCGACAGGCTGTCGGCGGAACTGGACGAACGGTTCACCGACCTGTTCGGCCGCGATTGCGCCGTTATGTGGGTCGCGACAGGGACGGCCGCGAACTGCCTCGCGCTCGCCTCGATGTGCCAGCCGCATGGCGGGGTCGTGTGCCACCAGGAGGCGCATATCGAGGTCGACGAAGGCGGTGCACCGGGTTTCTACCTCCACGGCGCCAAGCTGATGCTGTGCGAGGGGGAAGGCGCGAAGCTGACGCCCGAGGGCATCGCCGCTCTGATCGACCCGATCCGTGACGATGTCCACCAGGTCCAGCCGCACGCTATCGCGATTACGCAGGCCAGCGAATATGGTCGCACCTATTCGCCTGGTGAACTTGCCTCGCTTGGCGATTTTGCCAGAGCGCGCGGTCTCGGCCTGCATATGGACGGCGCGCGCTTTGCCAATGCCGCTGCATTCCTGGGCGGAGATGCAGGTGTCGCGGCGGGTCCGGTGGACAGCCTCGCTTTCGGATTTATCAAGAATGGGGGGATGAGCGCCGAGGCGGTGGTGCTGTTTGATCCCGCGCAGGCCGACATGGTCAAATATCGCCGCAAGCGCGCCGGTCACCTGCAATGCAAGGGTCGGTATCTCGCAGCGCAAATCCTTGCGATGCTCGACGGCGATTTGTGGCTCGAGAATGCCCGCCACGCCAATGCGGCGGCACAAGAGGTCGCGAGCGGTTGCGGCGAACGCTTGATGCATCCAGTCGAGGCGAACGAGTTGTTCGTGCTGCTCACCCAAACTGAGCGCGAGGCGCTGCGCGGGCAAGGCTTCGAATTTTACGACTGGGGTGCCGAAGCCGCACGCTTCGTCACTGCTTGGAACACGCCGGAAGATGACGCAGCTGCACTCGGCAAGGCCATCGCTTCACTTTGAGTCCTGAACAATCCTCGATGCTGCAATGGCGGGTGGTCGTCCCGTTTCTGCTGACCGGCACTATCTGGGGATCGACCTGGTACGTCATCACCGGGCAGATCGACGGTGTTCCTGCAGCCTGGTCGGTGTTCTACCGGTTCGCTCTGGCGACGCCCGCGCTGTTCCTCGTCGCGTTCCTGATGAAGCGGCGGTTGAGGCTCACTCAACCTGAACACATGCTCGCGATAGTGGTTGGCGTGTTTCAATTCAGCGGCAACTTCCTCTTCGTCTACCACGCTGAGCTTTACGTCACCTCCGGGATAGTCGCGATGATGTTCGGGTTGTTGATGGTGCCCAATGCCGTGTTTGCCCGGATCTTTCTTGGCGAAAAGGTGCAGGGAGGTTTTCTCCTCGGAAGCGCGATAGCGATTGTGGGCGTCTCGCTGCTCCTGGTGCATGAATGGCGCGCGAACCCGGATGCGGGCGTGATTGGCGGCAATGTGACGCTCGGCATCGTACTCGCAATGCTCGGTATTCTTGCCGCATCGGTCGCCAACGTCATTCAGGCCAACCCGACCGGGCGCGGGGTGCCGATGGTGAGCCTGCTCGCATGGGCGATGCTCTATGGCACGGTGTTCGATCTCGGCTTTGCCGCGCTGACTGCTGGACCGCCGCCGCTTCCGACGAACGGCGAGTATTGGGGTGGGATCGTCTATCTCGCGCTTGTCGGATCGGTCATCACCTTCCCGCTGCACTACAATCTGGTGCGTGAAATCGGCGCGGGGCGCACTGCCTACAATTCGATCCTGACGATTTCGGTCGCGATGCTGATCTCGACTTTGTTCGAGGACTATCGCTGGACGTGGCTTACCGCTGGCGGGATGGTTCTGGCGGTCGTGGGGATGGTGCTCGCGCTGCGTTCAAAGCAGCGACGCTAGCCCTTCGACATACGTCGGGTATGTGGGCTGCCAGCCGAGCAAGCGCTTGGCCTTGCCATTCGCGACGCGGCGGTTTTCGGAATAGAAGCCGCGCGCCATTTCGCTCAAGTTTGCCTCTTCGAGCGTCTCGAGCGGCGGCGGTTCGAGGCCCAGAAGTTGGCAGGCGTATTCGGTCACCGCATTGCCACTCGCGGGCAGGTCGTCTCCGAGATTGTACGCGCCCTCAGGCGCATCGCTTGTGAGTGCCGCCACAACCCCGTTCGCGATATCGTCGACATGGACGCGGCTGAATACCTGACCCGGCATGTCGATCCGTCGCGCCTTGCCTTCGCGGACACGGTCGAGCGCGCTTCTGCCCGGACCATAAATCCCCGGAAGGCGGAACACCCGCGCGCCCAGCTTCAGCCAGAGCGCATCGGCATCCGAGCGGGCATTGCGGCGTCCGATCCCGGTGGGCGCGCTTTCATCGACCCATGCTCCTTGCTGGTCGCCATACACACCGGTCGAAGACAAGTAGCCGTACCACGCACGCCCAAAGTCCCGTCCATAGGTGTCGAGCACTGGATCCGGCCCGCTATCCCGGTTCGGCGGCACCGACGAGAGCACATGCGTCGCCTTCGCCAAAGCCGCTAACACTGACTCTCGATCCGCGAAAACGACCGTTCCGTCGCGACCGGTCGAATCCACCGCCCAACCGCGCTCGCGCATCGCAGAGGCAATCCGCTTTGCCGTGTATCCGAGGCCGAAAATGAACAAACGCGCCATGGAAGCGTTCTAATCGCTGGACCCGCCCACAAATCAACTTAAATCGGTTTCCCATGGATATCGCAACGACCCCGACAAACCCCGACGGCAACCCCGAACTCGCCGACGCGGCGCCCAGTCCGCACGATCCACCGGTGATCCGGCGAGAGGACTACAAGCCTTTCCCGTGGCTGGTGCCCCAAACCGAGCTCGATTTCGATCTCGGCCTCGAAAAGACCCGCGTCACCGCGAAGCTCTCGGTCGAGCGCAACCCCGCGGCCGATGCGTCAACGCATCTGCGACTCGATGGCGACGGACTGTCGGCGCTTTCGGTCAAGGTCGATGGCGACGCGGTCAATGACTGGGAAATGGACGGACCGGGTCTCGTCCTGCCTTTGCCGGGCGACAGCCACACGGTCGAGATCGTTGCCGAGATCGACCCGAGCGCGAACACCCAGCTTATGGGCCTTTACGCATCGAATGGGATGCTTTGCACCCAGTGCGAGGCCGAGGGCTTCCGCCGCATCACATTCTACCCCGACCGCCCTGACGTTCTTTCGACCTACCGGGTCAGGATGAGTGGTCCGAAGGAGCAATTTCCGATCCTGCTGTGCAACGGCAACAGGGAAGCGACCGGAGAGCGCGAGGACAGCACGCATTGGGCCGAATGGCACGATCCGTGGCCGAAGCCTTCCTACCTTTTCGCGTTGGTTGCGGGCGATCTCGTCGCCAATTCCAAACCCTTCACGACGATGTCGGGCCGCGAAGTCGAGTGCAATATCTGGGTGCGCAAGGAAGACCTCGAACGCACAGACCATGCGCTCGAATCGCTCCACCGTTCGATGAAGTGGGACGAGGAAACCTTCGGGCGCGAATACGATCTCGACCTCTACAACATTGTCGCTGTGTCGGACTTCAATATGGGTGCGATGGAGAACAAGGGGCTGAACGTTTTCAACACGAAGTACGTGCTTGCCGACAGCGACACCGCCACCGATGCCGATTTCGATGCGGTCGAAGGCGTGATCGCGCACGAATATTTCCATAACTGGTCGGGTAACCGCGTGACCTGTCGCGACTGGTTCCAGCTTTCGCTCAAGGAAGGTTTCACCGTGCTGCGCGACCAGCTTTTCAGCCAGGACATGCGCGGCGAGGCAGTCAAGCGGATCGAGGACGTGCGCATCCTGCGGGCTGCGCAATTCCCCGAGGATGCGGGCCCGCTGGCGCACCCCATCAGGCCGGACAGCTACCGCGAGATCAGCAACTTCTACACAGCGACCGTTTACAACAAGGGCGCCGAAGTCATTCGCATGATGCGTACGATGGCGGGCGTCGAGCGCTTCCGCAAAGGCACCGACCTGTATTTCGAGCGGCACGATGGCGAGGCGGCGACGTGCGAGGATTTCATCACCGCTATCGAGGACGGAGCGGGCCTCGATCTCAAGGATTTCCGCCGTTGGTACCGGCAGGCCGGCACGCCGACGGTGACTGCTGCGATCGAACATTCGGGTGACAAGACGCTGCTGACGTTGACGCAAAGTGTTCCACCGACCCCCGGCCAACCGGACAAGCAGCCGATGCCAATCCCGCTCAAGGTCGCGATGTTCGACCGCGAGACTGGCAAGCATGGTGGCGAGCAGCTGGTCATCCTCGACGGCAAGCAGAAGAGCGTGCACTTCGAGGGTTTCGAAAAACCTCCGATCCTTTCGATCAATCGTGGCTTCACCGCGCCCGTGATCATCGAGCGCAACGTCAGCACAGACGACCTCGTCTTCCTCGCGTCGCACGATGATGATTCGTTCGCACGATATGAAGCGCTTCAGGAGCTGGCGGTCCGACATCTCGTTGCCGCGGCTTCCGGTGAAATGTCCGATCAGAAGCGGGTGGAGGGCCGGAACGCTATCGTCTCCGCAATGCACGCGATCCTCACCGACGAAGCGCTCGATGACAATATGCGCGGCGAGTTGATGATGCTCCCGAGCGAAACTTATCTCTTCGAGGCGATGGCCACCGGGAAGCGCAAGGCCGATCCGGGCGCGATCCACGAGCAGCGCGAGGGGCTCCGCAGGGCCATTGGGCGCGGCCTTGCAGAAGAGTTGGCGGCAACCCACCAGCGTACCAGCGCGGTGGCGTTCGACGATCCGGCAGGGGTCGGCGCGCGCAAGGTGAAAACACAGGCGCTCGCGCTCATCTCTGCAGGCGATCCTGACAAGGCGGCGGAAATCGCCGCTCAGCAATTCGATAGCGCCGACAACATGACCGATCGCCAGGGCGCGCTCATGGTGCTGTGCAGCCTTGAGCATCCGGCGCGGCAGGAGAAGCTCGCCGCTTTCTACGACCGGTTCAAGGAGAACGCGCTCGTCGTCGACAAGTGGTTCACGCTGCAGGCGCTTTCGCTCCATCCCGATGTGATCGAGCAGGTGAGGGCGCTCGCGACGCATCCCGACTTCACCATGAAGAATCCCAACCGTGTTCGCTCGCTATACATGGCCTTCGCGGGCAATCCGCAGGGTTTCCATGCAGCCGATGGCTCAGGCTACCGGATGATCGCCGACGTCATCCTCGAGCTCGATCCTATCAATCCGCAAACCGCCGCGCGCTTCGTGCCTGCGCTCGGGCGCTGGCGGAGGATCGAGCCGGGACGCGCGGCACTGATGAAGGCGGAGCTCGAGCGGATCAGCGAGGCCGATGGGCTGTCGCGTGATACATTCGAGCAGGTGACGCGCTCGCTCGAAGGCTGATCGCGACATGGCCGAGGCGCCTTCTTTCGACATTGTCCGCGCCGCAGTGCTCGGCGATGTGCCGCACGGCTTTTTCGGAAGCTCGGGCGGTGCGCACCAATTTGGCTATGGCGGCCCGGGCGATGCTGTCGAAGTCCGCAAGCTGAGGGATGCGGCGGCATCCGCAATCGTCGAAGGAGCCGGTCTTGTCGCTCCGCATCAGGTCCATTCGCCCGATGTCGTAACGGTTGCCGAGTCTTGGGAGGACTCGCCCACAAGCCGGCCCAGGGCCGATGCGCTGGTCACGGACAGGTGCGGGATCGTCCTGGGGATTGTCACTGCCGATTGCGCACCGGTGCTCTTCGCCGATGCAACGGCGGGCGTGGTCGGTGCGGCGCATGCCGGCTGGCGCGGCGCGCATGGCGGCGTCCTCGAAAATACCATTGCAGCCATGGAAGCTCTCGGAGCGAAGCGCGCAAACATCGCTGCCGCCATCGGTCCAACGATCGCTCAGACAAGCTACGAGGTCGATGCCGCTTTCCGGGAAAACTTCACGGCCGCTGACGAAATCCACTTCGCGCCCGCGCCAGAGCGCGAAGGGCAAGCGCGCTGGTACTTCGATCTTCCCGGCTACATTTCCGGCCGGCTCGCTGCTGCGGGTATCGGGCGAGTCGAAAACACTGACCGCGATACCTTTGCAAGCGGTGCAACCTACCATTCGTATCGCCGTGCGATCCAGGCAGGCGAGCCCGATTACGGTCGTCAAATCAGTATGATCGGTCTTGCCTGACGCTAGCGCGAGCAGGCCCTTGCGCGAAAGCGAACAGACTGTGCTCAAAACACGGTTGGATTTGCCGGTTTTTGTGGCTATTGGCGCGGCGGGTCGGAAACCAAATCGGGCATCAAGCGCTTCGGTACCGACCCGTCAGGGGTAATCGCACGTCTTTCACCCCTTGAACGGTAACAGGTTTAACACGACGCCGCGTAGGCAGAATGCCCGCGTGGTGATACGAGCAAGGTAAGACACGATGGCGTCCACTGGGGCCGAAAGCACCGCAGTCCACACCGAAGAAGAAGGCGTGCGCCGCCGCGACTGGATTCATATTGCAGCGCTCAGCACCGCCGGCGTAGGCGGTGTGTCGCTGCTCTATCCGCTGGTAACGCAGATGGCGCCTTCCGCAGACGTGCTTGCCGAAAGCACTACCGATGTCGATGTGAGCGCAATTCAGCCGGGCCAGGCGATCAAGGCGGTGTTTCGCAAGCAGCCGCTCTTCGTAAAACGCCTGACGCCTGAAGAGATCGCCGAAGCCAAGGCCGACGATACGACGGATATGCGCGACCCGGAAACGCTCGCCGAACGTACTAAGGAAGGCCATCAGGACATCCTCGTCACCATGGGTGTGTGCACTCACTTGGGCTGTGTGCCGCTGGGCGCTGCCGAGGGCGAGAACAAGGGCGAGTACGGCGGCTATTTCTGTCCGTGCCACGGCTCGCACTACGACACGGCCGGCCGCATCCGTAAGGGTCCGGCGCCGACCAACCTCGAAGTGCCCGAATACGAATTTACCTCGGAAACGACCATCCGCGTGGGCTGACGCTCCGTATTTGTTCCCGAACCGATTGAATTGACGCTGAGAACCGAGAGAACGCTATGAGTTTTGCCTGGGCCAAGCAGTACGAGCCGAAGACCGCTTTTACCAAGTGGATCGATGAAAAACTGCCCCTCCCGCGCCTTGTCTACAACGCGGTGGGTGCAGGCTATCCGGTGCCTCGCAACCTCAACTACATGTGGAATTTCGGCGTTCTCGCCGGATTCTGCTTGGTACTCCAGATCGTCACCGGCGTCATCCTCGCGATGCATTATGCCGCCAACACCGAAGTCGCCTTCGGCACGGTCGAGCACATCATGCGCAACGTGAACTGGGGATGGGCGCTGCGCTATGCCCACGCCAACGGCGCCAGCTTCTTCTTCATCGTCATCTACCTGCACATTTTCCGCGGCTTGTATTATTCGTCGTACAAGGCGCCGCGCGAGATGATCTGGCTGCTTGGCGTGGTGATCTTCCTCCTCATGATGGCGACCGCATTCATGGGTTACGTGCTACCGTGGGGCCAGATGAGCTTCTGGGGCGCGAAGGTGATTACCGGCCTGTTCGGCGCAATCCCGATTATCGGTGAGCCGCTGCAGGTGTGGCTTGTGGGCGGCTTCGCCCCCGACAACGCTGCGTTGAACCGCTTCTTCTCGCTGCACTTCCTTCTGCCCTTCGTGATCGCGGGCGTCGTGATCCTGCACATCTGGGCGCTTCACATCCCCGGTTCATCGAACCCCACGGGCGTGGAAGTGAAGAGCGAGAGCGACACCGTTCCGTTCCACCCGTATTACACTGCGAAGGACGGGTTCGGCCTCGGCGTGTTCCTCATCTTCTTCGCGCTGTTCGTGTTCTTCCTTCCGAACGTATTGGGCCACCCGGACAACTATATCGAAGCCAATCCGCTTTCGACCCCGGCGCACATCGTGCCTGAATGGTACTTCCTGCCGTTCTACGCGATCCTGCGCGCCTTTACCGGTGACCTCGTAATTCCCTTCACCAGCATCGTCCTGGTTCCGGCCAAGCTGCTCGGCGTGATCGGAATGTTTGGCTCGATCCTCGTGTGGTTCTTCCTGCCTTGGCTCGACAAGAGCCCGGTGCGTTCGGGCCACTACCGGCCGATGTTCAAGAAGTTCTTCTGGTTCGGCCTGATCCCGACCATGATCGTGTTGCTGATCTGCGGCGGTATGCCGGCTGAACAGCCATGGGTGCTGGTTAGCCAGATCGCCACGGCCTATTACTTCCTTCACTTCCTGGTGATCCTCCCGATCGTCAGCCAGATCGAGGTGCCCAAGCCGTTGCCGTTCTCGATCACCGAGGCTGTGATCGGTTCGGACGACCAGCCAGGCGGCACCGATGGCGGTGGAGAAAACCCGCAGGCAGTCGTGAAGCCGTTGCCCGGTTCGGACCCTGATGGTTCGCTCCAGCCGGCCGAATAATCGAAGCAATTTCTGACCCGATAACGAGAAAGAGTTAGGTCATGACAATCCGTCTAGCAGGCATCCTGATCGGTCTTGCCATCACCGCAGTGCTGGTGCTGTGGTCGTTGGTTCCTGGGGTGATCAACTACTCCGCGCCCGAGCACCCTGCCTACTACGTGTTCAAGGAAGAGCCGCGCGCTCCCGAAGGCGGGTTCTCGTTCGATGGACCGTTCGGCAATTGGGACTATGCCCAGCTGCAACGCGGCTATGCTGTCTACAAGCAGGTCTGCTCGGCCTGCCATGGGCTGAAATATGTCGCATTCCGGAACCTTCAGGAGCTTGGCTATTCCGAAGCTCAGGCCCGCGCCGAAGCGGCGACCTGGAACGTCCCCGGTGTCGATCCGAACACCGGTGAGGCAACCACGCGTCCGGCCGAACTGACCGACTATTTTCCTAGCCCCTACCCGAACAACGTTGCAGCAGCGGCTGCGAACAACAATGCCATTCCGCCTGACCTCTCGCTGATGACAAAGGCGCGTCCGGATGGGACGAACTACGTCTATTCGCTGCTCTCGGGCTATGTCGATCCGGACCCTGAAAAGCTCGCTGCGGCGCAGGAAGAGGGCTTCGAGATCCCGACCGGTCTATATTTCAATCCGTGGTTCCCGAACGTGAACCTCGCAATGCCTCCGCAGCTTTACCCGGACCTCGTCACCTATGACGACGGCACCGAAGCGACGGTCGACCAGATGGCGCAAGACGTCGCCGCATTTCTGACCTGGACGGCCGAGCCGAAGATGATCCAGCGCAAGCAGACCGGCTGGTTCGTCCTCGCATTCCTTATCTTCGCTACCGGGCTTGCCTACCTGTCCTACAAGCAGGTCTGGGCGGGCAAGAAACCGAAGAAGAAATAAGCGATCCTTATCGCACACACCTGATCAGGCGCCCCATCGTCCCATTCGGATGGTGGGGCGCCTTGCTTTTGGGCAGACATTTCGAGGGTACCAGGAATGACCACGCCAGCGCTTTCTCCAGACGACCTGAAATCGTTGGTCCGCACCGTCCCCGACTTTCCCGAGCACGGGATCCAGTTCCGCGACATCACCACACTGATCGGCCACGATGAAGGGCTTAAGGCGAGCGTGGATCACCTCGCCCGGCTGGCGGAGGCAGGCGGCGCACAGAAGATCGCTGGCATGGAGGCCCGAGGCTTCATATTCGGCGCTGCTGTCGCGGTGCAGCTTGGCATCGGCTTTGTGCCAGTAAGAAAGCCGGGCAAGCTGCCGGTGGAGACGATCGGAACAGACTACGCGCTCGAATACGGGACCGACAGGCTCGAGGTCGATCCCGGAGCGATTGGCGAAATGGAAGATATCGTGATCGTCGACGACCTGATCGCGACCGGCGGCACCGCACTCGCGACCGCGCACCTGCTGAGGCAGGCGGGTGCAATCGTCGACCAGGCGCTGTTCGTGATCGACCTGCCCGACCTCGGAGGTGCAGACAGGCTGCGCGATGCCGGGGTCGAGGTTCAGACTTTGATGCAGTTCGAAGGCGACTAGCCCCACTCCCTTGAGCGCATCCGTCAGCGCTTGACCGGAACGAGTGCTGCGCGCAGGCATTGTACTTGCAGCAGCAGGCCGGGAAACTCCATGGAATCGCAAGCCCTAGTCATCGCCACGATCGGCGTCCTCGGTATCGGGGCGCAGTGGCTCGCGTGGCGCACGGGATGGCCAGCGATCGTCCTTATGCTGGCGGCAGGCTTCCTCGCGGGACCCGTTGCGGGCGAATTCGGCTTCCGGCTGCTCGACCCCGAAGCGGCCTTCGGAGATCTGATGGAGCCCGCCATCGGAATCGGTGTCGCCCTGATCCTGTTTGAAGGTGGGTTAAGCCTGGACCTGCGTGAATTGAGGCATTCGGGCAGCGCTGTATGGCGGCTGGCGACTGTCGGTGTGATCGTAGGTTGGGTGCTTGGCGCGCTGGCGGCGAGCCAGATCGCCGGGCTCGCCTGGCCGGTCGCGATCCTGTTTGGCGGGATCCTGATCGTCACCGGGCCAACGGTGGTGATACCGTTACTGAGGCAGGCCAATGTGCAGCCGAGGCCCAATTCGATCCTCAAATGGGAAGGGATCGTCAACGATCCCACCGGCGCGCTGTGTGCCGTCATCGCCTACGAATATTTCCGCCGCGTGGCCGAAAGCCCCAATGCCTCGATCATCGAAGTCGTCCCCCCTTTGATCATCGCGGCAATTCTCTCCGGTCTGATCGGCTACGCCGCCGCGCGCGTAATCGCATATCTCTTCCCGCGCGGGGCCATACCCGAATACCTCAAGGTCCCCGTGCTCTTCACCATGGTGATCCTCGTTTTCGTCCTCACCAACAAGATCGAGCACGAAGCGGGCCTTGTCGCGGTGACAGTGATGGGCGTGACGCTAGCAAACACCGGCTTTTCTTCGATCCGATCGATCCACCCGTTCAAGGAAAACATCGCCGTCCTGCTCGTTTCGGGCATCTTCATCCTGCTTTCGTCGAGCCTCCACTGGAGCGATCTCGTCTATCTCGACCCGACGACGGAGATCGGCCTGCGCTTCATCCTGTTCCTGCTGGCGCTGCTGTTCGTCGTGCGTCCGTTGACCGTACTCATCAGCCTGCTGGGAACGAGCGTGCCGTGGAACGAGCGATTGTTCATTGCGTGGATTGCGCCGCGCGGGATCGTGCTCGTCGCAATCTCCGGCCTGTTCGCGCTCAGGCTCGCCGATCTGGGATACAGCGATGGGCAGGTGCTCACCGCGCTCAGTTTCGCCGTGGTGGTGGCAACGGTTGTCGCCCACGGCTTCAGCATCAATATCGTCGCGAAATGGCTCAATGTGAAAGGCACGTCGAAACCGGGCCTGCTCATCGTTGGTTCGACTCCCTGGACCATTGCGCTTGCCAAGGAAATGCGTGCGCTCGGCACGCCCGTCATGATCGTCGATCCAAGCTGGCAAAGCCTCAGCGCGGCGCGGCGCGAAGGGCTTCCCTTTTACCACGGCGAAATCCTCAACGAGGCGACTGAGCACAATCTCGATCTGACGCCCTATCAGGTTCTCGTCGCAGCGACGGATAACGAAGCCTACAACACCCTAGTCTGCAACGAATTCGCGCACGAGATCGGTCGCGACAGCGTCTACCAGCTGGGCGAGAGCGCCGACGGGGAGGATGACAAGCACGCGCTGCCTCCGACGCTTCGCGGTCGCGCCCTTTTCGAGAGCGGCTTCGGCGTCAACGACGTTAACCAGCGCCAGCAGCAAGGCTGGGTGTTCCGCAAGACCAAGCTTTCCGACGAGTTCGATTTCGAAGCCGCGCGTGACACTCTGCCAGACAGCGCCAACATGCTGCTGCTGATCCGCCGCGATGGCCGCCTGCGCTTCTTCACACATGCCGCCCGTCCCGAGCCGCGTGCGGGCGATACGATCATCTCCTTCGCCCCTCCGCAAGAACGCACGCCGGAAGAGATAGCCGCAAGGCGCGCCGCGAAAGAGGCCGAGCGGGAAAGCGGCCGGAGCGGCGATCCGAAACCGCAGGCCGGATGATGTGGCAACGAGAATTCGAAAACGAGGCAAGAATGCAAAGACCTTCCATTCTCATCGCACTCGCCGCGCTGGCCGCCCTGGCCGCGTGCAGCAACGAACCCGCAAGCGAGCAGGCCGACGAGTCGCCGTCGACCGAAGCCACTCCGAGCCCCGATGCGCCGGTTTCGATCATCCGCCCAGATGTCGAACAGCCCGAGCAACCCGAAGAAGCGCTCGAGCCGCTCGAGGCGACCGTGGGCTTTCCGGACGGCGGATCGGAGCTTGATGCCGCTGCAATTGCCGTACTTGAAGAGGTTCTAGCCTCACCACAGGTCGCCAGGGGCGGCGCGATCACGCTACGCGCTCACAGCGATGCCGGCGGAAGCGGGCCTGTGAATGCGCGCGCTTCGCAAGCGCGCGGCGATGCGGTCAAGGAATGGCTGGTCGAAAAAGGCATCGCTGAAAGCCGAATCGTGGTCATCGCGTTCGGTGAGCAGAACCCGGTCGAGCCCAATGCATTACCCGATGGCTCGCCGAACGAGGCGGGCCGCGCAGCAAATCGCCGGGTTGAAATAGAAGTTGCCGTCGACGGAGCAGGCGCTGCGACCGCAGCGGGATCCTCCGGCGAAGACAGCTAGCCCAGCTCCCCGACGAGCCGAAGCACTTCTTCGGCATATTCCGGTCGGCAGATCAGCAGGTCGGGCAGGAAGGTGTCGGCACGGTTGTAGAGGATCGGCGAGCCGTCGATACGCGAGCAATGCAGGCCGTGCGCCATTGCGACCGCAACGGGTGCGCAGCTGTCCCATTCGTACTGCCCGCCTGAATGCAGGTAGATTTCCGCCTCGCCGCGCACCACGGCCATAGCTTTGGCACCGGCGCTGCCCATACGAACGAGCTCGCCGCCCATCGCCTCGGACACGGCTACGGCCTCTTTCGCAGGGCGTGTGCGGCTGACGAGAAAGCGCGGCTTGTCAGCCGGTTCGGGTAGCGGCTCCACCCGATCGGTGCGCAGCACGGTTCCCCCATCGAGACCGGGAAGCGCGACTGCGCCGGTGGTCGCGACACCGTCGATCGCGAGTCCGACATGCACCGCCCAATCGCTGCGGAGCTCGCCAAATTCTCGTGTTCCGTCGACCGGGTCGACGATCCACACACGGCTCTTCGCACAGCGCGAGGTGTCGTCCTTCTCCTCTTCGGAGAGCAACCCGTCGTCCGGCCGTGCCGCGCGGATGGCGTGGCAAAGAAATTCGTTGGCAGTCTTGTCGCCTGCATCGCCAAGTGCCTTGCCCTCGAACAAGCCGCTCGACCTGACATCGAGCAGAATACGGCCCGCGGTCTCCGCGAGGTGCGCCGCGAGCTCGGCATCTGTCATAGTCGCGACGTCGGTCACTTGAGCGGCATGATCTGTTTGATGATGAATGCGGCCGCCTCTTCCGGGGTCATGTCGACAGTGTTGACGACGATCTCGGCGTTCTCCGGCTTCTCGTACGGGCTGTCGATGCCGGTGAAGTTTTTCAGCTCGCCTGAGCGCGCCTTTTTGTAGAGACCCTTGACGTCGCGTTTCTCGGCGACTTCGAGCGGGGTGTCGACGAAGATCTCGATGAACTCGCCTTCGGGCAGCATCTCGCGCACCATCCGCCGTTCAGCGCGGAAGGGAGAGATAAAGGCGGTGAGCACGATCAGCCCGGCATCCGCCATCAATTTCGCGACCTCGCCGATGCGGCGGATGTTTTCGATCCGGTCGGTTTCGGTAAATCCCAGGTCCTTGTTCAGCCCGTGACGCACATTGTCGCCATCGAGCAGGAAGGTGTGGCGATTCATCAGCGCGAGCTGCTTTTCGACCTCGTTGGCGATGGTGGATTTGCCCGAGCCCGAAAGTCCCGTGAACCACAGCACTCGCGGTTTCTGGTTTTTGAGAGTCGCATGGTCCTCGCGCGTAATCGTCGTCGGCTGCCAGTGAACGTTCTGCGCGCGCCGCAGGCTGAATTCGATCATTCCCGCGCCGACCGTAGCATTGGTGAATTTGTCGATGAGGATGAACCCGCCAAGCTGCCGGCTCTTTGCGTAAGGCTCGAAGGTGATCGGGCGGTCGGTCGCGAATTCGGCAACGCCGATGCTGTTGAGCTCGAGCGTCTTGGCCGCGAGGTGGTCGAGCGAATTGACGTCGATCTCGTACTTCGGCGGCTGCACCGTTGCGGTGACCGTCTGGCTTCCGAGCTTGAGCCAGTAGCCGCGCCCGGGTTTGAGCGCCTCTTCGTCCATCCACACAAAGGTCGCGCAAAACTGGTCGGAGGCCTCGGGCGGATCGTCCGCAGCCGCAATCACATCTCCGCGGCTGCAATCGACCTCGTCTTCCAGTGTCAGGGTGATCGACTGGCCAGCCACCGCTTCGTCGAGATCGCCGTCGAAGGTAGTGATCGCTTTGACCCTGCTGGTCTTGCCGCCCGGGACAATGCGCACCGGATCGCCGGGCTTCACCGTGCCCTCAGTGATGAGCCCCGCGAAGCCGCGGAAATCGAGGTTTGGACGGTTCACCCATTGCACCGGCATGCGGAAGCTGCGTTCCTGCGCCGCGGTGTTCGCAAGCTCAACGCTTTCAAGATGGTCGATGAGCGACGGGCCGCCATACCACGGCGTGTTACCCGATGGTGCAGCGGTGATGTTGTCGCCTCTGAAGCCCGAGATCGGTATCGCGGTAAAGGCCTCGATCCCGATCCCCTTTGCAAACTCGGCATAGTCCTGCACGATCTGTGCGAAGACCGCTTCGTCATAGTCGACGAGGTCCATCTTGTTCACCGCCAGCACGATGTGGCGGATGCCGAGCAGGTGCGCGAGATAGCTATGTCGCCGGGTCTGTTTCAGGATACCCTTTCGCGCATCGACCAGGATCACGGCAAGGTCGGCGGTCGATGCGCCGGTCACCATATTGCGGGTGTACTGCTCGTGTCCTGGCGTATCGGCGACGATGAATTTGCGTTTTTCGGTGGTGAAAAAGCGATAGGCCACGTCGATCGTTATGCCCTGTTCGCGCTCCGCGGCCAGGCCATCTACCAGCAGCGCAAAGTCGATTTCGTCTCCCTGCGTACCGACACGCTTGCTGTCATTCTCGAGCGCTGCAAGCTGGTCTTCGAAGATCATCTTCGAATCGTAAAGCAACCTTCCGATCAGTGTCGACTTGCCATCGTCCACGCTGCCGCAGGTGATGAAGCGCAACAGGCTCTTCGACTGGTGCTGGTCGAGATACGTATCGATATCCTCGGCGATCAGCGCGTCGGTCCGGTAGATGGGCTCGGAAGCATCGGCCATCAGAAATAGCCCTCCTGCTTCTTCTTCTCCATTCCCGCACCACCATCGTCCATGTCGATGATGCGGCCCTGCCGCTCGCTGGTCGATGTGAGAAGCGTTTCCTGCAGGACTTCGGAAAGCGTGGATGCCGTGCTTTCAACTGCGCCGGTGAGCGGGAAGCAGCCCAGTGTACGAAAGCGGACCGAACGCATGGTGATCTCGGGCTTGCTGCCCAAGACTCTTTCCAGCCGGTCGATGTCGTCGGCCATGAACAGACCGCCTTCCCATTCGAACGTCGGGCGTTCAGCAGCGAAATAGAGAGGCACGATTTCGATGTTCTCGCGCATGATGTATTGCCAGATGTCGAGCTCGGTCCAATTCGACAGAGGGAAGGCGCGGATACTCTCCCCCTTGGCTTTGCGCGCATTGTAGAGGTTCCAGAGCTCTGGGCGCTGGTTCTTCGGATCCCAGCCGTGATTGGCAGTACGGAAAGAGAACACGCGCTCCTTCGCCCGGCTCTTCTCCTCATCGCGCCGGGCACCGCCGAATGCCGCATCGAACCCGTAATGGTCGAGAGCCTGTTTCAGCCCCTGCGTCTTCCACATATCGGTGTGCAGCGGGCCGTGGTCGAACGGGTTGATTCCGCGTTCCACCGCTTCCTCGTTCTGCCACACGAGCAGTTCCATACCGGTCTTCTTGGCCATGCTGTCCCGAAGCTCGTACATTTCCCGGAATTTCCAGGTTGTATCGACATGCAGGAGCGGGAAGGGCGGCGGCGCCGGGTGGAAGGCCTTGCGCGCAAGATGCAGCATCACGGCACTATCCTTGCCCACCGAATAGAGCATGACAGGGTTCTGTGCCTCGGCCACGACCTCGCGGATGATATGAATGCTCTCGGCCTCGAGCCGTTCGAGATGGGTGAGCGTACGCATGCCTGTCCAGCTAAAGGCTATGCGGCACAAGGCAAGAATAGAAAAGGTTTGGGGGGAGCAAGCTATGGAGCGGGTAAGGGGAATCGAACCCCTCTAGCCAGCTTGGAAGGCTGGAGCATTACCACTATGCTATACCCGCTCGCGAGAAGAGCGCCTTTGCCATCAAATCCGGCGTTCGGTCAACGGTTTCTTGGGGGTCAAAGCCCGCCTCACTTCACTTTTTTGCAACATAATGGTGCGAGCTTCGCGTTTGACCGGGCTCAAGGCCCGGCGCATACCGCAACCAGGCCCTCGGGGAGTCCGATGGCCTTACATAGATCGAGGGAGTCTCGACCATGGCAAGCAAAGCCAAGGGCGCGCCGAGCGCCAAGTCCGGAGGGAAAAAGCCCTCTTTCGGCGTCTTTATCGGACGCTTCCAACCCCTTCACATCGGCCACGAATATGTCATCCGCGAAGCGCTGACCCGCGTCGACCGGCTGATCGTACTCGTCGGTTCAGCCAATGTGGCGCGAGATCCGCGCAACCCCTTCACTTTCGAAGAACGCGCGCACATGCTGCGTTCCGCCTTTGCCTACGACAATGCGCAAGGGAGGCTGATCGTCGAACCGCTCGACGACCACCTCTATTCCGATACCGCATGGACCGCCGAGGTGCAGCGGCGCGTGCACGACATCGTGCTTGAGGAAGGCAACAATGGCTTCAACGCAAACGGCCTCGAGGATTTCGAGATCAAGCTCGCGGGATACGGCAAGGACAAGTCGTCCTTTTACCTGAAGCTCTTCCCCTCATGGGACAGCATCCAGATCGAGAGCCAATACGGCACCTTCTCCTCGTCCGACATTCGCGAGCGATATTTCGCGCGGCTTTCCGACATTCCTTCGCAAGTGCTGTCGGATGGGGTTGTCGAGAAGCTCGAGGAGTTCAAGCTCACCGAGGATTTCAAACGCTTGCTCGCCGAGCGCGAATATCTCGATGCCTATCCGCAGGAGTGGGGCGAGGGGCCGTTCGTCACCGCCGATGCGGTGGTGATCCAGGCGGGGCATATCCTGCTGGTCGAACGCGGCCGGTTGCCTGGCAAGGGTTTGCTCGCGCTTCCCGGCGGTTTCGTCGGCAAGGACGAGCGCATCCGCGACGCGGCGATCCGCGAACTGCGCGAGGAGACCGGGATTTCGGACGCGAAAGGCCAGATCCCCCCTGCCATGCTGGCGAGTTTCATCGAAGACAGCCGCACCCGTGTCTTCGATGCGCCGAACAGGTCGCTCAGGGGGCGGATCATCACCCACGCTTTCCTCTTCAGCCTGCCCGAGCGGCGCGAACTGGCTCAGGTGAAGGGCGGTGACGATGCCGCACATGCGCGCTGGTACCGGCTGGGTGAATTGAAGCCTGAAATGCTCTTCGAAGACCACTGGTCGATCATCGAACAGATGGCCGACCTTTGACAGAATCGCGGGGGAGTCCCGCGATACAACATACTGAAATCATGTGAGGAGTTCACATCATGCGTAATCTTCTGCTCTCCACCGACAGCTACAAGCAGAGCCACTTTCTGCAATATCCGCCCGAGGCCCGCGCGATCAGCGCCTATGGCGAATCGCGGCCAAATTCCTTCTCGGACAAGGTGGTGTTCTTCGGCCTCCAGCCGTTCCTGATTGACTATCTCGGCGCGCCCATCAGTGCCGAAGATATCGAGGAAGCCGCAGCGATTTGCGCCGCGCACGGCGTGCCTTTCAACCGCGAGGGCTGGGAAGCGGTGCTTGCCGACCACGGTGGCTATCTCCCGCTGGAGATAAGCGCGCTTCCCGAAGGCACAGTCGCGCCGACCGGCGTTCCGCTGTTCCAGGTGGTCAACACCGACGACCGGATGCCATGGCTCACCACCTTTATCGAAACCGCATTGCTCAGGAGCGTCTGGTATCCGACCACCGTCGCGACCCTCAGCTGGAAATGCGCGAAAGTGATCGGCGCGGGGCTGGAGAAGAGTTCGGACGATCCCGCTGGTCAGCTCCCTTTCAAGCTACACGATTTCGGCGCGCGCGGCGTGTCGAGCGGTGAGAGCGCGGCGCTCGGCGGGATGGCGCACCTCGTCAATTTCGCGGGGACCGATACGCTTGAAGGGATCATGGCCGCGCGCCGGTATTACGGAGCCGACATGCCCGGCTTCTCGATCCCCGCCGCCGAGCACTCCACCATGACCGCTTGGGGTCGCGATCGCGAGGAAGCCGCCTATGCCAATATGCTTGACAAGTTTGAAGGCGAAGGCGCGCTCGTCGCGGTTGTCTCGGACAGCTACGATCTCGACAACGCGGTCGAGAACATCTGGGGCGGTTCGCTCAAGAGGGCGGTGCTGGCGCGCAAGGGCACTTTGGTCGTGCGCCCCGACAGCGGCGACCCGGTTGAAACCCCGGCGCGCACGCTTGCCAAGCTGTGGGAAATCTTCGGCGGGACCACCAATGCCAAGGGCTACCGCGTGCTCAACGATCGCGTCCGTGTGATCCAGGGTGACGGGATGAATATCGAGAGCATCGGCCGGCTGGTCGACCGCGTCGTTGCCGATGGCTTTTCCGTCGACAATATCGCGTTCGGTATGGGCGGCGGGCTGCTGCAGCTCGTCAATCGCGACACTCTCCGTTTCGCGATGAAGGCGAATGCAATGCGCGACGATCAAGGCGAGTGGCACGATGTCTCGAAAAAGCCAGCGACTGATCCCGCGAAGGCGAGCAAGGCCGGGCGTCAGGCGGTGGTGATCGAGGATGGGCGCATGGTCGCCAAGCGTCTCGATGCTATCGACCCGGCGCACGATCTCCTCAAGCCTGTGTGGCGCAATGGCGATGTGCTGGTGCGGCACACATTCGAGGAGGTGCGCGCTCGGGCAAAAGCATGAGCGACGAAAAAAACAGGGCGGTAGGACCAGGTCCTGCCGCCCCCATGAGGAGAAGAAACATTCGAAGTGGCAGGGTCGGCGGGCCCTGCCGGTGCCCCAATGGAACCTAACTCCATCTGCCGAACTGCGCCTGCGCAGTTTTGGGAGATCCCTTTCCCGAAACGGCGGCGCTGCGACCCTCAGGCTCGCTTGCAGCGACACCTGTGCGGTGAAATTCTTATAGTGGATTGGCCCTGATCGGCACCAGTCGCCAAACTGGGTGACACCGGTCGCACTATTCTGAACCGGCTGTGCATCGCGGGTTCAGCCAACCCCCATGTTGTCGATGAGGCGGGTCCCTCCAATTCGCGCGGCGACCAGCAATCTCGCGGCCTTGCCCTCAAGCTTTTCAAGCGGCTTCAATGACGAAGCGTCGGCCAGTACGGCGTAATCGACCTTTGAAAAGCCTGCGCCGAGCAAAGCGTCTTCGAGCGCGGCGAGGGTCGGGGCAATCTCCTGCCCGTCCTCGATCCGTGCGATTGCTTCCCTCATCTCGCGCGGGAGGGTCGCGGCGGCGGCGCGATTTTCTTCGGAGAGGTAACGGTTGCGGCTCGACATTGCGAGCCCATCGGCCTCGCGGACGGTCGGCACTCCGATGATCTGGTGGACATGCGGGAGAGTGAGGTCGAGATCGCGTGCCATTGCCCGGATCACCGCCAGCTGTTGCCAGTCCTTCTCGCCAAAGAACGCCATGTCGGGGGCGACCTGGTTGAACAGCTTGCACACGACTGTTGCTACGCCATCGAAATGCCCGGGCCGGTCTGCGCCGCATAGTCCCTCGCTCACCCCGCTTACCGAGATGCTGGTGACGAAGCCGTCGGGGTACATTTCCGCGACCCTTGGCGCCCACAGCAGCGCGCAACCTTCGCGCTCCAGCATTTGGGCGTCCTCTTCGAGCTGGCGCGGATAGGCGTCCAGATCCTCGTTCGGGCCAAACTGCGTGGGATTGACGAAGATAGAGGCCACCACGTGGTCGCACGCTTCGCGCGCGCGACGAACCAGTGTCAGATGCCCCTCGTGAAGCGCGCCCATCGTAGGCACCAGCCCAATCGTTTCACCGCCCTTGCGCAGCGAAGAAACCCTTGTTCTCAACACATCGAGCGTGTGTGCGGTTTGCACCGTTTCGCCTCCCCAGATACCATTGCGCTCGACATAGACGCTTGCCATGTGCGCTCACAAGAACCCCCTGCTGCGCAGGCCCGCATCAATCACAGGAATACGAATGGTCGCACCATGAATCACGCCGCCCCGAAACCGACCCCCAAGGCCGCACACCGGATCGTTTTTGCCAATGAGAAGGGCGGGACCGGAAAATCGACGACCGCGGTTCATATCGCGGTGGCACTGGCCTATCTCGGCGCGCGAGTGATTGCGCTCGACCTCGATCCGCGCCAGCGCACCACTCACCGCTATATCGAGAATCGCCTTGCCACGCTCGAACGCAGGCGCATTACCCTGCCGACACCAGGCTGCGAGGTGTTTCGCGGGGAGACGGCTGACGAACTCTTGAGCACGATCGACCGGCTCGAACGGGTGTGCGATTTCCTTGTCATCGACAATCCAGGCCGTGACGATCCTATCGCGCGTGCCGCCGCGGAGAACGCGGATACACTCGTCACTCCGATGAACGACAGTTTCGTCGATTTCGATCTCATCGGGCAGGTCGATTCCGACACCTTCAAGGTGAAGAAGCTCTCCTTTTTTGCCGAACTGATCTGGGAAGCGCGGATGAAGCGCAGCCGTCAGACCGCCAATGGCAGCCGTCCTGAGATGGACTGGATCGTCGTGCGGAACCGCACCGGCCATGTCGAGGCGCGCAACATGGCGCGTATCGAACAGGCGCTCACCGAAATGTCGAAGCGCGTCGGTTTCCGCGTCGCGCAAGGGCTTTCGGAGCGCGTGATCTACCGCGAACTTTTTCCATCGGGACTGACACTGCTCGACAAGGGGCACCTGGGTGAGCTTGGTACCAGCCACCTGATTGCCCGGCAGGAATTGCGGGCGCTTCTCAAGAACTTGCACCTGCCGGAATTTGCTCGCAGGCAGACGCGAATGGAGCTAGCGTAGCTGGATGCTTCGCATTGCAATTATCCTTGTCATCATTTGCATTATCTGGCGCTGGGCCTTCGGCAAATGGCCGTGGGAAGGCCTCGGAGGCAGGACGACGCGCGGCCAGGCGATCTTTCAGGCGCGAAAGCTTTTGAGGGTCGAGGAAGGCGCAAGCCGCGAACAGATCATCGCAGCGCACAAGCGTCTGGTCGCGATGGTCCATCCCGATAAGGGGGGAAGCAATGCAGCGGTGCACGAGGCCAACGATGCGCGCGATCTACTTCTCGAAGAACTGCCGAACCAGGGCGCCGATATCGGCAAGGATGATTGATCGCGTAAGTGTCACAATTGCGGTGTCAGATCCGCGGGAACTTGCGAGAACACAGGGAAGACTGTTTCGATGAGCCACAAATTCGATCCGACCGTCCTGCGCGAATACGACATTCGCGGCATTATCGGCGAAACGCTGGGGCCGGACGATGCACGCGCGATCGGACGCAGCTTCGGGACGCTAATGGCGCGCGCGGGCGGCGACACGGTTGCGGTTGGTTATGATGGGCGGGTCAGCTCGCCCATGCTCGAACATGCTTTGGTGGAAGGGCTCACCGCCAGCGGGTGCAACGTCGTGCGGACCGGCATGGGCGCGACGCCGATGCTCTATTATGCGGAGGCCTCAGCCGAGGATGTGCATGGCGGCATTCAGATAACTGGCAGCCACAATCCCCCCAATTACAACGGCTTCAAAATGGTATTTCTGGGTCGGCCGTTCTTCGGGGCCGACATCCAGAAGCTCGGGGACATCGCCGCGGCCGGAGACTGGATCGACGGTGCGGGTGAGGTCGCGACGCGCGACATCATGGGCGAGTATGTCGAGCGTATGCTCGAAGGACTCGCCGGAATAGACACCGCCGCGCTGGAAGGATTGCGTGTTGGCTGGGACGCCGGAAACGGAGCGGCGGGGCCGGCACTGGAGGCGCTTGCCGCGCGGCTTCCCGGGGAGCACCACCTGCTTTTCACTCAAGTCGACGGGCATTTTCCTAACCACCATCCTGATCCAACCGTGGAGGAAAATCTTGCCGATCTTCGCGCGCTCGTCGCGGAGAAGAAGCTCGATTTCGGAGTGGCTTTTGACGGTGATGGCGACCGGATTGGGGCAATCGACGGCGAAGGTCGCGTGATCTGGGGCGATCAACTGCTGATGATCTACGCCGAGGATGTGCTGAGGACTCACCCGGATGCGACGATTATCGCCGATGTGAAAGCCAGCCGCGCGCTGTTCGACCATGTTTCCAGGCATGGCGGGAAGCCGCTGATGTGGAAGACCGGGCACTCCCTGATTAAATCCAAAATGAAGGAAACTGGTTCGCCGCTTGCTGGCGAGATGAGCGGGCACGTCTTCTTTGCCGACGAATATTACGGATTCGACGACGCGCTCTACGCCGGTGTTCGCCTGCTGGCTGCCTCCGCACGGCTGGGCAAGTCGGTCACGGAATTGCGCTCGGCCATGCCGGCCATGCTCAATACGCCCGAAATGCGGTTCCAGGTGGATGAGAGCCGCAAGTTCCCTGCCATCGCTGAAATCACCGAGCGGCTCACAACCAATCCCGGCCCGCAAGTGGAGGAGGTCAACGCGACCGATGGCGTGCGTGTGAACACCGCCGATGGCTGGTGGCTGCTGCGCGCATCGAACACGCAGGACGTGCTGGTCGCACGTGCCGAAAGCGACAGCGAAGAGGGGCTCGAACGCCTGATCGGCCAAATTGACGAGCAACTCGCATTGTCCGGGCTCGAACGCGGGGAAAGCGTCGGGCACTGACCGTTTTTGAACAGGGGATCGCAGATATGAAACGCATCTTTACCGCCGCAGCATCCGGCCTTGCGCTGGCACTGTCCGCTCCGGCGTTGTCGCAGGAAGAGGACGTTAACCTGGGCGAGGACGGTCAAGTCGGCGGTGAGGAAGTCTTCGAATTCCAGACGGTCGAGGAAGAAGCCGCGGAAGAATTCGAGCGCGAAATGACCGAAGCCTTCTCGATCTTCGGCGAAATGTTCGAGGCAGAGCCGCTCACCGAAGAACAGGAAGCGCGCCTTCCGCTCGCCAATAAGATGGTCGACAAGGTGTTCCCCGAGGGTTCTTTCGCGGTCGTCATGGACCAGAGCATGAAGCCGATGATGACCGCGATGATGGGCGCGGTTACGGGCGATCCGCGCACCGAACTCGCTTCGCTTTCGGGCGTGCCGGTCGAAGACCTTTACGAGCTGGACGATGAGGCCGCGCAGGCGGCGCTCGACATCCTCGATCCCCAATATGCCGGACGCAATGATCGCATCAACCAGATCGTGATCGACATGATGGGCGATCTGTTCGCCGCGATCGAGCCCTCCTATCGCGAAGCGCTGGCCCGTGCATTTTCGATCCGTTTCGAAGGGAGCGAGATCGAGGAATTGCTGGTCTTTTTCGAAACGCCGGTCGGCGGCAAATTCGCGAGGGAAAGCTTTCTCGTCCAGTACGACCCGCAAATGATGGGGATGATGGAAGCAATGGGCCCCGCCATGGGCGAGGTGTTCCGCAAGATGATGGAACAGATAGCCCAGATGGCCGAGGATTTCCCCGAGGGGCGCAAATTCCCCGAACTGAGCGCCGCCGAACGTCGGCGCCTGTCGGAACTGCTCGGCAAGGGTGAGTCAGAGCTCGAGGCGCTCGCACCCGAGCCTGAAGCCGAAGAAGAGGAAAGTGAAGGCGTCATCTGACGGTAGTGATCGCTGACGGAAGCGAAAGAGCGTTGGGGCACGCAGGGCAGTGAGACAGACGGGCAATTGGCCGTGGTCGGCGCTCGATATCTCCGAGACGACCGATAAGGAGGCGATCCACGCCGCCTATGCGGCCAAACGTGAAGCACTCGATGCGCAGGCGATGCGCATTTCCGCCTTCGCCGAACTCACCGAAGCCCGCGAGAAGGCGCTCTTCCTCGCCTCCGAATTGCAGCGCGAGCGGGACCGGACGAAGCGGGATGGAGAGGATTCCACGCTCACGCAACAAGCGACGCCACAGGCTGCCGCAGCTACGCCAGCGCGAAGTGTTGACATCTCTCCACGCGCTGACGAGCCACCCGAACCCGAACCCGAACCCGAACCCGAACCCGAACCCGAACCCGAACCCGAACCCGAACCCGAACCCGAACCCGAACCCGAACCCGAACCCGAACCCGAACCCGAACCCGAACCCGAACCGGAGCCGGAGCCGGAGCCGGAGCCTGAGCCTGAGCCTGAGCCTGAGCCTGAAGCAGGCAGCGAATGGGAGCGCGGAGGGCGATACGCACCGTCGCCTGACGAGATTGTCGCCAGTTTCGGCTTACAGGAGGCCGAACCCCGGACCGGGGCGGAGCCCTATGATCCCGATACGTGGCGCAGTTATTCGGACGTGGAGGGCGACGAGAGTCGATACATTCCCTCCACCGAAATGCGCTCGCCCGGCCAGGGCAAACAAAGCGACACGCTTGACGGGGTCGCCCAGCGGTACTCGCTCAACAGGTTTGGTTGCTGGTGGATAGGCGGGCTGTTCCTGCTTGTAACGTTCTGCAGCGCAATCGAGGAGGACGAGCCGGATTACGAGTACACGCCTGCGGTCGTCAGTCAGAATCCCGAAACGGCCGCTCAGTCAACTCGCTTTCTCGCCGTTTCTCCGCAGGAAGCGCAGGCCATGACCGAAGTCCTGTTCGGCGAGCAATTCAGTTATGGCGATGTGGTGATGGCTGACAGCGCGTTCGCGGGCGAATTGATGGAGCAATTGCGCGAAGACGCCGAAAATCCTGGCCCTGCGCGCTCGCTCCTGCGTCAGCGCATCCTCGCCGCGCGGGCTGGCGCAACGCCGGAGGAAGCGCTTGCCATCGCCGAGCTTCACCTCGCGTGGCTCCAGAGTGCGCAGGGACAGGGCGAGGCTGCATGCGGCGAAGTGACCAGTGGATTGTTTCGCGGGGGTGCTCCCGAAATGCGGGACGACTGGATCGCCTTCGAACAAAGTGTGGCAGCACAGCTCCTCATCTCGGGCGGATTGCGCCGCTCTTCGCAGGGGTTCGGGCCGGCGGATATCCCGGCCTGGGTCTATGAAGGGGCCGCGGCGAGGTCCGACAAGGATGCCGATGCGATCAGGATGGCAATGGACAACCCCGCCTCGCCGCATCGGTGCTCGGCCAAGATTGCGCTGCTCGAGACCTTGCTTGCGAACCGCGATCGCCTTACCGGCGAGATCATCGCAGGCCTGTGACGGGAACATGCGGGGTGCTAGGGCGCTCCTTCAAAGTGACCGCAATCGAACTGCCCTCCGAAATCGCGCAATGGTTTGAACGCCGTGGCTGGCGCGTGCGCCGCCATCAGCTCGACATGCTCGCCAAGGCGCGCGAGGGGAAACACGCGCTGCTTGTTGCGGATACGGGAGCGGGCAAGACCCTCGCAGGCTTCCTGCCGACCCTGTGCGACTTCGCGCCAACGCAGGGCGGCGAGGTACACGATGGTCTACACACGCTGTATGTCTCGCCGCTCAAGGCACTCGCCCACGATGTGCGGCGCAACCTGCTGACCCCGATCGAAGAGATCGGCCTTCCGATCACGGTTGAGACCCGCAGCGGCGACACGTCTTCCGACAAGAAGAAGCGCCAGCGGGAAAAGCCGCCGCACGTGATGCTGACGACGCCCGAGAGCCTTTCTTTGTTGCTCTCCTACCCTGAAAGCCTCGAGCTGTTTCGCGGCCTCAAGCGCGTGGTGATCGACGAGGTCCATGCCTTCGCAACCGGTAAGCGCGGGGATTTGCTCGCGCTGGCGCTTACGCGGTTGCAAAGCATTGCTCCTCAGGCGCAGCGCGTGGCGCTTTCGGCGACGCTCGCCAATCCGCTCGCATTCCAGGAATGGCTTTCGCCCCAGCCGGTCGACGGCACTGGCGAAATCCGCGCCGCAGACCTCGTGCTCGGTGAAAAGGGCGCGGAACCCGAAGTCGAGATCCTGCTTCCCATCGAGGAGCGCGTACCGTGGGGCGGACACGCCGGGCGCTGGGCAATCCCGCAAATCTACGAGGCGATCCGGGCCAATCGCACCACGCTTGTCTTTACCAACACACGCTTTCTTGCCGAATTCATCTTCCAGTGCCTGTGGGATGTGAACGAAGACAACCTCCCCATCGGCGTTCACCATGGAAGCCTGTCGAAAGAGGCTCGGCGCAAGGTCGAGGAGGCGATGGCGGAGGGCGAATTGCGCGCGCTGGTCTGCACCGCGAGCCTCGATCTGGGGGTCGACTGGGGGGATATCGACCTTGTCGTCCAGATGGGCGCGCCCAAGGGTTCATCGCGCCTGCTCCAGCGGATCGGGCGGGCCGGCCACCGGCTCGAAACGCCGAGCCGCGCGGTGCTCGTCCCTGGCAACCGGTTCGAGTTTCTCGAAGCGATGGCGGCCAAGGACGCAGTCGATGAAGGCCAGCGGGACGGTGAAGATTTTCGTGCAGGCGGTCTCGATGTGCTCGCGCAGCACGTGATGGCCTGCGCCTGCGCTTCACCGTTTCACGAGGACGATCTGCTCGCCGAAATCCGGTCTTCAGTCGCCTATGCGTGGCTCGACATGGAGCAATTCCAGCGCGTGCTCGGCTTCGTCGAAAATGGCGGCTACGCCCTGCGCGCCTACGACAAGTTCAAGCGGATCG
Organism: Erythrobacter sp. THAF29; assembly: GCF_009363635.1. GTDB lineage: Bacteria > Pseudomonadota > Alphaproteobacteria > Sphingomonadales > Sphingomonadaceae > Erythrobacter. The sequence continues at coordinate 280,935 of NZ_CP045392.1, read as the reverse complement.
TGCGTTCGAAAGAGGGTGTTTGGCGGCTCGCGCATCCCAACCAGGCGCAGCGACACCGGATGAATGCCGGGATCATCGTCGATTCCGAAATGCTGACGGTCCGTTTCAAAAACGGCCGACAGCTGGGCAAGGTCGAGGAGCGTTTCGCCGCCCAGCTATCGGCCGGCGATACCTTCTTTTTCGCGGGCATGAGCCTCGAGGTCGAAAGCGTGAAGGACATGGACGTGATCGTGCGCGCGGCCAAGACCAGCGCCTCGATCCCGTCTTACGGCGGCCTGCGCCTGCCGCTCACCACACATCTTGCGGGCCGCGTGCAGGAGATGCTCGACGACCGCGCGGGGTGGGGGCGCTTCCCAGACGATGTGCGCGAATGGCTCGAAGTGCAGGACTATCGCAGCCAGCTCCCTGCGCCCGGCGAACTGCTGGTCGAAAGCTTCCCGCACGGCGGCAAGCACTATGCGACCTATTATACGTTCGAGGGCTGGAACGCGAACCAGTCATTGGGCATGCTGATCACGCGGCGGATGGAGGATCGCGGGCTGATGCCGGGCGGCTTCGTCGCCAACGATTACTGCCTTGCCGTGTGGGGGCTCAAGCCGGTCAAGGACCCCAAGCCGCTGCTCTCGCCCGATATCCTGACACACGAATTCACCGACTGGGTGACCGAGAGCCACCTGCTGCGCCGCGCTTTTCGCGAGGTCGCGGTAATCAGCGGCCTCGTCGAGCGCCAGCATCCCGGCAAGCGCAAGACCGGCAAACAGGTCACCTTCTCGACCGATCTCATCTACGACGTCCTCAAGAAGTACGAACCCGACCACGTGCTGCTCGAAGCCGCATGGGCCGATGCCCGCGCGCGGATGACGGACGTGGGGCGTTTGGCGGACCTGCTCGAACGCTCGCAGCACGAACTGGTGCATGTCGAACTGGAGCGCGTCTCGCCGCTCGCCGTGCCGGTGATGACAATGATCGGCCGCGAAGCGGTGCCGCAAGGCGCGGTCGATGACGAACTACTGATCGAGGCCGAGACGCTGGTGGGTGAGGCGATGCGGATCGGGCCGGAGGATAGGCCTGTGCTGGACTAAACCAACCCAGCGGATAGCATCATCAGCTTCGAACAGCCGCTTGGCTCAATGTCTTTGTCGGGGGCTCTCCATCTGCTTTCCTCATCCGGAGGGAGAGTGCTTTCATCCACCAATGTCGACCGCTGGAACAGCCGGTGCTTTTCTAACTCGTCAAAGCAGATCTCATCTCGCGCGACCCCAGCATCTACAAGTGCATCCAGAACAAGCGCCGTTACTCCATATGGCGCATTGCCGTCCGGCCTGACCAGGACAGTCGGATACGCGATACCGGTGTTCTTGATGGCCTGAGCGATTTGGCCAAGCTCGACTGGCTGACCATCGAAAGAGATTTGTCCGGTCGAGGAAATATCCAAAATCGAATAGCTCAATTTGTGAGGCTCGATCGGTAAGGGACCCTGAGGCAAATCGATCAGCAAAGTGTGTGTTTGTCGGTTGCCAAGGTTCCACATCAAGGCGAGGATTGCGAAGAGCGCGGCAAATAGAGCTATCGGCCGTATGTCGATCCGGCAGATCGGCTCGCCGTGGTCGTACGGCTTGCGCTTACGTCGGCGAAAAGGGCGAGGGCTGAAGCGCCCGCCCGAATTGTTCTTGCGCGACCCGCGCGCAGAGCCGAGGCGTGTCAAGAACCGAAATCCTTGTGCCGGGCATTGCCGACGAAGGCGAAGCGCTTGGCGCCCGCTTCCTTGATCAGTGCGATCGTGCGCGCAGAGCGGTCGTAGCTAGCGAGCGCAGCGGGTTCGAAGCGCAATTCGGGTTGCTCTTCCATCGCGCTTGCGGCGGCGACCTGCTGGCGCAGCTGGTCGGGCGTAACCTCGACCCCGTTCCAAAGGAGCTGGTCCTGTGCCGTAATGAAGACCGTGTTTGTGTCAGCATTGAGCGGACAGGTCTTGCACGGCTCGGTCGGCAGGTCGACGCTGGTTTCGTGCACCTTGATCGGCACCGCGAGGATGATCATCACGAGGAGCACGAGCAAGACATCGATGAAGGGTGTGACGTTCATGTCGCCCTTGGGCGGGGGCAGGCGCTTACGACCTCGCGGATCGTATTTGTCGGCAAAGCGGCTCCTGCGGCGCGTGGCTGCAATGGTCATTGATCGTCTCCTCGATCTCCTTCGGAAGCGGTACTATATAACATAACTATCAAGTTGCCTAAAGCATACCGGTATGGGGATCGCAACCAGGCGTCTGACGGTGGTTGTCGCACATGGCGCACTGCAACTGCCCGTTTCTAGCGACCTGTGCGTCGCGCAAGAGAGAAAACGCCTGTGGGGGAGGTTTTTCCTGGAAAGGAAAAAGGAAAGGGGCGGTCCCTCGCGGGCCGCCCCTTCCATGTCTCTGTTTTCTGCCAGGTTCTAGTTCTGGCCGCCCAGTCCGCCTGCACCGGGACCACCAGTCCCGAAGACACGATATTTCTCGTTACCGACGAAACCGAACTTGGTGACGCCCGACTGCTTGATGATCTGCAGCACCTTGGCCGCCAAATCGTAGCTGGCGAGCGCCTCGGGCTCGAACTGCAGTTCGGGCTCGACCGCCATCTGAGTGGTTTCGGCAAGAGTGGTTACGAGCTGCGCCTGCGTAAGCGGCGTGGCGTTCCACAGGATCTGGCCGTCTTGCGTCAGAACGAGTTTGTTCTTGACGGGATCGATCTGAATATCCTGTGGCGGCGGATCGCCTTGCGGAAGATCGATATCGACCGAGTGCGTTGCCACCGGGATGGTGATGATGAACATGATGAGCAGAACGAGCAGGACGTCGATCAGCGGCGTCATGTTCATATCCATCATCGGTTCGCCGTCGAGCTTGCCTCCGGACATACCCATGGGTTGTTACTCCTTAATTCTCTTGGCCGTCAGATGCCGGGCTCGACCGGGTTCGAGATGAACCCGACGGTCGGGTAACCTGCCGCCTGAACATTGTAGATCGCCCCGGCGACGCAGCGCCACGGTGCGTTGACATCGCCGCGGATGTGAACTTGCGGGATACGCTCGGGGTCTTCCATGATCGCTTCGGGACCGCCTGCTGCCTGGACGATATTGTCGAGGCGGGTGAAGGCCTGGTCGTAAAGCTGCTCTGAAGTCACCGGGGTGATGTTGTTGAAGTACACCCGGCACTCGCCGCTGCGTGATGCTCCTTCGAAGCCGGGCTCGCCCGCGCTGCGACCGGCGGCGTCGGTGGTGCTCACCGTCAGAAGCAGGTTCTCGACCTTGTTCTTCGATTCGACCGATGCAAACACCGGGATTTCGAGCTTCTCGATCGTCTGGATCGCGACCGGGACCGCGATCAGGAAGATGATCAGGAGCACGAGCATCACGTCCACCAGAGGGGTGGTGTTGATGTCTGACATCGGGGTGTCTCCACCGCCTCCTGTCGAAATCGCCATTTAAAATTCCTATCCCTCAAAAAATTCTGTTCGACCCTTAGGGCTCGAAAGTCGAGCCGGGATCCATGCTGGCTTTAGGCCGACACCTTCTCCCGGTTAGTGCGGTGGCGGGATGCATCAGGCACCCCGCCGCCCGTAATCACTCGGTCGCTCAGGCCTTCGGCGTCGGGCGTGCGCCGCCAGCCGTGGTAGCCGGCTTCGCAGCAGCCTTCGGTGCGCCCTTTGCAGCCGATGCCGGGCCGAGGGCCGGTTTGATCTCGCCGTTCGAACCAATGTAGGCGACGATGTCGTTCGCAAACTCTTTCATGAGAGCAGCGATACGGCGGTTGCGCGACTGCAGCCAGTTGAACGCAAGCACCGCCGGCACGGCAACGAGCAGACCGATCGCCGTCATGATCAGCGCCTCACCGACCGGACCTGCAACCTTGTCGATCGAAGCCGAGCCTTCGATGCCGATGTTGATCAGTGCGCGGTAGATACCGATCACCGTACCGAGCAGCCCGATGAACGGAGCGGTCGCACCGACCGATGCGAGGAAGGACAGGCCGCCCGAAAGCACCGAGTTGATCTTTTCCTGGCTGTTTTCGAGCTCTTCTTCGATGAAGTGGATTTCATCGCCGGCACCATCCATCTTGCTGTGGTGGTCCTGTGCGGTGACCGCATCATCGGCGAGCTGGCGCCATGCGCTGTTCTTCTCGAGCTTGGTTGCGCCTTCACGAAGGGTCGGGGCGCGCCAGAACGCGTTTTTGACCGATTTGTACTGCTTCATCACCTTGTTCTGTTCGAACAGCTTGGTGAACAGGATGTAGAAGGATCCGACAGACATGATGACCATGACGGCGAGGATCGACCAGGCGACGGGGCCGCCTTCTTCCATAGCTTTCCAGAAGCCGAATTCGTTGACCGGCGCATCGGTGGCGGTGGCCAGAAGATATGAAACGTTCATTGCGAGTAGTCCTCTTGAAAAATTGTCTTTTCGACCGGGACCTCTCCACAAGGCCCCGACCAGTTTTCATCATCAATTCAAACGATACGTGATCCGCGTCGCATAGCTGCCCGTGGTCGGGTTGCCGGCATCGTCGAGTGCCGGATTGAAGCGTGCATAACGCTCCATCCCGCGGCATGCTGCCTGGTCGAGAATGCTCGACCCGCTCGACGAAGTGACCGAACAATTCGCCGCGCGTCCTTGAGGAGTGACGGTGACACGAACGCCCACTGTTCCTTCGATCTCCTCACGCAGTGCGCGCGAGGGATAGTTTTCCTGGATGCGGGCTGCCCAGCGGCGCTCACCCCTCGTCGTCGCACCACGCGCAAGCGAAGGCGGCGGCGGCGGCGGCGGTGCAACCGGAGCAGGCGGCGGAATCGTCAGCGCCGGCGGAGCGGGCGGAGGAATCGTCGGCTGCGTCTGGATTGGCGGAGGAGCCGGCGCGATACTTATCGGCGGCGGCGGTGCCACCGGCGGCGGAGGCGCGGTTTCCTGCGGCTGCTCGGGCGGGGGCTCATCCGGTTCTTCGGGGGGCGGTGGTTCCTCAATGTCGACTGTGGTCACGCGCTCGACGACCGTTTTGACGGCCGAAACGGCCAGGCCGGAAATGAGCAGGTAACCGATCAGCACATGGATTATCGCCACGATGATAATGGAAACGACCTTGTTTCCATTCATTTGTTGGTCAGCGTAGGCCATCCAGTCGCTTTCTCTCCATCACACAAGCCGGCGGACATACCGGCATAAATTTCGCGTCGGATCCGAATCAGGCATCAACCGAATCGGATCGCTTCCACGCGAATCCCAAAAATTTAAATCCCCATGGATCGAGGCCAGCTTTCGAATGAAAAAGCGAGTCCCTCTCCTGTGGGACACCGTCACCATAGCATGATGACGATGTTTACGCTCGTGCGGTCGATGTCCCCTATTGCCGCGCAAGCTTTCCCGCCTTTAACGGTCAACCCCTAGGCAATCAAACGCTTTATCGGTTCAGCGGCGATTCACTGCGCTGGCGTTCCAACACGATACTGTGCGAATATTGCCGCAGGAGCGGCGCGGGATTTCTGGACGATGACGATCATTAAACAAAAATTAACGAACAAATTCAGCAGCATGTCTGCGTTGGCCCTGGCGACCGGAGCCTTGGCGTGTGCCTCGCCGGCGTTTGCGATGCAAGATGCGCCGGCGGCACAGAGCGCTGCCGAGCGAGCAACCTACGCCGACCTCGTGGCGCTCGCCGAACGCAGCGAACTGGTCATTCGCGCCCGGATTCGGCGCCAGTCGCAGGTTAGCGCGGAGCGCGCGCCGGGACTCAAGCCGGGATTTGCGAGGCTCTATATAGAGGCAGAAACTCTCGCGCTTATCGCCGGCCGCAGCCGTATCGGAGAGTCGCTCGCCTACCTCGTCGACGTTCCGCTGGATGCGAAAGGCAAGCCGCCCAAGCTCAAGAAGCGCGAGGTGATCCTGTTCGCCAATCCGGTTCGCGGTCGGCCCGTCACTGATCGCGGGCAGGAAGTCCAGCTGGCCGGGCCGAGCGCGCAGATCGATTACAGCCCTGCATTCGAACAGCGCCTGCGCCCGGTGCTCACGGAGCTCGCATCCGGCGACAAGCCGCCGGTGGTCGAAGGTGTGGCTGACGCACTTGCGGTGCGCGGAACGCTGGCGGGCGAATCCGAAACACAGATTTTCCTCGCGACACCCGACCGGTCACCGGTTTCAATCAGCGTGCTACGCCGTCCGGGCCTCGATCCGGTCTGGGGCGTGTCGTGGGGCGAGATAATCGACTCGGCGGCACGCGCGCCGCAGCCCGGAACGCTGCGCTGGTACCGCCTCGCCTGCTCGCTTCCCAGTGAACTGCCGAGCAGCGCCAACCTCGCGCGCGATGCCGATGCGCGCAGGCTGGCTGCAACCGACTACAGATTCGTGATCGAGCAGCTCGGACCGTGCGAGCGGGCCATCACCGAATAGCTATTCCTTGAGAGGGAACGCGGCTCGCGCTTGACCGTGCGGCGCGGTGGTCTAAGCGCTGCAATATTGCATTGCAGCAACGGAGCCACCGCGTGCCAGATACACCCGCCCCCCTTCGCATCGCGATTGCCGGCCTCGGCACGGTCGGGGCAGGTGTAATCCGCCTCATCGATACCAATCGTGACCTGATCGCCGCGCGCGCGGGTCGGCCGATCGAGATTGTCGCGGTCAGCGCCCGCGACCGCACGCTCGATCGCGGGGTCGACCTTTCGGGTTTCGCGTGGGAAGACGACATGACCGCGCTTGCCTCACGCGAAGACGTAGACGTGCTGGTCGAGCTGGTGGGCGGTTCGGATGGCCCGGCGCTCGCCGCGTCACGCGCCGCGCTCAAGGCGGGGAAGGGGCTGGTGACCGCGAACAAGGCGATGATCGCGCATCACGGACTCGACCTTGCCGAGCTTGCCGAAAGCGCTTCCGTCCCGCTCAAATTCGAGGCTGCGGTCGCCGGCGGGATTCCGGTGGTGAAGGGCCTGCGCGAAGGCACTTCGGCCAATGCGCTCACCAACGTCTATGGCATCCTCAACGGCACCTGCAATTACATCCTCTCGGAAATGGAAGAGACCGGCGCGGACTTTGCCGAGACGCTCGCCGAAGCACAGAAGCTCGGATATGCAGAGGCCGACCCGACTTTCGATATCGAGGGGATCGACGCGGCGCACAAGCTTTCGATTCTCGCGGCGATCGGCTTTGGCGCGAAGGTCGATTTCGATGCTGTCCACGTGAGCGGTATCACCCGCGTGCGCGCTGCCGATATCGCGCAGGCCGATGCGCTGGGCTTCGTAATCCGTCTCATTGCGCAAGCCGATGTCGAGGGAGCGAACGGCGATGCGAAACTGCTTCAGCGCGTGCGCCCTTGTCTCGTCGCGAAGGACCACCCGCTTGCCCCGGTGGATGGGCCGACCAATGCGGTCGTCGCCGAAGGCAATTTCTCCGGTCGCCTGCTCTTCCAGGGCGCAGGCGCAGGTGATGGACCGACCGCGAGCGCGGTGGTGGCGGACCTGATCGACATTGCCCGCGGCGAAGTAGGCGCACCGTTTTCGATGCCTGTTTCGCAGCTAACCGCGCTGCCCCCGGCAGAGCCCGGCCACCGTATGGAGCGCACCTATCTGCGCTTCACGGTCAAGGATCGTCCCGGCGTGCTGGCCGAGATCACCGCCGCGATGCGCGATGCGGACGTCTCCATCGAGAGTCTGATCCAAAAGGGCCGCGCGAAGGAAGGCGGCGAGGTGCTCGTCGCGATCGTCACGCATGAAGGTCCGGAGCGCTGCGTCCGGCAAGCGCTCGACCTTCTAGAAGGATCGGACAGCCTTACCGGCGCTCCGCTGGTGCTGCCGATCCTGCCGAACTAAGCCCTATTCCGGTTCGCTCGATACCGGCGGTGCTGGCAATCCGAGAGCGCGCCTGCGTTCGGCAATTTCCTCGGGCGTCGGATCGGGGTCTTCACCGAGAGGCGGGAGGCCGCGAGCGATCCGGTCTGCGTCCGAACCGGCAGGCGCCTGCGGCAGTGCCTCTACATCGATGAAGACTGCAGGCGGCGGTACCCGCCCGAAACCGATCGGGTTGCCATGATTGGGAATACCGAAGGTGTTGGGCGTGCTGCCACCCTTGGTTTTTTCGGCATAGCGCCGTTCCCAGTCTGCCTTGTTCCAAGAGCCATCGGTGGCTTCGCCCAGTTCGCGGCAAACCACGATCTCGCCTGCGATCCGGCCTGCATCGGCTTCTTCTTCGCAATCCTGTTCGAGCAGTTTGTCGGAGGGATCCTTGGGCACGGTCACCGACAGGTCGATGCCTTCGAACTGGCGACGCGGAGCAACCGCTTCTGCTTCTTCCGCGTCGCTCGCCACGTCCGAGTCATCCTGTGCCGAAACAGGCGCGGGCATTGCGCACAGCAGGGCGATGGCGAGCATGGCCGGAGAAAAGCGCAAAACGGGCACAGCATTGCTCGACAAGCCCGTCTCCTTCGGCTTAAGCGGTCCGCGAATACGCATACGAATGCAATCGCGGTCAGCGCAAGTGCGCGAAGCGTTTGAAAGACTACGGGAACTGAATTTCTAATGAATACTCCGACTCATACCGACGTGCTCGCAGACAAGCCGAAGAGCACCTCGAACGCGCTCGACCGGGTGCTGGTGCTCGAAATGGTTCGCGTTACCGAGGCGGCCGCGGTGGCCGCCGCCCAGCTTGTCGGTCGCGGTGACGAAAAGGCTGCCGATGCTGCCGCGGTCGAGGCCATGCGTCGGGCTTTCGACGATCTCTACATGGATGGCACCGTCGTTATCGGCGAGGGCGAGCGCGATGAAGCGCCGATGCTCTATATCGGCGAAAAAGTCGGCGGCGCACCGGGCACCGGCCCCAAAATCGACATCGCGCTCGATCCGCTCGAAGGGACGACGATCACCGCCAAGGCGGGCCCCAATGCTCTTGCCGTGCTGGCGGCGGCGGAAAAGGGGTGCCTCCTCAACGCACCCGACACCTACATGGACAAGCTTGCCGTAGGGCCCGGCTATCCCGAAGGCATCATAGACCTCGCCAAGACGCCGACCGAGAACGTGAAGGCGGTGGCCGAGGCCAAGGGTGTCGATCCTTCCGAAATCATCGTTTGCGTGCTCGACAGGCCGCGCCATGCGGAACTGATCGCCGAGCTGCGCTCGCTCGGCTGCGGCGTGGTGCTGATCGGCGACGGGGACGTCGCGGGCGTGATCGCGGTTACCGACCAGGACACCACCATCGACATGTATATGGGGCAGGGCGGCGCTCCCGAAGGCGTGCTCGCCGCGGCCGCGCTGCGCTGTGTCGGCGGGCAGTTCAATGGCCGGCTCATCTTCCGCAACGAAGATGAAAAAGCACGCGCGCGGAAATGGGGCATCACCGATTTCGACCGTATCTACAAGCTTGAAGACCTCGCCAAGGGCGACTGCATATTTGCTGCGACCGGCGTTACCGACGGATCGCTGCTCGACGGGGTGAAGAAGCGCAAGAAATCCACCGGCGCGACCATCATGACCACCGACAGCGTCGTGATGCGCGCTTCTTCCGGCACGGTGCGCTGGATCAGGGGCGAGCACCGGATCACGCCGCATCGGGCGGAATAGAGCTTGCCGATACCGGACGCGTTCGAGGCGATGCTGACCGGCGGGCACCCCAACTCGCTCGGACGCACGATCGAAGTGGTCGAATGCGTCCTCGCATCGCCCGACAGGTTCGACGAACTTTATCGCTGCTATCAAAGCGACGACGAGGTCGTTCGCCTGCGCGTCTCGAATGCGATGCGCAGGGTAGAAGCCGAACGGCACGACCTTCTGGTTCCATACATTGATTGTTTCATCGAAGAGATCGGCGAACTCGATCAGCCTTCGGCGCAGTGGACTTTGGCCAAGTTGTTCGAGGCGCTCGAACCCGACATGTCGGTGCGCCAAAAGGCATCGGCGACGCAGATAATGAAGCGAAACCTTGCCGAGAATGATGACTGGATTGTGCTCAACAACACGATGGAGGCGCTTTTCAAATGGTCGCGCGATGACGAGGAACTCGCCCTCTGGCTCAGGCCGCATCTCGAGCGACTGACCACCGATCCGCGCAAGTCGGTCGCCAAGCGCGCCGAAAAACTGCTCAAGGCTTGGTGAAAAGCGCAGCCAAGCTCTGTTGCGTTTCCATGACTCTCGGCTAGGCGAGTCCAACCAAGGCCACTCGGGGATTCGCACACCATGAAAATCATGTCGGGCAATTCGAACCTGCCGCTCGCACGCGCGATTGCGGCCTATCTCGAAATCCCGCTAACCGATGCGAGCGTCCGGCGCTTCGCCGACGAGGAAGTTTTCATCGAGATCCATGAGAATGTCCGCGGTGAAGATGTGTTCATGGTGCAGTCGACGAGCTATCCGGCGAACGACAACCTGATGGAGCTGCTGATCGGGATCGATGCGCTACGCCGCGCCTCGGCCAAGCGGATCACTGCGGTTGTCCCTTATTACGGCTATGCGCGGCAGGACCGAAAGCCCGGTCCGCGCACCCCGATCTCGGCCAAGCTGGTCGCTAACCTCATCACCGAGGCGGGGGCCGACCGGGTGCTCGCGGTTGACCTGCACGCAGGCCAGATTCAGGGCTTCTTCGATATCCCGACCGACAATCTCTACGCCGCGCCCGTAATGGCGGCTGACATCCAGGCACGATATGGCGAACAAGACCTGATGGTGGTTTCCCCAGATGTCGGCGGCGTTGTGCGCGCGCGAGCGCTTGCCAAGCGGCTCGACAATGCCCCGCTCGCAATCGTCGACAAGCGCCGCGACCGCCCGGGCGAAAGCGAGGTGATGAACATCATCGGCGATGTTGCCGGGCGCCACTGCATCCTCATCGACGATATCGTCGATTCAGGCGGCACGCTGTGCAATGCGGCGCAGGCGCTGCTCGACGAGGGTGCAAAATCGGTCGCGGCCTACATCACCCATGGGGTGCTTTCGGGCGGCGCGGTGGCGCGGGTCGATGGTTCGGCATTGAAGGAACTTGTCATCACTGACTCGATCCTTCCGACCGAAGCAGCAGAGAAATCCGAACGCATCCGGACGTTAACCATCGCTCCGCTTGTGGGCGAAGCAATCCGTCGCATCGCGGACGAGAGCTCGGTTTCCAGCCTGTTCGATTGATGTTCGATCGCGGCGAGGTTCGCGAGATCCTCGTCGGCGCGGCGCGTGCGGGCAATCCGCTTACCTATTCGCAAATGCTCGGCCTGCTCGGTCACCGCTTCACCCGCCCGTTAATGCGCCAGCTGTGCAAGGTGCTCGATGCCATCGACGAGGACGGCGCAGCGTCGGGCGAACCGGGGCTCGCAGTGCTGGTCGTCAGGCAATCCGACGGGTTGCCCGGGCAAGGCTGGTTCGCATCGAGAAGCGCGACCCACCCGGACCTGCCGCTTGATTGGGAGGGCACGGAAGCGCGGCGCTACATCAAATATCGCCAGCGCGAAGCATTCGACTATTGGAACAAACGCTAGCGCCGCCAGGGATAGTTTCCGGCAGGGGCCGCCTTGCCGATTATTTCCATCCGCCGCGATTGCCGCGCTTCGAGTGTCAGCGTCATGAAGGGCTGCGGCGTCGATGCAAATTGCCGCGGGGTCATACCGAAGAATGCGCGGAATTCGCGGATCATGTGGCTCTGGTCGAAGAATTTGAGCGCGGCTTCTTCGGATTCGCGATCATCGGCGACGCCCCGGAGATGCGCGGCGATATCGAGCGCGCGGGCGCGCCGGAGAACCTGCGTCGCGGTCTGCCCGTAGGCACGCTTGATCTTCCGTTCGAGCGACCGGCGTTCGATGGCGTTTTCCTCCGCGAACTCGGCAATATTGAGATTGGGGTCGACGAACACCGCCCTGTCGAACGATTCGATCACAGGGTCCGGCTTTGCCCCGCCGGCCCGGTCGACGAGCTGGCGGAACAGCTTCTCGGCCACTTTCAGCCAACGTTCGGCAGGTCCAGCCGGATCGAACCAGTGAATCATTCGCGCGCTCGAGCCCCATTCCTTGTGCCCGTAAATATGGTCGTAAAGGATGATGCGATCGAGCGTGTCTTCTGCGCGCGGACCCTTCAGTGCGCTCATCGCGCCCGGCTTCAGCGCAACGCCGACCGTCGCGAAACTGCCCTTTACGCTCACCGCCATTCGCTTCGTCTGGGCGCCAAAAAGCAAGGCGGAAGGGCCATAGCGGCCGATGCCGTCGCGGGTCTCTGCCGTCCACTCGCCCGCAAACAACACGCGCATTACCGGAGTATCGGAAATCAGCCCGCAGCTCAGGACATCGTCAGGGCCCATTTCGACCTGGGTTGCATAGACCCGCGCCACCCACGGTGCGAGATCCTCGGCAGGCGCACGGTTGTTCGAGAGCGGCTCCCCATCGCGGGTATGCCCCAATGCAGAGCGCATGGCCGGGGTCGAAACCCCCGGTATGGCAAATTCGCTTTCGGCAGATGCCATGCGTACCCGCGTCCCCAATCTAACCGCGGCCCGCGATAATCCTCTGCCAGAATCGAAGGCCAGCCCTCGATTAGGCAATAGCACATAGTGCACCGTGCAGCATCATGGGGCCGTTCAGGCACCTTGGAGGGCGAAGGGTTTGCGCATCCACGGGCGTACCGAATCGGGTTCGATCCGGTCGAGCATTTCCAGCCGCCGCGCCTGCCTGATCTCGAGGCTGAGGGTCAGCAAACCGCTCCGCTCGGCCTGGAATTGTCGCGGGGTCATGCCGAAAAATGCCTGAAATTCGCGGATCTGGTGCGCTTGGTCGAAGAATCGGAGCATGAAGTCCTCCTCTTCCTGCTCATCGGCCACACCGCACAATTGCGAGGCAAGGTCGAGAATGCGCGCACGTCGCATCACAGCCTTGGGCGACATCCCGAAATCGCGCCGTGCGACCCGCTCCACTGTCCTGGGCGAGACTCCAAGCCCTTCTGCAAAGGTGCGCAATTCGCAATTGGGATCGGCAAAGGCCTGGAGCTCGAGCGCGCGCGATATGGGATCGGGCGGGGTGATTTCATTGCGCTCGATATGGCTAATCAGCCAGCTCTCCAGATCTTCGAGCCATTGCTCGGGCGGAATGTCCGGGCGGTGGAGGCCGGTCACTCGCGGGTCCGAAATACCCGCTTGTTCGATCGAGCAGATCCGATCGATCATTGCTTCGTCGGAGAGGCCGAACAACAACCGCAGCGCGCCTGGGCGCAGCATGAGGCCTGCAACCCTTATGCCCCCGCGATAGGACATCGGCATGACCCTGGTGTGCTGCCCGCAGAGGAAGGTTTCGTCGCGAATGTCCAACGGGCCATCGGCCGTGCCCGCCACCCAGTCGACGCCGACAGCCGTGCGCAAATAGGCCATGTCGTTGCAGAGGTGGCCGTGCACGATCTCGTCGCTGTCCGTGTAGGCATAGGCGACCATGGATCGCCCGACCCATGGGCGGAGGCGCTCATCCGGCTGGCGGTTGAGCGAAAGCGGCGTGCCCTCTTGCGTGGCGCCCGTCACCGAATCGAACGGCGGTTCGCTTTCCCCATTCTTCATATCGGCCGCCGTATCGCGGCTTCTCGCGCTGCCCATGGAGATTATCCTTAACCCTTCGGCGCGGCTTGTCACGCACGATTAAGCGCTTGCAAATGCGCGCCAACCGGTTGATCGAACCCGCCGTGACCCAGGACGACCTCAATCTCGCCAATGCGCTTGCCGATGCTGCCGGTGCCGCCATTCGCCCCCTGTTCCGCGGGGAATGGAGCGAGGAGCGCAAGGACGATCGATCCTACGTGACCGAGGCGGATCGCGCCGCCGAAGCTGCGATGCGCACGATCATAGAGGAGCGATGCCCTGATGACGGGATCATCGGCGAGGAATACGGCACTCGCAATGAGGGTGCGGGGCGTCAATGGGTGCTCGATCCTATCGACGGGACGACAAGCTTCATTGCAGGCCGCCCGATCTTCGGCACCCTGATCGCCCTCCTGCAGGACGGCTGGCCGGTGCTTGGCGTGATCGACCAGCCCATAGCGGGCGAGCGCTGGGTGGGGCGGATCGGCGAGGGAACGCTATTCAACGGCAAACCAGCGAGCGCGCGACCGTGCAAGGACATTGCCGACGCTGTGCTCGGAACCACGACACCTCACCAGTTTTCAGGCGATGACGTCGATGCCTTCATGGGCGTCGCCAAGTCGGTCGCCGAGCGCAAGATCATCTATGGCGGCGACTGCTATAATTATGCGCTCGTCGCGAGCGGCCATGTCGACATCGTGGTCGAGGCGGGGCTGAAGCTGCACGATTATGCCGCGCTCGTCCCGATCGTCGAAGGCGCGGGCGGGATGATGAGCGACTGGCAGGGTAACCCTCTGGATTCAGGCTCGGACGGTCGCGTGATCGCACTCGGGGACCCGGCCCGGCTGGAAGACGTGCTCGAGGCGATGGGCTAGGCGTCTAAGGGCTGATGCACTCGCCCGTTGGAGCGCTTACGTCGGTCAAGCCGGGGGAGGGCCAAAAGCGTTCTCTCGCGGCTCGCTCCCCGTGCATAGCAGGACCACCAGGACCACGAGACTGGCATTTGCCGCTAGATTGAGTCCGAAAGCGGCGAAAAACAGGTCCGATCGTGCGCCTTGCTCCACATCCGAGAATACCTCGCGCATGACGAACATCGCGGTCAGGAATATGATCGCCGGGACAAGGCCTATCCAGCCGCGCCTGCCGGTATCGTGCAGACGCCGCGCAACGGCTGCTGCGAGAAGCGCGATCAGAACGGGGACGACGAATGCCAGCGGCAGGAGCATCGTGTCGAAATCGGGGCCAAGGCCAGGCACGTGCTCATGGATCGTGATCGAAAACCGGCCCGGTCCGCTCTCGATAGTCGCCTTGTCCGGATTGGCCTCCGCAAAGTCGCGCATACGGGTAAAGCTTGCGATGAATTCGATCGCAAAGAAGGGAAGCCAGACAAGGAGTGCGAGCGCGACGTTGAACAGGGCGAATGGCCAGAACTGGTCTCTCATATCGCGGCCTGTAAAATTGAGGAGGTTGGAGTAACCGTGCTTCAGTGATTCAACGAACATCTCGGGCATCCTGCGACTATGCGGGATTGGTTGTTATGATCGAACCGCTGACTGTCAAAGCGCTCCTGGCTGTTCTACCCGCATTCCTCCCAGTCTCCGCTTGCGGACGCGGACCGAGAGCCGTTCGAATCGCTTGCATCGCGACCGAAATTCGCTATGTGCGCAGCCTTCACGGCACAGATCACCGAGTCCGGCCTGGCGACAAAGGGCTGCCAGGGCTGGTCCAATGTGTCTCAACCAAGGAGATGAAAATGCCCAAGCTCAAGACCAAGAGCGGTGTGAAGAAACGCTTCAAGATCACCGCCAATGGCAAGGTGAAGCACGGTGTCGCCGGCAAGCGTCACCGCCTCATCAGCCACAATGCGAAGTATATTCGCCAGAACCGCGGCACCACCGTCCTGTCGGAAGCCGACAGCAAGACGGTGAAGAAATGGGCCCCTTACGGGCTCGACTGATCGCGATCTAAGGAGAATTTGATATGCCTCGCATCAAACGCGGCGTTACCACGCGCCAGAAGCACAAGCGTCTTCTCGAACAGGCCAAGGGCTATCGCGGTCGTCGCAAGAACACGATCCGCATCGCGCGCCAGGCCGTCGAAAAGGCCGGCCAGTACGCCTATCGCGACCGCAAGGTCAAAAAGCGCAACTTCCGCGCTCTTTGGATTCAGCGCATCAACGCTGCCGTCCGCGCCGAAGGCCTCACCTATTCGCAGTTCATGCACGGCGTGAAGCTTGCCGGGATCGAGCTCGACCGCAAGGTCATGGCTGATCTTGCCATGAACGAGGAAGCGGCGTTCAAGGCGATCATCGCTCAGGCGAAAGACGCGCTGCCTGCCTAAGCCTAGTGGCTGACAGGTTTAAGAAAAAAGGGGGCTCGGCATAGGTCGGGGCCCCTTTTTCCGTTACGGCATCGGGTGAATTTCCTTGTAGGAATGCGCCAGAATCCTTGTAAAAAATCGCCAAATCGGGCACATGGGTGGCGATGGCGAAAGGGCACGACATCGAGAGGAGCAAGGGAACCGGGTATTCGGTTCGTAGCGATTTCTATACCCCGCCTGCCGAGTTCGACGGCTGCTTCACGACTTTCTACCACTTGTCTCTGACGGTCGCGGACGGCGGCACGATCACGGACCTCATACTGCCTGAATACAGCAATATCCGCTTCTTCTCAGGCGCTCGCCCCGATGCCCGGATCGGCGAATTCCACGTCGCGGGATCGCGTTTCACTGCAACCGGCCCGAGCGCGCGTCCCTGCGCCTTCGAGCTGGGCAGTTCGGAGATGTGGGGTGTCGGCCTGCTGCCACTGGGCTGGGCGCGCTTGGTCAATGTCGATGCCAGCCAATGCGCCAACGGCTTGTGGGACGGCGCTACGCATCCGGCATTTGCAGATTTTGATGCGATGACCCCGATCCTTTGCGACCCGGAGATTCCGCGCGAGGAACAGCTCGCAGCAATCGCCGAACACATGCGTCGACACATGCGACCCAGTCGCGACGAACCGAAAATCCTGCGGGTTCACAAGGCGCTGGTCGACGGGGAATTCCCTACGGTTGGCGATCTTGCCGATGCCTGCGCGATGAGTGTGCGCACGCTTGAAAGGGTGTGCCGCCGCTATTTCGGCTTCACTCCGAAAACCCTGATGCGCCGCCAGCGCTTCATCCGCAGCCTCGCAACCTTCATGCTGCATCAGGGCAGCCGGTGGACCGAGGCGATGGATGGCGACTATCACGACCAGGCTCAGTTCACGCGCGAATTCCGCGAGTTCATGACGATGAACCCGAGCGAATATGCCGCGCTCGATCACCCCATAATCGCATCCTTCCTCGAAGCGCGCGCCCGTGTCTGGGGCAGCGCCGCGCAGGCGCTCGACCAGCCGATGCGCGACTAGACGATTTCACGAAGATATTGTAACGAAAGCGGAAATCCGGGTCGCGCTGGAGCAGTACGAACTACGGGGCAGCGATGCACGCCGAAACCGGAAATGCCATTGCGATCCGTTTCGCGCTCCCTTCGGCCGAGCTGCGGCCCTATGTCACGACCTATTACCGCACCGATGTTGTCTGCTCTGCGTCCGAGCCCGTCCTCGAGGATTTCCTCCATCCCGAATGGCCGAACCTTCGGCTCATGCCAGAGGGGATGAGCGATTCCGCGATTGGAGCAGCCGACCTGCGACAGAGCCCTGCCTTTGCTGTCACCGGGCCGACCAGTGTTGCGACGCGCTTTCGTATTCGTTCGGGACGAAGCTGGGGCATCGGTTTGATGCCGCTGGGCTGGTCGGCGCTCGTCGATGCGCCTGCCGGGGAATACGCGGATCGCTTCGTCGACGGGTTTGCCGATCCCGCCTTTGCCGCCTTCCATCCCCTGATGCGGGCACTGCAGGCCTCGAATGGTGATTTCGAGCAGGAACTGGCGTTGATCGACCAACACATGGCCCTGCTTGCCGATCGCTCCAGCGACCACGCCGTCGCGATTACCGCAATCAACGCAGCGCTCGTCGACCCGGAAATCGCCAGCGTTGCCAGTTTGGCAGACCGGGTCGGCATGAATGTCCGTTCGCTGGAGAGGCTCGCGCGCCGCGCCTTCGGTTTTCCGCCCAAGCTGCTGCTTCGCCGCCAGCGGTTTCTGCGCAGCCTCGCGCAATTCATGCTCGACCCCTCGATGAAATGGCTGAGCGCGATCGACTTCCAGTATCACGATCAGGCCCATTTCGTCCGCGACTTCAAGCGCTTCATGGGGATGAGCCCCAGCGCCTATGCCGCGCTCGACAAGCCCTTTCTGGTCGCAGCAGCCCAGGCGCGCATGGCGATCGCCGGCGAAGCGGTACAGGGGTTGCACGAGCCCAAGGCGGCGCGATAGGCGCACGCCGCCAGAAAAATCTCGCACCAAGGGCAATGCCACTTTGATTTGCCCGCCATTTCTCGCTAGCGGACGCGCTCGATTGATTGAGCCAAACCATGACTGATCTGACACAACAGAAAGAGGCGGCGCTTGCCGCCATTGCCGATGCGGCCTCGCTCGATGCGCTCGAGGAGCAACGCCTCGAAGCGCTCGGCAAGAAGGGCTGGGTGAGCCTCGCGCTGAAGACGCTTGGCGGCATGAGCCCCGAAGAGCGGCAGGAAGCTGCGCCCGCGATCCAGGCCGTGCGCGCAGAAATCGCCGGAGCGATCGAAGCGAAAAGGGCCGAGCTCGAAACCGCCGAGCTCGAAGCGCAGCTGGCACGCGAGAAAATCGACCTCACCCTGCCCGCGCCCGATCTGCCGAAAGGTTCGATCCACCCGGTGAGCCAGGTGATGGACGAACTGGCGGAAATCTTCGCCGACCTCGGCTTCACTGTGGCGACCGGTCCCGAGATCGAGGACGACTGGCACAACTTCACCGCGCTCAACATGGATGAGAGTCATCCGGCGCGCGCGATGCACGACACGTTCTATTTCCCGGACAAGACCGCAGATGGCGGCGAGATCCTGCTGCGTACCCACACTTCGCCGGTGCAGATCCGCTCGATGCAGGCGGTCGCCAAGGCAAATCCGGGCGGTGCGCCGATGCGCCTGATCGCGCCGGGCCGCGTCTATCGCTCCGATAGCGATGCGACCCACACGCCGATGTTCCATCAGGTCGAAGGGCTGGTGATCGACCGCGATATCCATCTGGGCCATCTCAAATGGACGCTCGAAACTTTTCTCAAGGCGTTCTTCGAGCGCGACGATATCGTGCTGCGCTTGCGTCCTTCCTACTTCCCCTTCACCGAGCCGAGTGTCGAGGCTGACGTCGGCTATTCGAACGAGGGTGGCCGCCGCGTGGTCGGCGGCAATGGCGATGATCCGGGCCATGATTGGATGGAGTTGCTCGGCAGCGGCATGGTCAATCCGCGCGTCCTCGAAATGGGCGGGTTCGATCCCGACCAGTGGCAGGGCTTTGCCTGGGGGCTCGGCGTCGACCGGCTCGCGATGCTCAAATACGGAATGAATGACCTGCGCGCCTTCTTCGACGGCGACCCGCGCTGGCTTGCGCATTACGGGTTCGCTGCGGTCGACCAGCCGACACTCTCCGCTGGCGTGGGAGCGGGCGCATGAAGTTCTCCGTCACATGGCTGAAGGACCATCTGGAAACCGATGCGTCCTTGCAGGAAATCACCGATACGCTGAACGCGATCGGGCTCGAGATAGAGGGCGTCGAAGACCCTTCGGAGCGGCTCGCGGGCTTCACCGTCGCCAAGGTGTTGACGGCCGAGAAGCATCCCGATGCCGACAAGCTGCAGGTGCTCACGGTCGACACCGGTGAGGGCGATCCGCTGCAGGTCGTCTGTGGAGCGCCCAATGCGCGTGCGGGGATGAAAGGCGTGCTCGGCCAGGCGGGCGCAGTCGTTCCCTCCAACGGGATGGAGCTTCGCAAAAGCGCGATACGCGGGGTCGAATCGAACGGCATGATGTGCTCGGTGCGCGAGCTCGAGCTTGGCGAGGATCACGATGGCATCATCGAATTGCCGGACGACGCGCCGGTCGGCCACAGCTTTGCCGATTATCACGGTTCCTCGCCAGTGATCGACGTCGCCATCACACCAAACCGCCCTGATTGCATGGGGGTTTACGGCATTGCGCGCGACCTCGCGGCGGCAGGGCTCGGCACGCTGAAGCCGATCGCTTTCCCTGACTTCACCGCAGAGGGCGCATGCCCGGTTGAAATCCGCACTGACGATCCGGAAGGTTGCCCGGCATTCTTTGGCCGTGTCATCCGAGGCGTGAAGAACGGCCCTTCGCCGGACTGGCTCCAGCAGCGCCTCACAAGCGCGGGCCAGCGACCGATCTCGCTGCTGGTCGACCTTACGAACTATCTGATGCTCGCCTATGGTCGTCCGGCTCACGCCTATGACCTTGCCAAGCTCCACGGGGCGGTCGTCGCGCGGCGCGCCAAGCCGGGCGAGCAGGTACTGGCCTTGAACGAGAAAACCTATACGCTCGATGAGACAATGACGGTGATCGCGGACGACAAGGAAGTCCACGATATCGCCGGGATTATGGGCGGCGAGAATTCGGGTGTTCAGGACGAGACGACCGATGTGCTGCTCGAAATCGCCTATTTCAATCCGGCTCGCATCGGGGTGACTGGGCGGAAGCTGGGTCTGGCCTCGGATGCACGGACGCGGTTCGAGCGCGGTGTCGATCCGGCGTGGTTGCAGGAAGGTCTTGATCTTCTCACCGGGCTGATCGTCGAACTGGCTGGCGGACAGGCAAGCGAAGCCGTGCAGGCCGGTTCCCCGCCGAGTGAGCCCAAAGTGCTTCAGTTCGACACCGCGCGCATCGCGCGTCTCGGGGGCGTCGAAGTGCCAGAGGTGGAACAGCGGCGCATCCTGGAGAGCCTCGACTTCCAAGTGGACGACGACTGGCAGGTTACGTGCCCTCTGCGCCGCCATGACATCGAAGGTCCTGCCGATCTGGTCGAGGAAATCGTGCGCATCCACGGTCTCGACAAAGTTGCGAGCGTCGCGCTTCCGCGCGAGGAAGGCGTTGCCAAACCGACCGCCTCGCTCGAACAGGTGCTCGAGCGCAAGGTTCGCCGTGCTGCTGCCGCCATCGGTCTAAACGAGGCGATCACCTGGTCCTTCCTCCCGGAAGACGAGGCCGCCCATTTCAGCGCGACGGATGACCTTTGGAAGCTCGCCAACCCGATCAGCGAGGACATGAAGGTCATGCGCCCTTCGCTCATTCCGGGATTGCTCACGGCTGCCAGGCGCGCGGCGAAACGCGGCGCTTCCTCGAGCCGCCTGTTCGAGATCGGGCGACGCTATTTCCGCGCGAAGGACGGCCTCAGCGATGAACGCCCGACGCTCGGCGTGCTCCTGGCCGGTGAAAAGAAACCGCGCGGCTGGGCGACCGGCAAGGCGCAGGAATTCGACGCATTCGATGCCAAGGCGATCGCGCTCCACCTGCTCGAAATGGCGGGCGCGCCTGCCGACAAGCTGATGGTGATGGATCCGGTGGTCGAAGGCGAGGGCACCCAGTTCCACCCCGGCCAATCGGCGACGCTGCGGCTCGGCCCCAAGAACGTGCTTGCGCGCTTCGGCATGCTGCACCCGGCAACGCTCAAGGCATTCGATATCGAAGGTCCGGTCGCGGCGGTCGAGATTTTCCTCGATGCGATCCCGGCGAAAAAGACCGGCAAGGGCCCAAAGAGCTTTGCCCGGCCGACCTATGCGCCGCCCGCGCTCCAATCGGTGAAACGCGACTTTGCCTTCCTCGTGCCCGATACTTTGGCCGCTGCCGACCTGGTGCGCGCGGTCAGGGCTGCGGACAAGGTGAACATCGCCGATGTTCGCGTTTTCGACGTGTTCGCGGGCGAGGGCGTGCCCGAAGGCAGGAAATCGGTTGCCATCGAGGTAACGCTCCAGCCGCAGGAAAAGTCCTACAAGGACGCCGAGCTCAAGGCGATTTCGGGCGCGATTGTCGCTGCCGCGGCCAAGCAGGGGGCGGAGCTGCGCGGCTGACCGCCGGGCTTGCCAGGAACACCGATGTCGAACCGTCGCACATTCGCGATCATCTCGCACCCCGACGCGGGCAAGACCACGCTCACCGAAAAGCTTCTGCTGCAAGGCGGGGCGATCCATCTTGCCGGCGAGGTCAAGGCCCGCGGGCAAGCGCGGCGCGCGCGTTCGGACTGGATGAAGATCGAGCAACAGCGCGGTATCTCGGTCACATCGTCGGTTATGACCTTCGAAAAAGAGTATGACGGCGAGACGATCACCTTCAACTTGCTCGACACGCCGGGGCATGAAGACTTTTCCGAAGACACTTACCGGACGCTTACTGCGGTCGATTCCGCCGTCATGGTGATCGACGCGGCGAAGGGCATCGAGCCGCAGACGCGCAAGCTTTTCGAAGTGTGCCGCCTGCGCTCGGTCCCCATCATTACCTTCGTCAACAAGGTCGATCGCGAGGGCCGCGATCCGTTCGAAACGCTGGACGAAGTGGCGGACATGCTCGCGCTCGACGTATCGCCGCAAAGCTGGCCCATCGGCATGGGCGGCCAGTTCGAGGGCATCCTCGATTTCGGCACAGGCGAGGTCAGCCGGCCCGAAGGGGGCTCGAAAGAGTTTCTTGGCAAGCGCGATGCGAAGCCGGAGATTCCCGATAACTTCGCCGAGGAAGCCGAGCTGGCGCAGGTCGGCTATCCCGAATTCGACCTCGAGGCCTACCGCAATGGCGATTTGACGCCTGTCTATTTCGGATCGGCGCTCAAGAATTTCGGCGTCACCGAGCTGATCGATGCCATCGCCAAATACGCACCGCCGCCGCGCCCACAGCCTGCTGGGGACCAGAAGGTCACGCCTGACTACGATGAAGTCACCGGTTTCATTTTCAAGGTCCAGGCTAATATGGACCCGAACCACCGCGACCGCATCGCGTTCATGCGGCAGGTTTCGGGCACTTTCAAACGCGGCATGAAGCTCACACCCAGTGGGCTGGGCAAGCCGATCGCGATCCATTCGCCGATCTTGTTCTTCGCGCAGGACCGCGAGATCGCCGACACAGCAGAAGCTGGCGACATTATCGGCATTCCCAATCACGGGACGCTGCGGGTAGGCGATACGTTGTCGGAGAAAGACCAGCTGCGCTTCACCGGCCTGCCCAATTTCGCGCCCGAAATCCTGCGCCGCGTGCAATTGAAGGATCCGACCAAGACCAAGCAGCTCCGCAAGGCGCTGGATGATCTCTCCGAAGAAGGCGTGATCCAGGTGTTCTATCCCGAGATTGGAGCGAACCACATAATAGGCGTCGTGGGACAGCTGCAGCTGGACGTGCTGATCGCGCGGCTCGAGGCCGAATACAAGGTCGAGGCCGGGCTCGAAGCTTCGCCCTTCGCAACCGCGCGCTGGATCAAGGGCGACGAAAAGGCACTTGCCGAATTCGAAAGCTTCAACCGCGCCAATCTAGCCAAGGACCGCGATGGAGATCTCGTCTTCATGGCCAAGAGCCCGTGGGACGTGAACTATCAGGTCGAGAAAAACCCTGAGCTGACCTTTTCTGCCACCAAGGAAAGGTAGGCTTGCGGGAAAGGGCCGTTCGCGGCAAAGCCTCCCGCATGAACGGATCAGGTCCCACTTCCCAAAGCTTCATTTCGCAGCGCCTCAAGCTCAATTACGAGGATTGGGGCGGGCCAGGAGACAAGAACTCCAAGCCGCCGCTCGTGCTCGTACATGGCGGGCGCGACCATGCGCGCAGCTGGGACTGGACCGCCGAGGCACTGCGCGACGAATACCACGTCATTGCGATGGACCACCGCGGCCACGGTGACAGCGACTGGGTGTCCGACGGCAATTACTCCGCCGGCGACATGGTCTATGATCTTGCGCAATTGATCCACCAGCTCGGCGTCGGCCCGGTGCGCATCGTGGCCCATTCGATGGGTGGCAACGTCGCACTGCGCTATGCCGGGATGTTTCCCGACATGGTGACCAAGCTCGTGGCCATCGAAGGCCTAGGCCCTTCGCCGGAATGGAAGGAAAAGCAACGCGCCACCCCCTATCCCGAGCGGATGCGCAAGTGGATTGAAAAGAAGCGCGCTGCTGCCGGTCGCACTCCGCGCAAGTACGAAAGCATCGAGGCAGCCTTTGCGCGGATGATCGAGGAAAACTCCTACCTCACCGAGGACCAGGCGCGGCACCTCACCGTCCACGGTGTCAACCGGAACGAGGACGGTACCTATAGCTGGAAGTTCGACCCGCATCTCAATGTCTGGGGCGTCGAAGATGTTGCCGACGAATTCCTGGAAGCGACTTGGGCTGCGATCGAGTGCCCGACACTGTTGCTTTACGGTGCGGACAGTTGGGCCTCGAACCCCGAAAAGGACGGGCGGCTCAAACACTTCAGCACTGCAAAAGTCATCGAGTTCGACAAGGCCGGGCACTGGCTCCATCACGACCAGTTCGATAGGTTCATCGCCACCTTGCGCGACTTCCTCTAACTTTGACGGAGAAACCCGATGGCTGACTTCACCGATGCGCTCACAGAAAAACACGTGGCGATGATCGAGAAGCAGCCGGTTTTCTTCGTCGCCACCGCCGCTACCGACGGGCGGATCAACCTGAGCCCCAAGGGCTATGATGCCTTTCGCGTGCTCTCGCCAACCCGTGTCGCCTATCTCGATCTCGGCGGATCGGGTAACGAGACCCACGCGCATCTCGCCCAGGACGGGCGCATAACAATCATGTTCTGCAATTTCGACCGGCCCGCGCTGATCGTGCGCCTCTACGGAACGGGTAAGCCTGTCCTTCCGCAGGACGAAGGCTGGGACGAACTCGCCGCCCACTTCACCTTGATGCCCGGCACGCGGCAGATCTTCGATATCAAAGTTGAGAGCGTCCAGTCCTCCTGCGGCTGGGGCGTGCCGTTCATGCGCCTCGAGGGCGAGCGCGAGACATTGAAGAAAGCGCACCGTCAGTCCGATCCTGCCGAATGGGAGGAAAAGATGGCCGGTCGGACGACCAGCATCGACGGCCTGCCGACCCGCGCGACCGATCGTTACATTGCGGGCGTTTGAGGATCTGGCGGCGGAATGGAACTGACATTCGCCACCTACAACATCCACAAGGCTATCGGTCTCGACAGGAGGCGTGATCCCGAACGCATCATCGCGGTGCTGCGTGAGGTCGATGCGGACATCATTGCCTTGCAAGAAGCAGACAGGCGCTTTGGCGAGCGTGAAAGCGTTATCCCGCGCGCATTGCTCGATGATACCCATTGGCGCGCGCTACCGGTCGCACGGCGTCGTCGCAGTCTTGGCTGGCATGGCAACGCTTTGCTTGTGCGGCGCGATATCGACGTCACCGCCGCCGAACCGCTCGACCTTCCGACACTTGAACCGAGAGGAGCCGTGATTGCCGAGCTGGAGGTTGAAGGCCGTCCGATGCGGATCGTCGGCACGCATCTCGACCTTTCGGGCCTGCGCCGCCGCGATCAGGTGCGCGCTCTGATCCGGACCTGCGCAAAGCGCACGCGCCTTCCCACCGTTCTGATGGGCGATTTCAACCAGTGGGGCCGGATGACAGGCGCGATGCGCGAATTCGGCATGAGGTGGCAACAGCTTGCGCCGGGCCCGAGTTACCCGGCGCGTCGACCGATCGCGCGGCTCGACCGGATCGTAACGACGCCGAACTGGGCCTATATCGAAGGCGGCGTTCACCACAGCAACCTCTCGGCAGTCGCTTCCGACCATTTGCCGGTCTGGGCAAAATTGGCACTCGACTAGCGCCGCGCTGCCCAATAAATAATCAAAAGATTAAAATTTAGGCACGTGAATTGTGCAGGTGCGAAAGAATGTGCCCCATTCCGCCGCGTAAAGCTACCTGCGCCAAAGTGGCACGGCTCTTGCTGACCTGAGCACATCGGGAAAAGCCCGGTGAGCCAAAGGGGGCACGGATGAAGTTCATCATCGCCATTATAAAACCGTTCAAGCTCGATGAAGTCCGCGAAGCGCTGGGCGCCATCGGGGTCGCCGGGATGACCGTTTCCGAGGTCAAGGGTTTCGGTCGCCAGAAGGGCCAGACCGAAATCTACCGCGGTGCGGAATACTCGACAAACATGCTTCCGAAAGTGAAGCTCGAAATCGCGGTGAGCGACGATATCGCCGCTCAGGTCGTCGAGACAATCCAGCAAACCGCCAACACCGAAGCCATCGGCGACGGCAAGATTTTCGTGCTCGATCTCGCATCGGCCACCCGCATTCGCACCGGCGAATCCGGCGAAACAGCGCTTTGAGGGGGACACCCATGATCCGTAATCTTATGACCGGAGCAGGTGCGCTTGGTGCCTCGCTCCTCGTATCGACAGCAGCTTTCGCTCAGGAGGCTGCCGAGACGGCACCTTCCGTTCCCAATCCCGGCAACAACGCATGGATGATGACCGCGACGGTTCTCGTCCTCTTGATGATCCTGCCTGGCCTTGCACTGTTTTATGGCGGCCTCACCCGCGCCAAGAACATGCTTTCGACCATGACGCAGATCGGCGCGACCGCATCGCTCGCCATGTTGGTCTGGGTAATGTGGGGCTATTCCACCGCATTTGGTCCGGAGGGCAATGCATTTTTCAGCTGGGGCGTCCCGTTCTTGCAGGGGATCGACGCGAACAGCACCGCTGCGACCTTCACCGATGAGGTCATCAGTGAATATGTCTTCATCAGCTTCCAGATGACTTTCGCCGCGATCACCGCCGCACTGATCCTCGGTGCGACCGCCGAGCGTATGAAGTTCAGCGCGGTGATGGCTTTCGTCCCGATCTGGCTGACCATCGTCTATTTCCCGATCGCACACATGGTCTGGGCGGGCGGCGGTCTGTTGTTCGAAGACGGAGCGCTCGATTTTGCGGGCGGCACCGTGGTCCACATCAACGCAGGTGTCTCGGGCCTCGTCCTCGCCTTCTTGCTGGGCAAGCGTCGTGGCTATCCGGCAGAGCCGATGCCGCCGCACTCGATGACCCTGACCATGGTCGGCACGGGTCTCCTGTGGGTTGGCTGGTTCGGGTTCAATGCAGGTTCCGCACTCGAGGCTGACGCTTCTGCAGGCCTTGCCATGATCAACACCTTCGTCGCCACTGCCGCAGGTGCGCTCACCTGGATGGTGATCGAACGTATGGCTGGTCACAAGGGATCCGCGCTCGGCTTCTGTTCGGGCGTTATCGCCGGCCTCGTCGCCGTCACCCCTGCGGCTGGTAACAGCGGTCCGTTCGGCGCGATCCTTCTCGGCATTGCTTCGGCGGTCATCTGCTACTTCTTCGTGGCCAAGGTGAAAACGAAACTCGGCTACGACGACTCGCTTGACGCCTTCGGCATTCACGGCGTTGGCGGGATCGTCGGTGCGATTGGCACCGGTATCGTCTACCAGTCGTTCCTCGGTGGACCGGCTGGAGAGGACGCAGCCTCGCTCGGCGCGCAGCTCTGGACCCAGACCTTCGGTGTACTCGTGACCATTGCATGGGCCGGTATCGGCACACTGGTTGCGGCTTACGCGGTCAAACTCACGATCGGCCTCCGTGTCGAAGAAGAGGTCGAAGTCGACGGGCTCGACATCTCCGAACACGGAGAGCGCGCCTACAACTGATCACCAAGCTTGGCGGGGGACACTCTCTCCTCTCTCCCCCGTTCCCCGCCTCAATCCGTTCCTCCTGCGAACGAACAGACTCGAATGGGCCGGAGCGGCATTCCCGCTTCGGCCCCTTTTTTGCCTGATGGCCCATGTTGCGGGCGGGTTACACAGAATTGCAAAAAACGCATTGCCATCCAGCGAGGTTCTTGCGTTTGGGCGAATAGAGGATTCAATTCTTCGCGATCGGGTCAAAAGGCCCGTAACTAGGAGAGAATTGATGCGAACTAATACCCCAAGTTGGCTCGCTCCAGTCCGTCTGCGCCATGTACTGCTTGCAGGTTGCGCTTTCGCACTGGGCACCGCTCCGGCGCTGGCGCAGGATGAGGAAGGAGGTTCTCAGGAACAGACCCGGACAACCGGCAACGTCATCGTGGTGACCGCGACCAAGCGCGATACAACGATCCAGGATACCCCGTTCTCGATCAGCGCGCTGACGGCCGAAGATATCCAGAAATCGGGTGCCACCAACCTCGAAGACATTTCGCGCAATGTCGCGGGCCTTTCGGTTCAGAACCTCGGGCCGGGACAAAGCCAGGTTTCGGTTCGCGGCGTATCGGCCGGACAGGTCGTGCGCGACCAGCCTGGCGTGAAGGAGCAGGTCGGCGTCTATCTGGATGAATCGGTGATCTCGCTCTCGCTCTTCACCCCGGATCTCGACCTGTTCGACCTCAACCGTGTCGAAACCCTGCGCGGACCGCAGGGCACGCTGTTCGGTTCGGGTAGCGTTGGCGGCACGATCCGCTACATCACCAACCAGCCGACCCTCGGCGTGACCGAGGGCGCTTTCGAAGCCAACGTCAATGTCGTCGATGGCGGCGATGTGGGCTGGCACACGAAAGGTGCGGTCAACCTCCCGCTCGGCGAAAACGGCGCAGTCCGCGCGGTCGGTTACTACACGCAATACGCGGGCTTCATCGATGCGCTCGGCCCGGGCGGCGGCGAGAACATCAATGGCGGCGAACGCTATGGCGGCCGGATCGCAGCGACGCTCGACACCGGCGAGGGCTTCAGCATCACGCCGCGCATCGTCTACCAGAAGGTCGAGGCCGACGGTTTCAACCGGCAGGAAATCTTCAACCTGTTCGCCAATCCCTTCACCACGACGCGTCCACCGATCCAGCTTGGCGAGCGCGAGCAGTTCCTGCTGTTGCAGGAGGCGTTCGAGGATGAAACCTTCATCGCCGATGTAGTGGTTGAAGCGGACTTTGGCGGTGTGACATTGACCGGCGTCAGCTCTTACATCAATCGCGACATCCTCGTGAGCCGCGATGCGAGCGCGCTGACGGGATCGGTCTCGGTCGATCTCGGCTACCCCGAGGCCGCCGTTCTGCTGCCATCGAACCTGCGGGACACGACCGATCTGGAAACGTTCAGCCAGGAACTGCGGCTTGCCTCGGACACCGATGGGCCGCTGCAATGGCTGGTCGGGATTTTCTACTCCGAAGTCGACCGCGTCTATGCGCAGCGCCTGCCCACACCGGGCTATGCGGCAGCGACGGATGCGACGCTTGGCGCGGGTACATCGGCGGCAGTCGCGAATGGATTCCCGGATCTTGATTCGCCGTTCAATTCGGACCTGCCTTACGACATCTCGCAATTCGCGGTGTTCGGCGAGGCGAGCTTCGACATCACCGATGCGCTGACCTTTACGGCGGGCGGCCGGTATTACGACTTCGAGGAAACCCGCACGATCACCACCGGCGGCCTGTTCGCCAACGGCGATAGCGGCGTGGTCGACACGACGTCTTCGGACGGGTTCACGCCGCGCTTCCTCCTGAGCTACGAGGTGACGCCAGACATCACGATAAACGCTCAGGCCTCGCAGGGCTTCCGCCTTGGCGGGGTGAACGATCCGCTCAACGTTCCGCTCTGTAATGCGCAGGATCTTGCGCTGTTTGGCGGCTTCCAGGACTATGACGACGAGACGCTGTGGAACTACGAGCTCGGCGTAAAAACGCAGGGCAACGGTTTCACGTTCAACGCCGCAGGTTTCTACAACGACATCAGCGACCTGCAGGTGACGCTGGACGCCGGTAGCTGCTCTTCGCGGATCGTCTTTAACGTCCCCGAAGCGCATTCGCTGGGCATTGAGGCGGAACTCGGCCTGAACCCGGCGCCGGGACTCAACTTCAACCTGTCGGGCAGCTGGATCGAGGCCGAATTCGACACCACGCTTCCGGGCGCGTTAGCAGGCGCGACCGGTATCCGCGAAGGCAATCGCTTGCCATCGGTGCCGGAATTCCAGCTATCGGCAAGCGGTAGCTATGAATTCCCGATCTCGGATGGCGCGGATGCATTCCTTGCGGCCTCGTTCACCCATGTCGGTTCGCGCTTTACCCAACCGGCCGACCAGGAGGATAATCCGCGCACCTTCGTTTCGGGCCTGCCATTCGGCGGGGCTCCTGGAACGGATGCGGTGGTGGTCGATCTGCTCCTGCCCGACTACCAGCTGGTCAACATCAGCGCGGGCGTCGATTTCGAGAATGGGCTGAGCCTGGTGATCTACGCCAACAACGTGCTCGACGAGAATGCGCTGCTGTCGTTCGACCGTGAGCGCGGCGGGCGCGCGAGGCTGGGTTACCGCATCGGGCAGCCGCGCACCTTTGGCGCGACGGCGCGTTTCGAATTCTAGGAAATTCCCAAACCGACAAAGAAGGGCCGGGGCAAATTGCTCCGGCCCTTTTTATTTGCCGATCGGTCTATTCTGCTGCCTTGATGAAATCTGCGCAGCGCTCGCCGATCATAATGCTCGGAGCATTGGTGTTGCCGCTGACGATTTTGGGCATGATGCTCGCATCGGCAATCCAGAGGCCATCGACACCGCGCGCCTTCAGTGTTGGATCGACCACGCTGTCCTCGTCCCCGCCCATCCTGCAGGTTCCGACC
Source organism: Erythrobacter sp. THAF29 (assembly GCF_009363635.1). Taxonomy (GTDB): domain Bacteria; phylum Pseudomonadota; class Alphaproteobacteria; order Sphingomonadales; family Sphingomonadaceae; genus Erythrobacter. Next base: position 250,885 of record NZ_CP045392.1, on the reverse strand, counting down.
GGGTGATACACCGTGTCGGCGCGGTTGCGGATGAGTGCGTCCAGAGCCGCATCGTCATTCAGGTCGATTGGATGGCGGTCGGTCGGGCCATAGGCTTGCAGCGGCGGCGCGTCGGCGATCCGGTGCGACAGGCGCACGCCCCGGCGCAGCACTTCGATATCGCGATCGTCGTCGAGGAAGTTGGGGTCGATGACCGGTGCATCGGATGCCTCGTTCGATCCCAGCCGCACGCTCCCCCTGCTTTCGGGTCGGAGCACGCAAGCGTGGAGCGAGAACCCGTAGCCTTTCACATTCTCGCGGCCATGATCCTCGAGCACGGCGGGGACGAAATGCCATTGCACATCTGGCGCGGGAGCATCTTCCATCACGGTCCAGAACCCGCCCGCCTCGGCGTAACAGGTGGTCATCGCGCCGGTGCGCTTGCGGCGGTGTTCCAGGATCGCGCCAGCCATCTTCAGCGTACCTTTGATCGTGCCCCCGATGGGGACGTCGGACTCGGTCTGCCAGCCGGAGACGTAGTCGATGTGGTCCTGGAGGTTTGCGCCAACCGCAGGCTTGTCGAGGACGACTTCTATACCGTGCTCCTTCAGGTGCTCAGCCGGACCGATACCCGACAGCATCAGGATTTGCGGCGAGTTGAACGCGCCTGCGGAGAGGATCACGCCCTTCTTGGCGTAGATCATTTCCGAGCGGCGGCCACGCCGGACCTTAACCCCGGTTACGCGCGCGCCTTCGATCACAAGCTTTTCGACCAGCGTCTTGGTGCGAACCGCGAAATTGCCCTGTTCGCGGATCGGCTCCACATAGGCACGTGCGGCGGACCAGCGCTCGCCATCTTTCTGTGTCACCTGGTACATGCCGAAACCGGCCTGTTCTTCGCCATTGAAATCATTTGTGGTGCGAAGTTGCAGTGCCGCCGCGCTATCCACGAACGCATGGCTGGTGGGGTTGGGCGATCGCTGGTCCGAGACGAACAGTGGCCCGCCATCCCCATGATAATCATCCGCCCCGCGCTCGTTCGCTTCTGATTTGCGGAAATAGGGAAGCACGTCTTCATAGGCCCAGCCGGTGCAGCCCATCGCCGCCCAGTTGTCGTAGTCCCATTTGTTGCCGCGGATATAGACCATCGCGTTGATCGCAGAGGAGCCGCCAAGCCCCTTGCCACGCGGCTGGTATCCGATCCGACCGTACAATCCCTTTTGTGGGACGGTGTCGTATTTGTAATTCGAGGAGTTTCGGATGAAAGGCATAAAGCCCGGCGTTTTGATGAGGACGTTATCGTTGCGTCCGCCTGCCTCGATCAGGCAGACCCGGCGCGTGCCATCCACTGCGAGCCGCCCTGCAACGGCACTTCCGCCACTGCCGCCACCGATGACCACATAATCGAAACTTTCCATGCTCTCTCCTCTGGGGAGAAAGGATTAGGCAGCTTCTTCGGTTCCCGCAATCGGGTTTCGGCTCGCAACCGAATTCGCTTGCGATACCTGTCCGGTGCGTTCGCGCCAACGTTCGCGGATCGTATCGGAGGTGTCGCGCGAGCCGTCATGGCTCCAGCCGGGTTCGCGCAGCAGGTAGGAAAGCTTGTGCTTCCAAGGAGCGCGCCAGATGTCGGATATCATCCCTATCCATTCGTGGAACACCGCCCACAGAAGACTGAAGCTGCCCAACTGCTTGATGATCCCGTAGCGGATCTGCTCCTCGTCGGTCTCGGGCTCGAACGTGCCGAACATCTTGTCCCAGACGATGAAGACGCCGGCATAATTGCGATCGAGATAGCGCGGATTGGTTGCGTGGTGCACGCGGTGGTGGCTGGGCGTGTTCATCACCGCCTCGAACCAGCGCGGCATCTTGCCTATCGCCTCGGTGTGGATCCAGAACTGGTAGACGAGATTAATGCCGCCGCAGATCGCGATCATGGCCGGGTGGAAGCCAAGGAGCACCAGCGGCAGCGCAAACAGGAAGCCGAAGGTGAACGCCCCGGTCCAGGTCTGGCGGAGTGCGGTCGAAAGATTGTAGTGCTGGCTGGAATGGTGGTTCACATGCGCTGCCCACATCCAGCGAATGCGATGGCCTGCGCGGTGGACCCAGTAATATTTGAGGTCGTCCAGCACGAAGCACAGCGGCCACGCCCACCAGACCTTCCACCACTCAGGACCGAAATCGAAAATCCGGTATTCGTATGCTTCGATGAAGAGATAGAGCGCGAACCCGCCGAACAGCGCACCTGCGACTGTCGAACCGAGGCCAAAGGCAAGGCTCACGAGGGTGTCTTTCGGTTCATATGCCTCTGGCCGCTTGAACCTTGCCCAGACCATCTCCGCCAGCACGGCGAGGACGAAGAAAGGTACGGCAATCTCTGTCGGCGAAAAGTCAGGCATCGCGGTTCTTATCTAGTGCATTGATCGCGTCTGCCCAAGATGCAGCATCTCGCGCATTGAGCGAAACCGAACCGAAGCGCGCTTCTCCGGTCGCGACTTCGATTTTCTCGCCGTTGACGGTGGCGCTCGCAGCATGTGCCAAAATGCGGCCTGCGAACCGGTTGCCGTGGCGCTTGATCACCATGATCCGCCCGCTCGCGTCGCGCAGCAAGGCAGCTGCACCGTCCTTGCCGAGCGCAATCTCGACCGGCTCGTAGCCGTCCCACACCTCGCCAGCTGCGCGCGCGGCATCCGCTTCGCTGGCAAGCGTGGGCGACCCGCCCAGCTTCATCCACCGCGCCATTCCGGCGAGCACGAAAATTGCTACGAGCGAACCGGCGAAAATCAGGATTTGTGGGTCGACATCCATCGTGAAGTGGGGATTGGCACGGGGCGCACTTTGCGGCAAGCATGTGCGCCAAGGAGATCACGATGAAATTGCCCAAGCCCCCAATCGCCGCAGTGGCTCTTGCCGCGCTGGCATTTGGTTCCGCGCCGCTCACCGCAGACAACCATTCGATTGCAGGCGTCGATCCCGTTGCATTCGTCACTGCCGATGCCGACCGCACGGCGCGTGTTGCGCAGCAGCTTTGGGACTATGCCGAGCTTGGCTATCTCGAAACGCGCTCGACCGATCTGTTGCAAGGGGAGCTCGCTTCCGAGGGATTCCGGATCGAGAAAGGCATCGCCGACATTCCGACAGCATTCGTCGCCGAATGGGGCGAAGGCGGTCCGGTGATCGCGATCCTCGCCGAAATGGACGCGCTTCCCGGCATCAACCAGTCGGCATCGGCCAGTCGCGACCCGGTTCAAGGCAAGCATGCAGGGCACGCCTGCGGCCACAACCTGTTCGGCGCGGGCTCATTGACCGCGGCCATCGCGGTCAAAAAGTGGCTCGAGGAAACCGGCACTCCCGGACGCATTCGGCTCTACGGTACGCCTGCCGAAGAGGGTGGCTCGGGCAAGGTCTATATGACGCGCGCAGGGCTTTTCGACGATGTCGATATCGCGATCCACTGGCATGCCGACGATGAAAACAGCGCAGCAGCGCGCACCAGCCTTGCCAATCGCTCGGCCAAGTTCCGTTTTACCGGCATTTCGGCACACGCGGCTGGTGCTCCCGAGCGAGGTCGCAGTGCTCTCGACGGGGCCGAGGCGATGAACATGATGGCGAACATGCTCCACGAGCACATGCCGCAGGATGCGCGCATGCATTATGTCATAACCAGCGGCGGCAATGCACCCAACGTCGTCCCCGATTTCGCCGAGAATTTCTATTACGTCCGTCACCCCGATCCCGACGGTGTCGAGGAAATCTGGGCGCGACTCGAGAATGCGGCGCGCGGCGCGGCGATGGGGACCGGCACCAAGGTCGAATGGGAAGTGATCCACGGCAACAATCCGCTGCTCGTGAACGAGACGCTCGCCAAGGTCATGGATGCGAAGCTGCGCAGCCTCGGAGGGATTACGTATAGCGACGAGGAGCGTGATTGGGCCGAGCAGTTGCAGGCTTCGCTCGGCGATGCTGCCAAGCCGCTGGAGGGCGCAGGGGAAATCCAGCCATACGAGAAAAACCTGGGCTACGGCTCCACCGATGTCGGAGATGTCTCGTGGGCGACCCCGACCGTGGGGGTGCGCACCGCGACCTGGGTTCCCGGCACCAGCGCACATAGCTGGCAGGCTGTTGCGGCGAGCGGCCACTCGATCGGCTACAAGGGCACCCAGCTTGCCGCCAAGGCGATGTCGTTGATGGCGGTCGAGCTTTTCACCAATCCGGAGCTTCGCGCGCAAGCCAGGGCGGAATTCGACGAGGCGCGTGGCGAGGACTACGAGTACCGCTCGCTGCTTGGCGACCGTGCGCCGCCGCTCGATTATCGGAAATAGGCGCGATCAGCGCGCGGCGAGCATATCGATCATTGGGCGGATCGGGGTGATATCGTACCCCGCCGCCGATGCTGCTTCGGCGATAGCATCGGGATCTTTGCCGCTTTTTGCCTGCGCCAGCGACCACAGGAAGGTCGATCGCGTGCCGGATCGGCAATAGGCAAGGACTTTGCCATCGGTCTTTCCCAGCGCGGCGATCATCTGGTCGACCTGCGGCTCGCTGAAGCCTGCATGGCCGATGGGGATCGCGACATAATCGATGCCGGCAGCTTTGGCGGCAGCCTCCACCTCATCGCCCTGCGGAGCGGATGGATCCTCGCCATCGGGCCGATTGTTGACGATCAGCGTGATCCCTTGGCTGCGCGCAGTTTCGATGTCGGAAAGCTCGATCTGCGGACTTGCCAACACCGATTCGGACAGCGGTCGAAAATTGCTCATCTTGCTCATTTCCTCGCTTGGTTCGGGCCGGTGCTAGGATGCGTGCAGACAAATGGCAAACCCCATGGTGACCCGCATTCTATTGGTAATGACCGATATTTGTCTTCGATCATCATGAAAGTGGTTCGAAAATGTCATAATTATGCACCATCAAGCTCGTGGAACTTAAATCATTCGCAAAGCAAGGCTTTGTGCGCTATGACCTCTTTTGGTGGACGGCATTCGGCTGATCGGATGTCGGGCCGCGTCCGGTTCGGATCACTGTCCCCGCAACCGGCGCATCGAAGTGATTGGACAGTGTGACAAGGTACGTACTGGATTATGGGTTACGATAGGGGACGTCGGCGCGGCCGGGACAAGCGCGACGGTTTCGGCGAAGAGGGTTTCGATCCTTTCGGTGGCGGGATGGACGGATTTCCACCCCCGAGTGATTACGGAAATGACCGTGGTGGTGACCGCTTTGGCGGTGGCGACCGTGGCGGTGGCGGAGACCGTTTCGGCGGTGGCGGCGATCGCGGCGGACCGCGCGGCGGCTACGGCGGCGGCGATCGCGGTGGCCCTCGCGGCGGCGGTGGTGGCGGAGGCGGCGGTTTCAACCGCATGCCCGCTCAGGTCGTCGGCACCGGCAAAGGCACCGTGAAGTTCTTCAACGGCCAGAAAGGCTTCGGCTTCATCCAGCAGGAAACCGGCGGTGAGGACGTGTTCGTCCATATCAGCGCGGTGGAGCGCGCGGGCCTAGAAGGGCTTGGCGAAGGTCAGGAACTCGAATTCAACCTCGTCGATCGCGGCGGCAAGATTTCCGCACAGGATCTCCAGATCGTTGGCGATGTCGTGCAAGTCCAGGCAGGCGGCCCTCCCAAGCGCGAGCTGACAGGTGAGAAGGCGACCGGTACGGTCAAATTCTTCAACTCGATGAAGGGTTTCGGCTTCCTCGTTCGCGATGACGGCCAGCCGGACGCGTTCGTGCATATCAGCGCGGTCGAACGTTCGGGTCTTTCGGAGTTGAACGAGGGCGAGCGCTACGAATTCGACCTCGAGGTCGATCGACGCGGAAAGTATTCCGCGGTCAACCTCGTGCCGGTCCAGGGCTAACCCCCCGAACATTTATCCGGCCGTTTGACCAAGTGTCCGAGCGGCCTTATCTCAAACGCGGATGGCGGCTCAATCTTGGGTCGCCATTTGTGTTTTGACCTGATTTCAAGCCTAGGATTTGATCTATGTCGATTACCCCGCTCATGCCTGTCTATCCGCGTTGCGGCGTGCGGCCGGTTCGCGGCGAGCACTGCCACCTTATTGACGAGGACGGCACGCGCTATCTCGATTTCGCGAGCGGGATAGCGGTCAACCTGCTGGGGCACTCGCATGAGGGGCTGATCAAGGCTATTCAAAAGCAGGCGGAAACGCTGATGCACGTCTCCAACCTCTACGGCAGTCCGCAGGGCGAAAAACTCGCGCAGACGCTGGTCGATAACACCTTTGCCGACACGGTTTTCTTCACCAATTCCGGCGCCGAGGCTGTCGAAACCGCGATCAAGACAGCACGCGCTTACCACCAGCACGAAGGCGACACGACGAAGTTCGAGCTCATCACCTTCAAGAACGCATTTCACGGGCGCACGATGGCAACCATCAGTGCTTCGAACCAGGAGAAGATGCACCACGGCTTCTCGCCTCTTCTTGCCGGGTTCAAATATGCAGAATTCGACGATCTGGAATCGGCCAAGGCACTTATGGGGCCGAACACCGCCGGCTTCCTTGTCGAGCCGATTCAGGGTGAGGGCGGCATTCGACCGGCATCGGTCGAGTTCATGCAGGAACTGCGAAAGCTTGCCGACGAGAACGATTTGATGCTCGTTCTCGACGAGGTGCAGTGCGGCGTTGCGCGCACCGGCACGCTATATGCCTACGAGCAATACGGGATCGAGCCCGACATCGTCGCGACGGCAAAGGGATTGGGCGGCGGATTCCCGATCGGCGCCTGTCTTGCGACCGAAAAGGCGGCGCGCGGCATGGTCTTCGGCACGCATGGCTCGACCTATGGCGGCAACCCTCTTGCCATGGCCGCGGGCAGCGCGGTGATGGAAGCGGTCGCGAATGAAGAATTTCTCGCTTCGGTCCGAGAGAAAGGTGAGCGTCTGCGCTCGCGCCTTGAGCAGTTCATCGGCAACTATCCGGAACTTTTCGAGCTGGTGCGCGGCAAGGGGCTCATGCTCGGCATCAAGATGAAGGTCGAGAGCCGCCCGTTTTTCGTCCACCTGCGCGACAACCACCAGCTGCTTACCGTTGCGGCGGGCGACAACACACTGCGCGTAATCCCGCCGCTCGTCATTGGCGATGCGGAAATGGACGAGTTCTTCGAGAAGCTTTCGGCCGGGGCTGCGAGCTACGAAGTGCCCAGACCGGCCTGATGGCGGTGCGCCACTTCCTCGACCTCGGAGACGCCGGAGCTGACGCAATCGCGGCGCTGATCAACGACGCAATCGACCGCAAGGCGGCGCGATCAGGCTGGGCGAAAGGGCAGCCGGATTCCGATGCGCCGCTGGCTGGCCGCGTGCTGGCGCTCGTATTCGAGAAGAACTCCACGCGCACGCGGGTCAGCTTCGATATTGCGATGCGCCAGCTGGGCGGGACAGTCCTGATCCTCGAAGCAGGCTCGAGCCAGCTTGGTCGCGGCGAGACCATCGCCGACACAGCGCGGGTTCTGAGCCGGATGGTCGATGCGATCATGTTGCGGACCGACGATCATTCGAAGATCGAGGAAATGGCCCGACACGCCACGGTACCGGTGATCAACGGCCTCACCGACCGCTCGCATCCCTGCCAGATCGTCGCCGACCTGCTTACGATGATTGAGCATGGCAAGTCGCTGCCCGGTCTTGAGGTCGCGTGGTTTGGCGATGGCAACAACGTGTTGCATTCGGTCCTGGAAGCAGCCGGGCTCATGAAGTTCAATGTGCGCGTTGCGACGCCTGCCGGTTTTGAACCCGAACCCGAATTCGTCGAATTGGCACGAGCCGGTGGCGCGTCCGTGACACTCACGCAGGACGCGGGGGTGGCGGCGCGAGGGGCGGACGTGATCGTCACCGACACGTGGGTTTCGATGGGACAGGACCATGCAGATGCGAAACTTGCGGCGATGGCGCCCTTTCAAGTCAACTCGGCGCTGATGGCGGAGGCCAAGAGCGACGCAATCTTCCTTCACTGCCTCCCGGCCCATGTCGGCGAAGAGGTGAGCGAGGATGTCTTCGAGAGCGATCGGTCGGTGGTCTTCGACGAGGCGGAAAACCGTATCCACGCGCAAAAATCGATCCTGCTCTGGAGCTTCGGGCTGCTCGAGGCGGCATGATTGGCCGACCGGGCCGAGGGTCTTAAACCTTCGCGGTCGAACCACCATATAGCCGCTCATGCAGACAGAGATCGAAACATACTCCGACAAACTTCTCGGGTTCACGTTGCCTGCCCGCAATGCGCGTGCGCGCGTCGTACGGCTTGATACCGTTGTTAAGGACGTCCTCTCGGCGCACGATTATCCCGCGCCCATCACTCACCTGCTCAGCGAGGCGTTGGTTTTGGGCGCGCTTATGGGCGGCCTGATGAAAGGGGATGAGGCGCAGCTGACCATGCAGGCGCAGACGCAGGCTGGCGTCGTATCTCTTCTGGTCTGCGATTATCGCGGCGGGACGATGCGCGGCTATGCCGATTTCGATGAAGAGGCTCTGGCAGGACTGGGCGCAAATCCTTCGCTTTCTGCGCTATTCGGGGAAGGGTATCTGGCGGTGACCTTCGAAACCGGTGGAGGCCGTCGCTATCAAGGCATCGTTCCCTTGGAGGGCGAGACCCTTGCCGAGGCGTGCGAGACCTATTTCGTGCAGTCGGAACAGGTCCCGACCTTGATCAAGGTCGCCAGCCGCTCGGGCCCCGATGTACAGATCGCAGCCGGCCTCCTCATCCAGCACCTCGCCGACGGGGAAGAGGGACGCGAACGTCTGCACGTCCGCCTCGACCACCCTGACTGGGAGCACGTAGTCACCATGGCGTCTACAATCAGCCACGACGAGCTGGTCGACAGCAACCTATCGCTGGAGGCACTTGCCTGGCGGCTGTTTCACGAAGAGGAGGAGGTGCGCGTGCAACCTGGCGCGGAGCTAAAGCGCGGATGCCGCTGCAGCGCCGAGTATTATGAGACGGTCATCGCGCGTTTTCCCGAAGCGGAACAAGCAGCTATGCGCGACGAGGACGGGCGTATCGTGGTCGACTGCGCCTTTTGCTCGAAAGCGTTCGAGCTTCAGATTTAACGGCTCGTCTCTGTTCAGAAACGGCTCATCGCAGTTATGGCAGAATGTGCAAGCGATTCTTTCTGAAAGGACGATGTTGATCTGATGAGAAAAGCACCGAGCAAATTAAGCCGACGAATGAGCCTGTTGGCATGCACCGGGGCGCTGGGCTTCTCTATCCCGGCGTTCGGGCAGGCCGATGGTCTCGCGATGCTGGCAGGTCTGACCAAGGGCGAGTGGACGATCAAGTTTCGCGACGGATCGCCCGATCGCAAGATCTGCGTTCGGACCGGCCGCGAACTCATCCAGCTTCGTCATCGCGAAACAGGGTGTAGCCGATTCGTGGTCGAGGACGGTGCTGCTCGGGTCACCGTGCAGTATACTTGTCCCGGCAACGGGTACGGACGGACTTTCATCCGCCGCGAAACCGGTGCGCTCGTCCAGATCGAAAGCCAGGGCATAGCTGACGGACTGCCGTTCCAGTTTGCAGGCGAAGCACGCCGAACCGGAACCTGTTGACCGTCTTTCTTTCGCTTACAGGTGATTGCGTCTCGTGGCGATCGCGCTAAGCGTCACGCAATGAGCGAAGAAAGCAAGGCCTCACAAAAACCGGTCGCAGTCGTCCTTCTTTCGGGCGGTCTCGATTCAATGGTAACCGCAGCCATCGCCAAGGAACGCGGCTTCGAGGTCCGCGCGCTTACCGTCGATTACGGGCAACGGCATCGACTGGAGCTCGCCTCAGCCAAACGGATCGCAGAAGAACTTTGGCTGGCTTCCCAGACCGAGATTGCACTCGATCTTCGAGCCTTCGGAGGCTCGGCACTGACCGATGCGATCGAAGTGCCAAAGTCGGGTGTTGGCGACGATATCCCCGTAACCTATGTCCCCGCCCGCAACCTCGTGTTCCTCGCCCTCACCACCGCATGTGCCGAAGCTGCGGGATCGAGTGATGTCTTCATCGGAGTCAATGCGCTCGACTATTCAGGCTATCCCGATTGCCGACCAGAATTCATCGAGAGTTTCGCGGAGACCGCCCGACTGGGGACCAAACAGGGCGTTGAAGGCCGTCCCTTCACTATCCACGCTCCGCTCCAACAAATGACCAAGGCAGACATCGCGAGGGAATGTCATCGGCTTGGCCTGGATCCGGCGTGGAGCTGGTCCTGCTATGATCCAACCGAAGACAACCTTGCTTGCGGACTGTGCGATTCATGTCGTCTGCGGAAAAAGGGATTTGCCGAGGCGGGATTACAGGATAGCACAGTCTACGCCGCGTAGGGCGCGAAGCCGCCATCCATTCTGTCTTGGGCGCGGGAAGGGGAATTCTCTTGGAAGAAGCGAAAATCGACGAGCAGGGTCAGGCTGAACAACCGGTCCCGGCATACAGCTGGTATGCACTGAGCGTCCTCGTGCTCGTCTACGTTCTCAATTTCATCGATCGCCAGATTCTTTCGATCCTGGCAAATGACATAAAGGCCGACCTGGGGGTCGACGATGCCTATCTGGGATTTCTCTACGGTACGGCATTCGCGATCTTTTATGCGCTGTTCGGAATTCCCCTCGGGCGACTGGCAGACAGTTGGAAGCGCGTGCGACTAATGACACTGGGCTTGACGCTCTGGTCGGCCATGACGGCGGTTTCCGGTTTTGCTCGGGACGCCGCGACCCTGACTGTCGCACGGATCGGGGTTGGCGTAGGCGAGGCCACCGCCAGCCCCTCTGCTTATTCGCTTATCTCCGACTGGTTTCCCGCCCGGCTCAGAGCGACCGCGCTCGCTATCTATTCCTCAGGCCTCTATATTGGGGGCGGTGTGTCTCTGGCGATCGGGGGGGTGATCGTCGATCGATGGAATGCGGCATTCCCCGATGGCGACCCGGTTCTTGGCCTTGCCGGTTGGCAGGCCGCATTCATCGCTGTCGGACTTCCGGGATTGCTGCTGGCAATCTGGGTCTTTACCTTACGCGAGCCGGTCCGCGGTGCGATCGACGGGCTCCCCTCGAAAGAAGACCCGCAGCCATTCCGCGGATTTATGCGCGAGCTTTACACGGTCATACCCCCATTTACATTTCTGGGGGCGGCGGCACGCGGGGCAAGGGCGTTCGCGATCAACATCGCTATCTTCTTCGCCACGCTTGTACTTGCTCACTTGATTACGCGCGCGCTTGATTCCGGAGAGGGCTTGATCGTAGCGGGACTTGGCGGGCTCCTTGGGGCGGAACTGCCGCCAATTACCGATCAGTGGTTCCTACTGGCGATCGGATACTATGCAGTGTTCTGCTGGGCGAGCGCATTGCGTGTGCGTGATTATCCGACATTTGCACTGACCTGGGGATCACCTGCATTTCTGTGCACCATCCTCGGATATGGAACGGTCGCGTTCATGGCCTATTCCGCGTCGTACTGGGGTGCCCCTTATGCCGAGCGCGTTTTCGACGTGTCCAAGGCCGAACTCGGGTTCTGGCTTGGAGGAGGCGGAGCGGTTGGCGGATTCCTCGGTGTTATCCTGGGCGGCCGGATGGCAGACGCGCTCTTTGCTCGTACTCAGTCAGGACGGATTTGGGTGGTCCTCTTTGGCCTTCTTAGCCCCATCCCCTTCGCAATCGTCCAGTACACGACCGGGAGCTTCCCCCTCTTCCTTGTCCTGAATGTCGTGGTCGGCGCGCTTGCCGCATCGGCGCTTGGCGCGGCTGCGGCCAGCAGCCAGGCTTTGGTGCTGCCACGGATGAGAGGCACCGCAACCGCAACGTTTTTTCTGGCGACGACTTTGGTAGGTCTGGCGCTCGGACCGTATACGGCTGGCTACGTCTCAGCGGAGAATGACGGTGACCTCAGTGCCGGTGTGCTAGCCACCCTCTGGATTGCGCCGGTCGGCCTTGCCCTGCTTTTGGCGGCGCTAAGACTTGTCCCAAAAGCCAACGCAACTGTGCTGGAGCGCGCAGTAGCGGCGGGCGAGCCGGTAGCGACCGGTAACTCCTGAACCAGCTACGAGCGCACCAACACGCCGCATGCGATGCGGGGGCCTGCATTCCCGGCGGGATCAGAGCGATAATCGTCCGGTCCCGCGTGAACCATCACCGAGGTTCCGTCTTCATCGAAGATTAGAGGGACGAGTTCAGCCGCGTCCCCTTCGAGTGATGCGGATCCGGTAAAGGTTCCGTCGGTGTCGATTACCAGATTCGGCAAATCGCCGAGATGTTTGCCGTCTTCATTCAGAGTGCCGTGAGACTTTTCAAAGGGGTTGAGATGCCCGCCCGCGGAGGTGAAGTCGGGCGCGTCGCACTGGCCTGTCATGTGGAGGTGAAAGCCATGCTCTCCATCCTCGAGACCTTGAAGCGCAATCTCAAGCGTAAGCGACTCTGCATTCTGGTTCAGCGTAACAGTCCCTGCCGGTGCGCCTTGAGAATTGGACAACTCGGCGACGGCGAGCTGGATCGCGGCGTTCTCAACTGTGCTCTCTTGGTCGCTGATCGCAGTCTCCGATCCCGTACAGCCCGTGATCGCGGCTGCAATTGATGCAAGGCCTAGCGCACTGAGATTACGCATAACTCTTCCCCTATTTTGGATGGACTTGCGAAAGAAAAAGGGGCCGGATTGCTCCGGCCCCTCAATCTGTGGAGCGTGAAGCTCAACCTTACATGCCCGAACCCGGACCGTAGGTGACTTCGACGCGACGGTTCTGAAGTTCGCGAACGCCATCAGCTGTCGGAACACGTGGCTGCGATTCGCCGAATGCTTCGCTGCTGATACGACCGTCCGGAATACCGCGACCGGTGAGGTAGTCGCGCACCGATGCGTTACGACGCTCGGCCAGACCGATGTTGTACTGAACACTACCGGCACGGTCGGTGTGACCGGCGAGCATGACGTTTGCAGTGCCGCAGTTGGCGTAAGCCGTAACCGCGTTGTTGAGGATCGTCGCAGCTTCCGCAGTGATGTCTGACTGATCGAAATCAAAGAAGACAATGTACGGCCCCGTGTTGCACGGCGGCGGCGGAGGCGGCGGCGGCGGCGGTGGCGGTGGCGGTGGCGGCGGGGGCGGAGGAGGCGGCGGCGGCGGGGGCGGAGGAGGCGGAGCTTCACCACCGAAGTTGTAGGTGAGCGTGCCGAGCAGCGAGTGCGTGCTCACGTCCGTCTCAAGCGAATTGCCGACCGTATCGAACAACTCCAGATTCACCGCGTTGAAGTAGCGATAACGAAGGCCAACATCCCAGCTGTCGCTCAGCGGCGCGCGAACGCCGGCAAGGAGTTGCCAAGCAAGGCCGGTATCGGAATCATCGACGACAGGCGAGAGGTTTGAGAAATACTGAGCTTCAACGTCGGTGCGCGCGACGCCGATGCCGCCGCCGAAGAAGCCCTGAAGGCCGTCATCGGAGCCGAGATCAAACAGACCATTCAGCATGAAGCTAAGCGAATTAAATTCGCCATTAGCGACCTGCGTGGTCCCCGGAGGCACCTGGTTCAGGAAGCCCGGGGTTGCGCGGAACGTTTCGAGGTCGGCCGTACGATAGCTGGCTTCAGCTTCGAGGCGGAACGCACCGAAGTCATAACCAACCAAGCCACCGAAATCGGCACCTTCGGTGTAGTCACCCTGGTACTCTTCCGGGCTGCCGTTCACGTCGAACTTGATGTCTTCGACGATCATGACGCCACCTTGACCCTCGATATACCATTGGCCTTCGCGGGCCATGGCGGGTGCGGTGAGCGCTGTCGAAGCCATCGCCATACCAATGACGAGATTGCGCATTCTTATATTCCCCTTTTTATAGGTTTGAGGCACCCTTCGTATCTAACTTCTCGGCAAAAAAGTGGCAAGCAATCAATCGCCCTAAACTGTTGCAAGAATGCCGCTATCGACGGTTGCTGGGAAAAAAATGGGCTCAAAGCCGCAGTATTCGAATGCTGGATCGCAGCCATTTAGTGAATCGGATGGATTAACCTGCGAAAATTCCAGCACTTCGCATTGCTGAAATTAGTTCGTTTATCGCCGCGCGGGCCTCGGAATCGACTACGCTTCCGCCAGCAGGTTCCGAGGGCTCCGCGGGTTGTATCCAACCCGCATCGAACAGCAGACATTGGCGTGCCGCCCGATCATACAACCGGGTTCCGGCGGGAGGATCGACGAACTGCCATGCGCCTGAAATCCTGATAGCCAACATGTCGTCCTTGCCCGCCCAATCATCCGTGGCTCCGCCGGCTATCCGAAAGCAGGAGCCATCTGCAGGATCGGCAGGCGGGGCAGCGACAGATGCCTCTACCGAAAGCTGAAGAAGACTGTCGATGGTTGCCAACGCCTGGTTCACGAAGAACTCTTTCTGTGCCTGTCCCGCAAATAGTAATGGAAGCGAATAGGTCTGCGTGCTCGATGCGAAAGTGAGTGGCTCGGTCATGATTGTCTCCTGAATACCTAATCGATGTTCGCGAGGTGCAGTGGCGGCGAATTGACGAAGGTGCCCACCTGTTTGACCCAGATTGGACCGGGCCCATGCGCAGCTAACAGATCAGCTCTTTCCTGAACCCCCAGAGCCAAGCTGGCCTCATTGACCACCCAGGTCCTGTGGGGACTGTCGACCGGTCCGAATCCAACGGCATAGGCCTCCTGCTGCTCGATCAGCGGTGGTTCGAGCAGCGACTCCCAGCGCCATTGTCCGCGTGCCCGGCGAGTCCAGAATAGCTGCCAGCTTTCGTCCGACGAAACGCTGAGCCGGGGGTGAACCGGGGTAGGCGGTCGCCGCGATAGACCGGCATTGTCGAGCTGTGCGAAGACAGGTGTTGCATCGCCCCGACCGACTGCGGCAATTCGCGTTGTCGCTTCGGTATTGATCTGAGTTGGGTCGAGACCGGTAAGCCTATCGTCGATCAGTACGACAGCCGTGCCAGCTGGATGGACGACTTGCGCGGCATCTTCCGTTCCGCCGCGCCCTCGAAGGAGCCCGGTAAGCTCCCATCGGCCGGGTGCAGTTTCCGTTGCACCCGCGAACTGAATGATTTCTGCGCCAACGCAAAGTCGGTTTGCGCCATTCGCAATGCCGTTAATGTCTGCTTCCATCAGCGCGGATACGGGCCCGGCAATTGCCACTTCGACCTTCGCGTTGGGTTCGAACAGATGGCAGGCGGACACTCCGAGCGGCACCGCAAGCGTGCCATGAACGGCGCTTCGGGAGCCACTTGGACCGATCGGGACAAGCGAAGAATTCTGCTCGGCAAATAGGCTAGCGCCGTTCCAGTTTTCCGAAGTGCCGGCTGCGGCTGCGAATAGATTGGGCTTATCAACGTCGCCGCTGCCCTCATGCGGAATCTCGATGGCCGCAAGCGTCGTCTGGGCAACGGAGAGGTCTAGCGGCGAGTTTGCCGCTCCGGAATCGCCGCCTGTTGTGCTTCCAAGCTCGGGAGGTAACCGTTCTAGCTCGAGTTCGATGCCTTCCGAGAGCCACTCCCAACTTCTGACCAACCAAAAGCCAGGGCCATCCGGAATTTTCACAACGCTTCCGGCGACAATTGACGGATCGATTTCACCGACACGCCATTTCAGGCGCTGGGAGCGCCATCTTGTCCTGTGGGCATTGTCATTTGCCAACTGCTTTGCGCCAGATGCATTCAGGACTGCAGGGAGGTCGATCATAATCTCGCGCCCCTCGCTGCGAACGCCATTGGCGCGCTGGACGCCAGGTTGGTAGTCGCGTCCCTCGTCATAATAGCGCAGCGCAAGAGGCTCTCGCGCTTCTGCCTGCCCCCGCTGCCTATGGCGCTCATTCGCATCGCCACTGTCCCTCGAAGACAGCTGCCGTGACAGGGTTGGGATGTTCTGCGGCAGCGCCTTACGGATTCCCAGTTTGAGGCCGTCCTGTGCCACTCGACAAGTAAGGGGGAAGACACGGTCGAGAGCAGCGAGCGTCGACGAAATCGAACCGCCTTCATCGGCGAAGCCCCGCGCGTATTCTATTTCGGCATTTCCGGCATCGACATCGGCGCTCGGAGCGAGCGCATTAAGCGTCACCCGAGGCGCTTCCTCTGCGAACACTTCGAAGGTCAGTGCTGGGATTCGGTTGCCGTAATCGGCAAGTTGAAGATCTTCGAACAGAACATAGGCGCAGTCGCGAAATGCGACCGCGTCACTACCCTTTTCGGCGGCAATAATCGGATCGACCGGGTCATCACCGAGCCCCCTGTATAACCTCATCTCACCCTCGACCTTGAGATCGCCTTCACTGCCGCGCAGAAGTTCGCCATCTGCCCAGATCCTCCCGATCCGCTCTATCGGCGTGCTGGAAAGTGCAACAGCGAATGAGGCCGAGTAGCTGTAAGTCGTATTCTTGGGGCGGCCCTTGCCACCCTGCGTTTCCGATTTTTCACTAAGTTCGGTCGACCAGATCACCGTGCCAGCAACTCGCATGCGACCGAAAATGCGAGGAATCGGCTGACCGTAGCTTGAGGTTGTGACCGAGAGCTCCTTTAGCCGCGGCCCTTCTCGCGCACCGCTTCCGAAAATCGACTGATCGACTTGGCGCCCGAGAAGCCCGCCGATAGCGCCGCCCAAAGGTCCACCGAAAGCCGTGCCTACGACTGTGAACAACACTGTGGCCATGAACCGCTTCCTTAGATTGGTTTCGCCAGCCGCCAGTGGGCGACGCGAATAATGTCGTGCGCTAGCGGCTGGCGGACCACGCGCCGCAATCCTGCGTGAGCGTGGATCACGGTGTCCGGTGTCTGGGCAATCATCAGGTGATGCTGGATCGCACCGGGACGAGTGACGAGAAGATCACCGCTGCGGAATTCGCCATCCACTGGATCGAATCCGGATCGCTCGAAGCACGCCTGCCATTTTGCAATCGAAGTAGAGCGCAAGGTGTAGCCGCGCGGAATTGAGGGGTTGCGCCCGATAGCTTTCAAGCTCGCAGCCACGAGACCGACGCAATCCAAGCCTGTTTCGGGGTTGCGGCCGTAAAGCCTGAAGGGTCGTCCGATCATTGCAGCGGCGGCCTCGGCAAGCTGATCACCCGGCAAAGCGGCTTGCATCATTCCGATCCTTTGCCGTAGCGGGCGAGAAGATCATTGCCTGGCAGAAAAGGCTCACCCCTGAAATTCACCGCATTGGCGAACCGGGTCCTGCAAGTCTGGAATGTGTGGTCGCATCCCTCGCGCACTTCGACCTTGGTCCCGATTGGCGTCCCCTCGACGAGCGAACGATCTAGGACGAGCCAAGACCTGTCGACGCCAACGACATGAAACACCAGACCCGTTTGTGTCCCGTCCAGAAACCTAACGCGACCGTCGACGAAATCCAGTCCGGCGCTGTTTGCGAGCTGTACCCGGTTGGCATCGATGTCGACGGCAGTGAGGGTGTCGAGAGCCTCGAATTTCCGGGCTGAGAGACCGCATCCCGGCCCGCAGAAGATCGCTCGGCATGCATGAGAGTGTTGGGGGCCACGCAAGGCCTCGGGTTCTGCGGCCGAGAAAAGATGTGCCTGGGCGCCGTTCGGAAAGCTCAAACGGCGAAGCGAAGCCTCGAACTTGGGTGCCCGGTCAGGTGGGCAACAGGCGATGATGCCGCTTTCTCCTTCGACCATGACCGCGCGGGCTTCGGCCATCGATGAAGAAATGAGCGCGATGCGAGCATGTGGATTTTCCTCTGCCATCGAGCGGACCCATTCCGCCCCGGCACGCGTCTTTCCAAACCCGCGCCCCGCCATGATGAGCCAGGTGTGCCAAGTGCCGGGCGGCGGCAATTGCGTTTCGCGAGCAAAGAATCTCCAGTGATAGGCAAATTCTGCGCGTTCCTCTTCATTGAGCGCTCTGGCGATCCGGTCTCGCGTCTTCGAAGAAGTTTCTGCGAGCCAGTCCAGCCTTTCGCTCACGCGGATTTACCGCGCTGCTTCTCTTGCTTGACACGCATGCGAATGTCCTCGACCTTGCGGTCGATCGACGCGCGGATTTCGGCTGCACTTACATTGCGTTGCTCTGCCTCGGCCCGCACGGCGTTCTCGCGATGTGCGTTGAGCAAGCGGATCGCGTTGGCGAAATCGTATTTGTCACGATCGTCGGTCTGCAAATCGCCATCGCGCAGGCGACGCAGCACCTCCATTTCAAGATGGACATAGCCTTCCCACAGGGCGCCGAGCCAGGCGCGGGCGAAGTCCGCATTCTCGCGGCGCAGCCTATAGGCGGTGCTTGGACCGATCTTGGCTTTTTCCGCTGAAGCCTTGACGTTCGATGTCTCTGCAAGCGTCTCCAGAAATGTCTTGCGCCAGCGCGGGTTGCCAGAACGGCCGGAGCGCTTCTTTGCGCGAGCGGTCATAATGGCCTCCTTTGCAAGCATGAAAAAGGCGGCACATCGGAGAAGATGGCCGCCCGCTGGCGAATCGCTATTTTTCGACTATGCCCCTCTCTAACCAAAGAGCGTCACGATGTCAATCAAAAAGTGCCAAATAGGTTATTTATTTGCGGTTGCGCGCTCATTGAGGCTACCCTAATCCTGCGCGCCACTCTGTAACAAAGGCCCCTTCGATTGGCTTGGCTTCGCTCGCTTTACAATTGGACGATGGACAAGGCCGCGCACCCGCATGCGCAGGGTTGGCTGGCGTTCTTCTGCTTCATCGAATCGAGCTTCTTCCCGGTCCCGCCGCATCCGCTTCTTGGCTTGATGTGCCTCGCGGAGCCCAAGAAGGCGGTTCGCTTTGCCTTGATTGCAACGACGGCGTCGGTGCTCGGCGGCCTGTTCGGTTATGCCATAGGCTATTTTCTTTATGAAACCGTAGGCGAGTGGATGCTCGGCGTTCTCGGGTTGACCGAAAGTTTTCCGGTTGCAGCTTGTTATATCCGCGACCAGGGCGCAGCAGCTGTCTTCCTTGCCGCCGGCACTCCGATCCCGTTCAAGCTGATGACGATCACCGCAGGCTTCATCGAAATGGACCTGCTGACTTTTACCGCTGCCGCAATCGCGGGAAGGGCGCTTATCTTCATGGTGGTGGGGATCCTGTTTCAGGCGTTCGGCGCGCCCATCAAGAAGGTCATCGATCAATATCTCGGCACCGTCACCACGGTGTTTGTGTTGCTCGTCGTTGCTGGTTTCGTTGCGATCACGCAGTTTGGCGGTGATGACGAAGAAGCGGGCGCTGCCAATCGCTGCGATAGTGTGACGAGCCTTGAGCAGCTCAATGCGATGCCCGGTGTCGAAGAAGGTAGATGACCTGAGCCTAAAGGACGTATTCGGAGATCAATATCGCCGATCCCACCGCGACGACAAGCGCTCCGAAGCCTATTTCCATCGCTCGCCCTTTTGCACTCACACGGGTTAGAGCAAATTTGCCTGCGGCGGCTCCGAGTACACCTCCAAGACCGAGATAGGCAACCAGCAGCCAGTCGACATATCCAGACAGTGCGTAAGAAAGCGCCGTCGTGGTTCCGACGGCGGTAATCACCAGCAGGGAAGATGAAATAGCAGCGGCAATAGGCATGGCGGTCGCTCCGATCAGCCCGGGCACGATCAAAAAACCGCCACCGATCCCGAAGAAACCGGAAAAGCCGCCCACGGCAAACCCGGCGGGCACCAGCTTTGGTAGAAGTACCCCCGCGGTCGAGCGTTGGAGTCTGACATCCGGATTGGACCCGCCCTTGCGCTCACGTATCGTAAGCGCGCCGACGCCGATCATCAGCAGAGCGAACAGGGCAAGGAGGCTTGCTCCGTCGACCGATTTTCCGAGTTCGGCGCCTAGCGCGGCTCCGATCACGGCAAAGGCAGCGAAGACAAGAGCACACGACCATTTCACGTTGCCGCCCCGAATGTGAACCGCAAGACCGATCGCGGCATTAAGGGCGACAGCAACGGCCGCAGTCCCGATTGCTGTGTGCGTGCTATCCACACCGACCACGTAAATCAGGAGAGGCACGGCCAGAATCGAGCCTCCGCCGCCTACCATGCCCAGTATAAAGCCGATGATCGCCCCGGCCAGGATTGCCGCGAGTATCGTGGTGGGATCCATCAGCTGGTCAGGCCGACGCGCGCCGGTTCCACGGCATTAGTGAAAGAAGGTTCGCCATGCCACACCAGCCGGTTACACCGGCAAACAGGAGGCCTGCGCCGACAAAACCCGAGAGCCCGTACCATAGAGGCGATGTCAGCGTGCCGAGGACAACACCGACGAGGATCAGGATGCCTGCTGCGATCTGCACCTGGCGCATGATCTCGATAGGTTGGGATGCATCTTCCTCAACAGGAAGTCCCGAGCTCCGCCACGCGTCGAGACCGCCATCAACGATGTAAGCATCGCCGGCGCAGCAGGTTTGCAGCCGCGCAGAATTGGCCCCCGTGCGCATTCCCGATTTGCACATGAAAACGACGGGGTCCGTGCCTTCGACCTCGAACAGGCTATCGAGCGGGCGGTTCTCCGCCTCATTCGCTTTTGCGCGGCGGAATTCGTCCGGTGCACGGATGTCGATCAGGCGCGCGCCCGATTTGACGAGACTTGCCGCTTCGGCTGGGCTGATGGTTCGGATCGCCATATGGTTTCTCCTCAGGAACAATAGAGTTGGTACAGGGTGGCCAGCAGCGCTTCGCAGCGCGGATCGGCGATGCGGTAAAAGGCCGTTTGTGCTTCCTTGCGGGCAGCCACCAGATCTTCCGCGCGCAATTTCGCCAGATGCTGGGACAAGGCAGATTGCGACAACCCCACCTCCATGGCGAGTGCACCGACGCTGAGTTCGCCATTTTCGGCCAGCTTGCACATGATCATCAGGCGCCGGTCGTTACCGAGCGCTTTCAGAAGCGCAGCGACTTCGCCCGCACGGGCGGCAAACTCGGCTGGATCGAGAGGAGGATGGATCGTCTTTTTCATTAGAACTTGCTAAATAAGCAAATGCTAATATATGTCAAGAGTGATTCACTACCCCAATGGAGATTCCGGTGACCGATCCCCAAGTCCGCGCATTTTTCGACGAGCCGACAAATACGGTAAGCTATCTTGTCTGGGATCCCGCAACCAAACGCGGGGCCATCATAGATCCTGTCCTGGATTTCGATCTCGCATCGGGCGAGGCGGACGTGCGATCAGCCCAGGCCATGATCGATGCTGCCAGCGAAGAGGGAGTGACTATCGACTGGGTGCTCGAAACCCATGCCCATGCAGACCATCTTTCGGCTGCTCCAATGATCAAGGCGAAGACCGGGGCCAAGATCGGTATCGGCGAGCACATCAAATCGGTGCAGAAGATATTCCGCCCGGTGTTTGCCGATCACACGTTGAAAACCGACGGGTCCGATTTCGACCGGCTGTTTGCTGATGGCGAGACATTCGCGATTGGCGACCTCGAAGTGGAGGTACTGCACGTGCCCGGACATACTCCTGCGGACGTCGCCTACAAGATCGGCAAACACGTATGGGTCGGCGATACTCTCTTCATGCCCGACTACGGCACAGCGCGGGCCGACTTTCCCGGAGGCGATGCGAGGCAGCTGTACCGGTCGATCAGGCGTCTCCTTTCCCTTCCAGACGATACAAAACTGTATCTTTGCCACGACTACAAGGCGCCGGGACGCGAAGAGTTTCGTTGGGAAACCAGCGTGGGCGAGCAGCGTCGAAAAAGCGTCCATGTGCATGATGGCGTGACCGAAGACGAATTCGTCGCCATGCGCGAGGCGCGCGACAGCGATCTTGCCGTGCCGCGGCTCCTACTCCCCTCGATCCAGGTAAATATTCGCGCAGGCAAATTCCCCGAAGCGGAGAACAACGGCGTGCGGTATCTCAAGATTCCGATCAAACCGGTCTCGCGCGGAATAGAGAAATGAGGCTGCTCTACCGTTGCTAACCAATTGCGATATTGGCGAGTCTCTCCCGGTCGAGCACCTCGATCGAGCGGTAGGCGCGCCGCACCAGACTGAGTTGCTCCAGCTCCTTGAGCGCGATGTTCACAGTTGCGCGGGTAAGCCCGAGCAGATCCGCCAGCTCCTGCTGGGAAATCGCAATTCGCACGGGTAGGTCGTTCCCTTCCGCCATCATGGCGAGGATGCCCGCGACCCGAGCTCCGGCAGAACCGCGCCTGATACCTGCCACGACGTCGAGCAGCTCCTGCAATTGCTGTGAAAGCGTGCCCAGGAGCAACCGGGACGCTTCAGGGTGCTCAAGGAGCAAAGCTTCAAAAACCTGCGAGCGGATGTGACGAACCTCGCTGCGAGTCCGCGCAACGGCATCTACAACGCGCGGACGGTTTGCAAACATTGCAAGTTCGCCCCACGAATCTCCGGGGCCAATCACAGCGACGGCGCGGAACTCCCCATCGGCAAGGAATTGGCCGATAGAGACCGATCCCTCCTCGAGAAGCCAGAACCCCTCCGCTTCGTCGCCCCGTTGGGCGATGATCTGGCCGCCATCAAAGCGACGAGGCGATCCGTCGGCCCGAAGGCGTTCCTGCAATTCCGACGGCAGCGCCGAAAACAGCATGGGCGCGCCAAGAGAGCGTTTGGCAGATTGTAAGATATCTGACATTCTTTCGACGGAATAGAACGTATCGCTGAGGGCGTCAAAGGAGCACGTCCATGCCTGCTTATTCGATCGTCATCCTTGCTATCTATCTCGGTTTCGGCCTGCTCGAGCTGTGGCGCTCAAACCTCTTCGCCAAGGACGAGCAGACCCGCGACGACGGCATCGTCGAAGCGGTCAGCATGGCGATGCTGCTCGTCGTGACGCAGCCGATGATCTTGTTTGCATCCGCTGCCCTGATGGGATGGGTGGCACCCGAATGGGCCGGCGCACTCTCCGGGCTCAATGTCCTGGTCGCGGTTGCGCTGTTCCTCGTTCTAGACGACATGACACAATATTGGTGGCACCGCGCGAGCCACAGCTTCCCGTGGCTCTACAACCTTCACCGCGCGCACCACAACGCACGCTACATGTCCATGCGTCTCGTCTACCGCAACAACCTGTTTTATTACGCTATGATGCCGGGCCTGTGGCTGTCTGGCGTGCTGATCTATCTTGGCCTCGGTTGGGTCTATGCGGGCTACCTGATCGTCAAGATGACCGTCATCATCGGCGCGCATTCGGACGTCGCCTGGGACAAACCGCTTTATCGGATCAAATGGCTTTCCCCGGTGATGTGGCTGGTCGAACGCACGATCTCGACGCCTGCGACGCACCACGCGCACCATGGCCGCCACGCCGACGATCCGGCGGTCAATTACAAGGGCAATTACGGGAACCTGCTGTTCTTTTGGGATGTGCTTTTCGGCACGGCCAAGATCACGCGGACCTATCCGGAGAGCTACGGCGTCGAAAACCTCGCGCCCGCGACGCTTGGTCAGCAACTGATGTGGCCGGTGTTTCCGGAAAACAAGGCCAAAGAGGTTGGGGAGAGGACAGCCACGAGACCCGCTTGAGGGTTGCTGTCCCAGAGGGAGGCGGCCGGGGCGAGGAGAGCGTCCCGGCCGTTTTCCATCGGCACAACGTACTCTACTCGTGAGAAAAATTGGGTGGACCGTTAACTCTCACGCGTTACAATTTCTCCGAAATCATATTTCGTGGGGGGTCGTATCGTGAAAGTGCTGAATCGCGCGTTGTGCGCAACCTTGCCGGCTGCTGTGCTGCTCGCAGCCCAACCTGTCCTTGCCGGTGCTACCGCTGACTTTTCCGGATGCGACGGGCTGAAGAAGCCCAAGAGCAAAGATGACGGGATGCGCGGCGAGGCTACGATGCCCTCGTTCAAGACGGCATCACCGCAAGGCGTCATCTCGCGTTGCACCGCGGCACTCGGACGAAAGGAGCTGAAAGAGCATCAAAACCTGCGCCGGGCCCATCTTTTGCGCGCCCGCGCCTCAGCATATCTGGCCAAAGGAGATGCGGCGAGCGCGCTTGCCGATCTCGATGCAGCCGAAAAAGAGCTGGCGAGTTATCGAGGCGAGTTCTTTTTCGAACGCAGCATGGGTGTATCGCTCGATCTGCTCCGGGCCATCGCCTACAGCCGGATAGGACGAGGCGAAGAGGCGCTAGCTTTGGCCGAAGCGGCGGAGTCCGTGCGCCCCTATGCCTTGCAGGTCCAGATGACCTCGACTCTGCTGCGCGACGTCCATGCAAAAGAAGGGACACCCAAGGCCGAAGTCTGGCGACGACTCGGTCAGATCTCACCCGGTGCACGCGAGGCGGCGCGTATCCGCGTCGCCATGGAGGGGGAACCCGCAGAGGTTGTTCTGGCCATGTCGGAGCAGGCGGGGGAGGAGCGTCCGACCTATCAATCCCAGCCCAACCTGATGGCACTTATCGGCGGTGGTGACATTATGCCTGCTCTCCAGTCCTGGCTTTCTTCCTATGGGCGCGGAGCCGATATCGCCTACGCTCGAGCAGCGACCGGTCATGTCGACGAAGCGCGCCTGCGTTTGACCGAACTCAACGAAGCCGTGGCGGCGAATACCCGGAAAAGGGCCGAGGGGGAAGGCGAGGTACTCGGCCTCGACGCGTTCGCAGCGCCCTTGCTAATGAAGTATGACGAGCAACACCTTGCCAGTCGAAAGGCACTCGTTGAGGCTCGCATCGCGCTTTGGGAGGGGCGGCCCGAGGACGTCAATTCCCTGCTCGATGGCCACGGTTTAAGCGCGAGCGTTCAGTCGCTCGAACTCTATGGTGAGTATGAACGCGCCCGGGTCGAGGCTCCCGATAGCTTATCCGCATTGCCGACCCTGGGGCCTGCCCCTGCGCCCTCTTTGCCGAATCTTTCGGCCCTCCCCGAAACACTGCTGATCCGCCCCGAAGATCCGCGCAGACTTATCGACTACAAGAAGTCGCGGCCGGACGTGCTCGGCGGTTTGGTAGGGGGAGTGCTATCGATGGGCTTCAGCCTGTTGGGCGGTTTCGAACGCACGAAAGGCTTCCAGTCCGAAACGCTCGAAAATGGCCTTATCAAGGTAGAGTACAATGGACAGACTACTTCCGCGCCGATGGTGCAGGAGATGACTTTGCTGCGCGCAGCCGAAATCGCCCGTGAGCAGGGCCATTCCTTCTTCCTTGTCCATTCGCGCAGAGACTACGGTGTTTACTGGGGCACGAGCTGGGAGCGCACGCTCACCGGCTACAAGACCGTCTTCGAAATCGAATTACTCGACGAGGCCAACGCGTCTGACGAGGCACTCGATGCGGTTGCCGTCATCGACACGTTGGGACCGATCTACTACTCGGACGAGGCCTGAGCGAACTCGGGCCGTGTTGCGCGGTGGGTTACTCAATTATCCCCGTCGCCTTGCCCGCGTTCTCGAACATCTTGAGGATCGTTTCGACTTCCTCGCTCGAATGCTCGGCGCACAGCGAGCAGCGCAGTAGAGTCATGCCCGCAGGTGTCGCAGGTGGGCGCGCGAGATTGACGTAAAGACCCTCTTTCAAGAGAGCCTCCCACATCATCGCCCCGCGCTGGAGATCGGGCATGATGACGGCGATAATCGCGCTTTGCGGTTCCTGCGTTCCCAGCTCGAAGCCGAGATCGAGCAGGCCTTTATGCAAGCGCTTTGAATTCTCCCACAGATGCGCGCGCTTGTTCCCGCCGTGCATCAGCTTGCGGATCGAGGTCGCCGCCGTCGCCACCACGCTCGGCGGGAGGCTGGCGGTGAACACGTAAGGACGGCACACCAGCCGCATGATGTCGAATTTTGGATGGTTGGAAACGCAGAAGCCCCCGACCGTCCCGACGCTCTTCGAAAAGGTACCGATGATGAAGTCGCAGTCATCGATTATGCCCTGCTCTTCGCAGACGCCGCGACCGTTCTCGCCGATAAAGCCCATTGAATGCGCTTCATCGACCAGCACCATCGCGCCATATTTCTTGGCGATCCCGACCATTTCCTTGAGCGGCGCAACATCGCCCAGCATCGAATAGACGCCTTCAAGCACGACCAGTTTGCCTGCGTCCTCGGGTATGCGCTTGAGGCGTTTTTCCATCGCTTCGATATCGTTGTGACGGAAGGGCACGATCTCGGCGTTGCCCATCGCGCAGCCATCGTAAATCGAAGCATGGCTGTCGATGTCGAGTACGACGTAGTCGCCCTTGCCCGCGATCGTCGAGATAATGCCGAGATTGGCCTGGTACCCGGTCGAGAAGACCATGGCGTGGTCCATCCCGTAAAATTCCTTGAGCGCGTCCTCGCACTCTTTGTGGCCCTGGTATGTGCCATTGAGAACGCGGCTTCCTGTCGTTCCCGAACCGAAGTCGGCGAGCGCTTGCTTGCCAGCATCGATGACATCAGGATCGAAAGTCATGCCCATGTAATTGTAGGTTCCGAGCAGGATCGTGTCGCGCCCGTTGCAGATTGCGCGGGTGGGCGACAGCACCTTCTCCATGACGAGGTTGTACGGATCCTCGACCCCGCTCGCCAGCAGCGTTTCGCGGGTGTTGATGATGTCGTCGAACTTGGAGAACAGGTCTTTCGTGCCGCCTTCCAGTTCGGTCGGCTGGTCCGCCTGCGCGATGCCTTCGCTCATGAATCGGCCTGCAGTTTGTGAACGGCGGAAACGAGCTGTCCGTAATTCTCGATTTCGGCCTGCTGGTTCATGCTGATGATGATGTCGAACTCGTCTTCGATCTCGGCCACGAAATCCATCACGGTGAGGCTATCGAATTCCAGGTCGTTCTGGAAGGTCGTGCCTTCGCTGATCTCGATGCCCTTTTTGTTGAAGGGCGCGATCAGGGCGCGGATGCGCGTGTCGACTTCGGCTTCGGTCATGGTCGGCTTGCTACTTTCTGTTCCACTCTGTCTGGCATTTGCCATGGCAATACGGCTGCAAAGCGGCTGTGGACGCAGCTTGTCAAGTTTTCGCACTGCTGGCAGGTTCCCGGATGGTGCAATTTTGGGGGTGAGGTGGCGTGACAAAAGAAGGCCTCGACAAAACGGATGGGCCACCCGGCGACGCGGCAGACTGCCCGCCTGACTACTCGGCCAATGCCATTCACCTTTGCCGAACTGCGCAGATCAACACGCTCACTCTTTCGCGCATGGCAGACCAGAAGGCGAATATTCTGATCGGCGCAACTTTCGTTGTGTTTTCGCTCTCCGTGACACGCCTGATCGGAAGTGAAATCACGATTGCTACGATCTCGCTCGCGCTGACTGCCTTTACCTCTTCGCTCTTCGCCGTGCTTGCTGTTTTGCCGACAACGAAATCCGTCGCGGCCAGTGATCCGCACTTCAATGTCCTGTTCTTCGGACATTTCACCCAGGTCGATGAAGAAGAATGGAAACGCAATCTACTCAAAGAACTTGAAGACGACGAGGCAGTGTTCAGGACAATGCTGCGCGATATCTACCAGAACGGGCAGATCCTCCATCGTCGGAAGTACCGATTCCTTGGATACGCATACCGCATATTCCTCTCGGGCCTGTTGATCACGATGATCATCTATGCTGCTGAGTATTTCAACGAGCTCGCCTAGAGCGGAAGCAATTCCTTCACTGCATTCATGAAGGGCATGATCGAAACGGGTTTCGCAAGGTAACCCGATGCTCCGGCAGCACGAATGCGTTCTTCGTCGCCTTTCGCGGCAAAGGCAGTGACAGCAAGTACAGGGATCTCCGAAAGTTTCAGATCGCGCTTCGCAGCCTCTATCAGGTCGACGCCCGATACGCCGGGCAACTGGATGTCCATTATGATGAGATCGGGCGAGACCGAACGCGCTGTTTCAAGCACGATTTCCCCATCGGCCACCGGTTCGACGGCGAATCCATTTGCTTTCAGCACGTCGCAGAACAATTTCCTGTTGAGGTCGTTGTCCTCGACAACCATAATTCGCTTTATCACATGCGCCCCGTTATTGCGTCCATCAGCTAACTACCCCGACGAAGAGGCTGCTACAATCCCGCATCCTTACCAAGATTCGAACCATTCCGGCGCTCTGCCGGCACCCACGCTTGCGCTTGCTGCGCTCGGTTGGGTGCTGGAGGATGATGACCGCGCCCAGCGATTTCTGAGCCTGACAGGACTCGACCCGGACACTCTCAGGGCCGGGCTGGGTGATTCGTCTGTACTGGCAGCGCCGCTCGACTTTCTCGCCAACCACGAACCCGACCTGATCCGCGCGGCAGAGGCGCTTGCCGTCACGCCCGAGGAACTGGTCGCCGCCCGACAGGAACTGTCCCGATGAGCCGCCCTCTTATCATCAGCGATTGCGACGAAGTGCTGCTGCACATGGTCGCCCATTTCAAGGAATGGCTCGAAGAGAGCCAAGGCGTCGATTTCAACCTCGATGGTGCCAATTTCGGCGAGGCGCTGCGCTGGCAGGAAACGGGCGAGTTGCTCGAGGCCTCCGACGTCTGGAAAATGCTCGGCGGGTTTTTCGATACCGAGATGGGGCGTCAGAAACCGATCGATGGCGCAGTCGAGGCGATCAACACACTGTCCGAGTATGCCGATGTCGTAATCCTCACAAATCTCGTCGACGAGCGCCGCGACATGCGCGCGGAACAATTGGAAGCGGTGGGTATAAAGGCCCCTGTATTTACCAACCAGGGACCGAAGGGGCCGGCGCTCGAGAAGATTATCGCCGAATTCCAGCCGAGCCGTGCGGCGTTTATCGATGACTTGCCGCAGCACCATCATTCGGTCGCCGAGACCGCGCCCCATGTCGTGCGTTTGCACATGTGCGGAGAACCCTTGATCGCCGGCGCGATCGATTGCGCGCACAAGGCAGGACACGCCGATGCCCGGATCGACCGTTGGTCCGAAGCGTTGCCTTGGCTGATGAATAAACTGGAGGGGATCCCCGCATGAGTATCGAAGCACGTCTGGAGCAACTCGGAATTGTCCTGCCGGAAGCGGCCGCCCCGGTCGCAAGCTACGTCCCTGTCGTCGTGCAAGGCGGTTTTGCCCATGTGTCTGGCCAGCTCCCGTTCGTCGATGGGAATCTCGTCACCGGGCGGCTGGGCGAAGATGTGAGCCTTGAAGAAGGGATGGCAGCCGCACGCGCCTGCGGGTTGATGATCCTTGCTCAACTGAAGTCCGCACTCATCCCGCTCGACAAGGTGGAGCGGATTGTGAAGCTCGGCGCTTTCGTAAACTCGGCCGGCGATTTCACCGACCAGCCCAAGGTCGCGAATGGTGCATCCGACCTGATGTTCGACGTCTTCGGGGAAAAGGGCCGCCACGCAAGAGCAGCGGTCGGCGTCCCGGTCCTGCCGCTGGGCGCTGCGGTTGAAGTGGATGCGATCATCGCCATCGCCGGATGACGCGACCCAAGGCTCCCGGCTGGCTTACCAAATGTGAATATGCCCATCGCGGGTTGCATTCTGACGGCGTGCCTGAAAACTCGCTTGCGGCTGCCGAAGCGGCCATTGCAGCCGGGATGGGCGTCGAATGCGACATCCAGCGGAGCGCCGATGAGCCGGTGGTTTTCCATGACTGGGACCTGTTCCGGCTGACGGGCCAGCACGGCGAGACCGAAAGCATGACGGCCAAGGAACTCGGCCGGTTTCGCTATTCGGGCAGCGAGGAAGCTCCTGCCACATTGACGCGGCTGCTTGAGCACATCGCCGGGCAAGTGCCGCTCCTCATCGAGATCAAGTCCAAGCGCGGCTACGATGTCGAGCGCACGTGCAGTGCAGTCCGCGACCTTCTTCAATCCTATGAAGGCGAGCACGCGGTAATGAGCTTCGACCCGCGCGTCGCGCGATGGTTCAGGAGAAACTCCCCGCAAACGCCCTGTGGTCTCGTCATGCGCGAAGACGAACATGGCTACACACAGAAAGCATGGCAGAGGCGGCTGGCCTATTGGATCGCTAAGCCGGATTTCCTCGCCTACCATATCGCGGCCCTGCCGAGCCGATGGGTCGCCGGACTGCGCGCAAAGGGGCTTCCGATCCTCACCTGGACGGTTAACTCGCCAGAGACCCGCGCGCGCGCGCTGCTGCATGCCGATGCGCTTATCAGCGAAGGGGAAGGGCTGGCGTGAGCGAAGACGATCCTGCCCGCAATGAGCTTACTGTGCGTCTCGCTCCGCTCGTTCGCCAATTCGATGCCGAGGAATGGAACGCGCTCGGCGGTAACCGCAATCCCTTCGTCAGTCACGAATTCCTGACCGCGCTCGAAGACTCCGGCAGCGTCGGCGAAGGAACCGGCTGGGATCCTGTGCCGATCGTAATTACCGATGGCGACGACAAGCTGCTCGCCGCAATGCCGAGCTATGCCAAGGGGCACAGCCAGGGCGAATACGTGTTCGATCACTCTTGGGCCGACGCATTCCACCGGGCCGGCGGGCGCTACTATCCCAAGCTCCAGATCGCCGCACCCTTCACGCCGGCGAGCGGACCGCGCCTGCTGCTGTCGGATAGATCCCTTGCGCCGCACCTGCTTAGGGGCGCTGAAGCGGTATGCTTGCAGAACGGCCTGTCTTCCGCTCACGCGACCTTTATCGAGCCGGAGCAGGTTCCGTTGTTCGAGGCGGCTAACTGGCTGATCCGCAACGATATCCAGTTCCACTGGCTCAATCGCGACTACGCTACATTCGAGGATTTTCTCGGCGCGCTCTCCTCACGCAAGCGAAAGAATCTCCGCAAGGAACGCGCGGCTGCCAAAGCGGGAATGCGAATCGAAAGATTGACCGGCGACGATATCAAGCCGGAGCACTGGGACGCGTTCTGGATATTCTATCAGGACACCGGAGCCCGCAAGTGGGGGACGCCCTATTTGACCCGAGAGGCGTTTACCCTGCTCGGCGAACGCATGAGAGAGAAGATCGTTTTGATACTCGCTTATGCCAATGACATGCCGATCGCGGGCGCGCTCAACTTCATCGGTGAGGAGGCGCTATATGGAAGATATTGGGGCTGCACGCAGGATGTGCGCTTCCTGCATTTCGAGCTGTGTTACTATCAGGCCATCGATGTTGCGATCGAGCGCGGCCTGTCGCGTGTAGAAGCTGGCGCCCAGGGTGGTCACAAGCTGGCCCGCGGATATGAACCGGTCCAGACCCATTCCGCCCACTGGATCGCCGACCCCGGCGTTCGCGAAGCGATCGCTGAGTTCCTCGAGCGCGAACGCGAGGGTGTGGCGACCGACCAGGTTTTCCTCGGCGAGCGAACGCCTTTCAAGAAAGATTAGGCAGCTTTACGACGTTCGTCGGCAAGCCACTGACGCGCACGGCGCTGGGCTTCGGCGATTTCGCGAGCGGTCATTTCATCCGATATGTCTGCGCGGCACCAGCCGGCTTCTTCGTGACCGCGCGAAGCGGCAATATTGAACCATTTGTGCGCTTCGATGAGATCGCAGGTCACCCCGTTTGACCCGGTCGAAAAAGCGACACCCAAATCGAACAGCGCAGCCACGTCCCCGCCGGAAGCTGCGGCAAGACAATGTGCGACGACCAGATCGGTCTCGGCATTGGTAACCTGTTCGAATTCACCTCCGTTGAGCGGCGTGAGTTTCATGTAGCATTCCCCGTTTTCTGCCGGTCCAGCCCCCAATTGCGAACCGTGCAGACCCAGAACTTGCGGATCATGGTCAACAATTGGTTAACGCTGAGGTGAATTTTCCACCGTCGAAGGCAACGGCTTGGCAATTGTCTGCTGCTATTCCGTCGCCCGAAGACACATTTGAACAGGTTGGGAAAAAAGCATCGTGCAAACGCCTTGTGCGCCGGATGGACCTTCCGTATAGGCCCGCCAAGTGACGACTTGCCGAGGTGGAACGACGCAAACGGAAATGTCCGGGCGTTGGTAGAGGAAGGTCTTGCGCGAAGTGTTTGGGACAAGAGGATCTCATGGCCACGGCGGCTTCTAAAGAAACAGAAATTCTCGAAAACGCGAAAAGCATGCTTCCGCCGGATTACACGCCGAGCGAAGACGAAGAATATATGAACGAGCTGCAGCAGGCATATTTTCGAATGCTGCTGATCGAATGGAAACGCTCGATCCGCGATGCAGCCGAAAACACCCTGCAATCGCTCGCCGACGGGCCAATCCGCGAGGCGGATCTCAACGACCGCGCTTCCAGCGAAACCGATTGGGGTATCGAGCTGCGCACCCGTGATCGCCAGCGCAAGCTTGTCTCGAAGATCGATGCGGCTCTGCGTCGCCTGGATGAAGGCGAATACGGCTATTGCGAGGTAACAGGTGACCCGATCGGTTTGCGACGGCTGATTGCGCGCCCTGTTGCGACAATGACAGTCGAGGCACAGGAAGCGCACGAGCGCAACGAAAAGATCTCCCGCGACGACTAGAGAGCCGTTGCACCGGGGGCCTGTCTCCGGGCATGGATTCAGTCTCCTGCTTTCTCCCGTATCACTTTGGGACGCGGCCACCATCTGCACCGGTTCGGTGCTTCTCCTTTACGGTTCGTTTACCTAGAATTCCTAGCGCTCGCTTGCGCGCAGATGCGATGTTTTCGCCGCTGTGATGCAGGTCGCAAAATAAACGAATCGAGCCCAAGGAGGCCATCCGACGATGTCAGGTCTTGAAACACGCACAGTGTCACGTGACAGCTTGTTCCAGCTTGCGCAGGTTCAGGTCGAACAGGACGAAGAAGCGCACAAGGTCCGCGTCCGCAACTTGTCCGACGGCGGAATGATGGGCGAAGGCAACATCCGTGTGCAGCGCGGCAACCGTCTCAAGATCGAATTGCGCAATGTCGGCACGGTAGAGGGCAGCGTTGCCTGGGTTCAGGACAACCGCTTCGGCATCGCATTCGACGAGGAAATCGACTCCCAGCTTGCGCGGAAACCCGCGGGCACGACCTCGCCGCCGGATGCGCAAACTCTCGAACGCTCATGGCGCTACCGCGCGCCGACGCCACCCGATCCGACCTCACTGCGCAAGATCTGAAGACACGGGGCTCGTGCAGCCTGTTGGAAAGCGCTGACCCATTCGCGGCAAGCTGCTAAGCGCCGCTATGTGAAGCGATTCATTCTCCCTCTGTTGACCGTGCTGACCATAAGCGCGTGCGGACCCTCGAACGGCTCGGGGCCCGTCGACGTCGCCATAATCGGCGATCCTGAAAGCCTATTCCAGCAAGGCGTGCGGCTTTCCCCGGCAGCCCAGCACCTACGCGCAGCGTCATTCGAAGGGTTGGTTGCCCTGGATCCCGCGGGACAGATCGTGCCTGCAATCGCGGAACGCTGGATCGTGACCGATGATGGTCGCAGCTACATCTTTCGTCTGCGCAACTCGACATGGCCCGATGGGGAGCCCATCACCGCTCAGGACATTCGATCGCTGCTGCGCGATACGATCGCGCGGCTCGAAGGCACATCGCTTGGGCTCGATCTCGCCAAAGTGACGGAGGTTAGGGCAATGACCGGTCGCGTGGTCGAGTTGCGCCTGTCGAGCCCGATGCCCGAATTCCTGCGTCTGCTCGCCCAACCCGAACTCGGCTTCGTCAAGAACGGCAGCGGAGCAGGCCCCATGGTGGCGTCGCGCGATGAAGAAGCTCCTGTGGCGAGACTGAGCGCATTGCCGCCCGAGGCACGTGGGCTTCCCGCTCGGGAAGATTGGGAAGAAACTGCACGGGTTATTTCGGTTCGTGCCCTTCCGGCCGAGAACGCGGTGGAAGCATTCGCAGATGGAGAGGTCGATCTTCTTCTGAATGGACGACTTTCGAGCTTCCCGCTCGCGCAACTCGGGCCTCTTTCGCGCGGCGCGATCCAGGTCGACCCGGCGCAAGGCTTGCTTGGGTTGGCAATCCGCAACGACAGCGGCGTGCTCGCCACTGCGGCCCGTCGCGAGGCGCTTTCCATGGCACTTGACCGCGAGGCACTGATCCAGCCCTTCGGTCTGGGCGGCTGGCAGCCCACGACCTGGATCATCCCGCCCGGCCAGTTCAGCACGCCCGCCTATCCTGCATCGCGCTGGGCAAATCTATCGCTCGACGAACGCCGCGCCATAGCAGCGAGGCGCATTGCCGAATATCGTTCGGCGAGCGGAGAAGACGTGGTCTTGCGAGTCGGCCTGCCGGAGGGTCCGGGCAGCGATATCCTGTTCGAGCAGTTCGAGCAGGCATGGAACCGTATCGGAATCCAACTTGTCAAGGTGAGGCCAGGCGCGGGCGCCGATCTAGAACTGCGGGACCGCCTGGCGCGCTATTCGTCGCCTCGCTGGTATCTCAACCAGTTCAACTGCGAGCTTGAAATCGGCCTGTGCGCACCCGAAGCCGATGCACTTGTGCGTCAGTCTCTCTCGATCACAGATCCGGTCGCGAAAGAGCGCATACTCGCCGAAGCGCACGCGGCAATGGTTGAAGAAGAGGTCTTTATCCCGCTCGGCGCCCCAGTCCGCTGGTCACTCGTACGCGGTGCCGTGAACGGCTATGTCGCGAACCAGTGGGGCCTCCACCCCTTGTTCCCGCTTTCCCAACCCACCACATAAGGGCGGCAAGGAGTACACATGAACGGCCCCGAACGACCGCAGGTCCTGAGTCTGCAACTGACGAGCGGCACCGATCCGGCATCGGTTCGCGCACGCGTCGAAGCGGTGGAAATGCTGCTTGAGCGCAGCTTGCGCATTCCCGGCGTAAACATGCCGATCGGACTGGATGCGATCATAGGTCTCGTTCCTGTCGTGGGCGATATCGTCACCGCCGCGCTTGGCGCCTATATCGTTTGGGAGGCGCGCAACCTCGGCATGTCGAAATTGCAGCTTACGCGCATGGGGGCCAACGTTGCTTTCGACTCCGCGCTCGGTTTGATCCCGCTCGTGGGCGATGCGGCCGATTTCGTATTTCGCTCCAACACGCGCAACCTGCGGATCATCAAGAAGCACCTCGACAAGCATCATCCCGAGACACGGGTGATCGAGGGGTAATTCCTTTTCGGAAGCTGGCGCGCTAGGGGACGGGCATGGCCGAAAACGTCACCTATACGAGCTATCTCGACCTACCGAAGATCCTCGACGCGCAGCATCCCGCCTCGGGCGCGCATGACGAGATGCTCTTCATCGTCGTCCATCAAGCCAGCGAGTTGTGGCTCAAATTGTGTCTGCATGAATTGGCGGCGGCTCGCGGATGCATTGAGGCGGACGATTTGCGTCCGGCGTTCAAAATGCTCGCCCGCGTCGCGCGCGCGCAGCAACAGCTCATCCAAAGCTGGGATGTGTTGAGCACGATGACCCCGCACGATTACTCGCGCATCCGCCCCCATCTCGGCGCTTCGAGCGGATTCCAGTCACCGCAATATCGGATGATGGAATTCATGCTCGGCGGTCGCGACCAGAAACACATCCGCTTGCACGAAAAAACCGGTCGCTGGTCACAACGGCTGGAAGCCGAAACCAAGCGAGACAGCCTTTACGATGCGTCGATCCGGTTGCTGTCCAGACGTGGCTTCAAAATCGATGCGGAAATCCTGGAGCGCGATAGCGATGCGCCCTACTTGCATAATGCGAGCGTTGAAGCGGCATGGGCCGAAATCTATCGCGATCCGCAGGCGCATTGGGATCTCTACGAGCTGGCAGAAAAACTCGTCGATCTCGAATACCATTTCCAGCGATGGCGGTTCGGTCACCTGAAAACGGTCGAGCGTATTATAGGCTTCAAGCGGGGCACGGGTGGGACGCCGGGCGTGCCTTATCTCGAAGGCGTGCTCAAACAAGCGTTTTTCCCCGAATTGCTGAGCGTGCGGACCGCGATATGAGCAGGCGTATCTGGGACATCTCGCAGCTGCTCGGGCCGGAGCTTCCGGTCTGGCCCGGCGATACCGCTTTCCGGCAAGAGGGCACATGGAAGATGAGAGAAGGCTCGCCGGTCAATGTTTCGGCGATCACCATGTCCACCCATTCCGGCGCGCATGCCGACGCTCCTCTCCATTATAGCGAGACTGCGCCCGATATCGCGACAGTCGATCTTGAGCCTTATCTTGGCGAGTGTCTCGTCATCGATGCACGCGGTGTTGGCGCGCTGATCGGCGTTGAGGACCTGCCTCATTTGCGCTCGGCAGACCGTGTCTTGTTTAGGACATTCGAGCGATTTCCGCACGAAAAGTGGGACGATGCAACCACCGCGATAGCGCCCGAGACGATCGAGTGGCTAGCGGTGCAGGGCGTAAAGCTCGTCGGGATCGACGGTCCTTCGATCGACCCTCAGGATTCCAAAACGATGGAGGCGCACAAGACGGTGCTCAAGCACGACCTCCGGGTGCTCGAAGGCCTCGTCCTCGATGACGTACCCGAGGGGCGCTACGAACTCATCGCCTTGCCGCTGCCGATCGCCGGCGGCGATGCCTCGCCCGTTCGCGCCGTGCTGCGAGAATTGGCATGACCGAAAACAGATGGGAGCGGGCCCGCGAGCTTGACGCCGCCGATCCCCTGAGCGGTTTCCGCGAACGCTTTTCGTTGCCCGAAGGGATAATCTATCTCGATGGCAATTCACTGGGTGCGCTTCCCAAAGCGACCCCGGAGCGAATGCTGCAAGTCATCGAAGAAGAGTGGGGCGAGGGTCTCATCCGGTCATGGAACGATTCAGGCTGGTTCGAAATGGCCAGCCGCATTGGCGGCAAGATCGCGCCACTGATCGGCGCGAGCCCCAACGAAGTGATTGCCTGCGACAGCACCAGTGTGAACTTGTTCAAACTGATCGCCGCAGCGCTCGACATGCAGACCGGCCGAAAAGTCATACTCTCCGAGCCGGGAAACTTCCCTACCGATCTTTACATGATTGCGGGGCTCGAAAAACAGGGACTCGCAGAACGCCGCCTTGCGGACCGCGCCAGCCTCACCGACGCTATTGATGGGGACGTCGCCCTGCTGATGCTTACCCACGCGCATTACAAGACCGGCGAGCTGTTCGACCTGGAACTGCTCACAAGAGCGGCGCATGAGGCGGGTGCGATGGTTCTGTGGGACCTGTCGCACAGCACCGGTGTGTTGCCGGTCGATCTCAACGCAGCAAATGCCGATTTCGCGGTGGGATGCGGGTACAAGTATTTGTGTGGCGGCCCTGGAGCGCCCGCCTTCGCCTTTGTCGCGGAGCGTCACCATGCGGATCTTGCACAGCCACTGACCGGCTGGTTCGGACATTCAGCGCCCTTTGCCTTTTCCGACGACTACGACGCCGCGCCTGGGATCGAGCAACTGCTCTGCGGTACGTCGCCCGTGCTTGGCCTCGCCGCGCTCGAAGTGGGAATCGACCTGATCGCGGGAATAGGCGTAGAGCGCCTGCATCAGAAGTCGCGCGCGCTCTCCGATTTCTTTCTCGAGTGTATGGAGGAGAGTGGCCTTGAGTTGGAACTCGTCAGTCCGCCGAACAGCGGCCAAAGGGGAAGCCAGCTTTCGTTCCGGCACGAGCACGCGCACGCCATCTGCCAGGCACTCATCGCGCGCGGTGTTATCGGAGACTTCCGAGATCCGGACATTTTGCGATTGGGCTTTGCGCCTGCCTATCTTCGTTTCCGCGATATGGTCGAGGCAGTTGGCCATCTCGGTGAAGTTCTCGGATCCGGCGAATGGCGGAAGTCCGAATTCAATCGGCGTGCCGTCGTGACCTGATTTCGCGAAATTCCCGACCCGACTTATCAAAGTATAAGGCGCGATCCCCCGGTACAGCTACGCACCTCGCATAGGGAGGTCGCGAATGCTGAAATTTTCACTCAGGTTCGTTCCCGATGATCAGACGAGCGAGACGACTTTGTCGTTCAATGCCCACTCGACCGCGGGCGCGCTCGATGCGGCCAAGCGCGTCGCGGAGGGTAATTGGGCCGATCTTTACCAGGGCAATGACCTCATTTGCCGGCTGCAGCTGGCCGAGGAAAACGGTCTCTGGCGTGTGATTTCCGCTAATACAAAGAGCGGCTGCTGATTGGTTTCAGGCAGCGTTGCTCCGATCCAGTTAGAATGAGGCTTGTCCACGGCTGGCGCAGAAGTCGCGGATAGGCCTCGCCCCGCCGGGTCCTACCACCCGGCGGGGCACCTGGACCCACTGGGCGTTCAGAATTCCGTCTTGAACCAGTCGATATCCAGATCGTGGTAACGATCGCGAAACTGGCCGAGTTCCTCCAGACCGTGCTTGTCGAGAAATTCGATTTTCCCGCTATCGCGCCGAATTAGCCCGGCATCGGTCATTTCCTTGAAAAGCCGATTGACCTGGACGACGGTGAGCCCGATCGCATCGCCCATCTGTTCCTGGGTCAGCATGGGGTTGCATGAGGACGCGTCCCCTTTGGTCGTCAGGTTTTCCCGAGCTGAAATCTCGAGCAACAGTGACGCCAACCTGGCTCGTCCGCGTGTCCTGCCGATCGAGACGAGCCGATCGTTGAGAATGGCGTTTTCCAGGGCTGCAAAAGTGTAGAATACCGCCGCGACACGAGGCAGCTGGGTAAACGCATTTACAAGATTTCTGCGAGGGAAAACGTAAATCACAGCCGCAGTGTTCGCAGTGATCGACTGCGTCGCACGCTCGAACGGGATATTTGCCGTGCCCATGATGTCGCCAGGAAAATAGAGACGCGTGATTGCGCGCTGCCCGTTGGGAAGTTCTTGCGAGGCGAAGAGGCGTCCTTCCTCAACGATGAAGAGCTGGTCCGGGTCCTCAAGCTCGCTGGTTACGATGGAAGAACCGGCGGGGTATTCTCGCTTGACCGATGCAAGGTCGCGAAACGCCTGTTCCTCCTCCTCGAGCAGGTCGGCGATCTGGCCATATTTCGCTAGCAGGTGCTGCACTGTACCCCCTTCCCGAAACTGCAAGCGCGGCTTGCGCCTTTCCGCTGGAAAGGTCGAGTCAAATCAACACATCTGAGTGTCAGCCAGGCTTGATCATGCCTCGAGCTCGATGTCCCAATAGAGCCAGTCGCGCCAGGTTTCGTGCAAGTAGTTGGGCGGGAATTGCTTGCCATGCTGCTGCAATTGCCAGCTGGTCGGGCGGATCGGCTTCATCCGCACTGGCATGTGCGCCTGTTTTGGCGTCCGCCCGCCTTTCTTCATGTTGCACGGCGCGCAGGCCGTGATGATATTCTCCCACGTAGTTTTGCCTCCAAGGCGGCGCGGGAGCACATGATCGAAGGTGAGATGGTCGCCGCGACCGCAATACTGGCATTCGAATTTGTCGCGCAGGAAGACGTTGAACCGGGTGAAGGCCGGGAATTCGCTTTGCTTCACATATTGCCGGAGCGCGATCACGCTCGGAATCTTCATGTCGAGGCTGGGCGAATGAACTTCGCGTTCGTAGCTCGCGACAATGTCCACCCGGTCCAGGAACACTGCCTTGATCGCGGTCTGCCACGGCCACAGGCTCAATGGATAGTAGGATAAAGGAGTGTAATCAGCGTTGAGGACAAGCGCGGGGCAGCCCGAAAGATTGCGCGTCGGATCTTCTTCAATCGAGCGGAACTTCGCCGCCGTTTCGATCAGTTCGCTCTTGAACACGTCTCGCGTTCCTCCCTGATTGATCGGAGCATGGCTTGACAGGCTTCTGAGTCAAACCCGTGACGCAGTGTATATCCACAGGGGCAGCTTGTGGATGGCTTGTGGATAGCCTCTTGATTG
This sequence comes from Erythrobacter sp. THAF29, assembly GCF_009363635.1. Lineage (GTDB taxonomy): Bacteria > Pseudomonadota > Alphaproteobacteria > Sphingomonadales > Sphingomonadaceae > Erythrobacter. The sequence continues at coordinate 211,456 of NZ_CP045392.1, read as the reverse complement.
TCGCTGTGGCATGGGCACTTGTATGGAATCCGCACCCGAAACGGTTACGCGCTTCGCGCCGAGCCCGAACGGCCACCTGCATCTGGGCCACGCATATTCCGCGATTTTCGCGCACGACCTTGCGAAAGCTGCGGACGGTCAGTTCCTGTTGCGGATAGAAGACATCGACGGGCCGCGGTCGCGCCCAGAATTCGCTGACGAGTTTCGTCGCGATCTCGAATGGCTCGGCCTCGAATGGGAGGAAGTACCCGCGCAATCGACCCGGATCGAGAGCTACCGCGAGGCGGCGGATGAGCTCTTCCGACAGGGCATGCTTTATCCATGCACCTGCACGCGCAAGGAGATCGAGGCGCTGGGCGCGCGGCGGGGCCCCGATGGGATGGTTTATCCCGGCACCTGCAAGGGGCGCCTGCTGAAGCATGACCAGCCCGCGGCGCTGCGGCTCGATGTCGACAAGGCGCTTATTCATCTCGGCGAACTCGTCTGGACCGATGAGGAGGCCGGTTCGATAGTCGCGGATCCGCGCGAATTCGGCGACGTCGTGATCGTGCGCAAGGAATTGCCAGCGAGCTATCATCTGGCCGCGACGCTCGACGATGCAGTAGACGGGGTGACGCTGGTGACACGCGGCGCCGACCTGTTTGCTGCAACCCATATTCACCGCATCCTGCAAGAGCTTCTGAAGCTACCTGTCCCTCACTGGCATCATCACAAACTGCTATTGGACCAAGAGGGCAAAAAACTTTCGAAGAGCCGGGGATCTCCCTCGCTTGCCGACAGGCGCGAGGCGGGCGAGGATGGTCTCGCGCTTGCGGAGCAACTGCGCTTGCAGCAAATGCAGTCTGGAATTTGAGCCCGGAGCACCCAATTAGCAGCCATGACCTATTTTCTCGTCGCCGTACTCGTTGTCCTCGCGATCATGGTGGTCGTCTCGCTCGTGCGCGGGGTTGTCGCTTTCATGAAAACGACCAAGATCGACCTCGAAACCGGCGAAGGCGAAACCGCAACCGACATGCAACTGATGCAGAACAAGGCAATGTTCGCGCGCATCAAGTACCAGGCTGCCGCCATTGCGGTCGTTGCTCTCATCCTAATGCTCTCGCGCTAGACGCGGGTGCGAAGACCGCGCTAGGGCGCGCTTCATGGTCAAACTCACCAAAATTTACACCCGAACCGGCGATGATGGCACGACTGGGTTGGTCGATGGTTCGCGCTGCCCGAAGTATTCCGCGCGCATTGCGGCGATCGGCGAAGTCGATGAAGCAAACAGTGCAATCGGCAGTGCGATTTGCGCAGTCCAGGATCGTGCATTGCGTGACGTTCTCACCCGGGTTCAGAACGATCTGTTCGATCTTGGTGCGGATCTCGCAACGCCATCCGAAGACGGCGATTTCGAACCCTCCGAGATGGTGTTGCGGGTGGTCGCTTCTCAGGTGGAGTGGATCGAGAATCAAATCGATGCTTTCAATGAGCGTCTCGAACCGCTGACCAGCTTTGTCCTCCCCGGCGGCAGCGAGGCTGCAGCCCGTGTCCACGTTGCCCGTGCAACCACGCGCTCTGCCGAGCGCGCCCTTGCGGCGATGGCGGCTGAGACCCCCGTGAACCCCTTAGCGACATCATATGTCAACCGCCTCTCGGATTTGCTCTTCGTCATGGCGCGCGTGCTCAACGACGATGGCAAGGCGGACGCAAAGTGGGTGCCGGGCGCTAATCGCTAGCCAGCACTCGACTTCCCAGCTAGGGCCCGCGCAATTGCTGCACTTGCGAAGGGATCATTGAAATGCGCAACATTGCCGTTATCGGCGCCGGTCAGATGGGGACCGGTATCGCCCAGACCGTCGCCCAGCACGGAATGCCCGTGATGCTCTCCGACATCGATCTCGCGCACGCCGAGGCTGGCAAGGCGAATATCGAGAAAGCAGTCACCAAACTCGTCGGTCGTGGCAAGATCGAAGCCGAAGCGGCAGAAGCGCTACTGACGAAGATCACGCCCGTCGCAGGTTACGCACCGATGGCGGAGGCCGACCTCATCATCGAGGCCGCGACCGAGCGCGAAGAGATCAAGAACGCGATCTTTGAAAATGCAGGGAAAGTCCTCGCAGACGGGGCGATCATGGCTTCGAACACCAGCTCTATCCCCATTACTCGCATGGCAAATCATTCGCCTGACCCGCAGCGCTTCATCGGCTTGCATTTTTTCAACCCGGTTCCGGTCATGGGCCTGATCGAAGTGATTCCCGGCCTTGCGACAGCCAAGGAAACGACTGACCGCGTGACTGCTTTTGCGGAAGGGCTCGGCAAGCAGGTCGTTCTCAGTCAGGACGAGCCGGGCTTCGTCGTTAATCGTATCCTCCTGCCCATGATCAATGAAGCGGTGTTCGTGCTCGGCCAGTCCACTGCCGGGATCGAGGATATAGACAAGGGCTGCCGCCTGGGTCTCAATCATCCGATGGGTCCGTTGCAGCTCGCCGATTTCGTCGGCCTCGATACCTGCCTCGACATCATCAATGTGCTCTACAAGACCACCCGCGACAGCAAGTATCGCCCCGCGCCGCTGCTGGTGAAATATGTCGAGGCCGGCTGGCTCGGCCAGAAGACCGGTCGCGGTTTTTACGACTATTCCGGCGAGGCTCCTGTTCCCACTCGCTAATTCGGAACCCCGCCGCAGCCTTTCTCGTTGATCATGCAAAAGGAGAATTTGCATGACCGACCAAGATATCCCCGTCCGCAGCCAGGAAGAGCGCCAGGCCGACCTCGCGTCCGAAATGCACAACGACGAACAGGACGATCATCGCGACCAGGCACAGGAGGTCGCCGAACAAGCGCAGGACGGCGCCACAAGCGCACCGGGTGCCACCGAAAGCCGAAAGGTTGAAACGGTTTCAGTTGATGGGGTCGCTGGCCACGAAACCGACATGATCGATCAGATGCGCGAAATGGAAGATAGCGGTCACATCGACAACGGCGCTTTCGCCGGTGAACCCAATCACGATGACGACACGAACAAATATGAAGGCAAGGAGCGCGAGTAAGCGCCTCCAACGCGGGTCGAGACTACTCGCCGAATTTTGCCCGGATCTCGGCCTTCGCCTCTTCGGAAAGCGGACCCGGCCCTGATTGCGGGCTGGTTTCACGCTGTGGGATCGGCCGGAAAGGACCGATTTTGGGCTGCGGCTTCGTATTGAAACCTTCCGTCCGATCGACGAGATCGTCATCACTCGCCCATTCCACCGAGGACGCTTCTTCGCGATCTTCTTCGTCATCCCCCTCTTCGGGAAGCGACTCGTCTTGAAGTTCGCTTGGATATTCCCGCTGCGAACGGGGTTCCGGCGCTGCGTCGTTCTCGTCGAGCGCCTGGACCGTCCGATGCAAGCCGCCCGGATCGTCCTCTGTGCCTACAAACATCAGAACGACGGCGATAATCACGCCGACAAAGGCGAGCGCCACCTTAGGATTGAGGACTTCCTTCATAGGGAAAGTCCATATCATCGCATCGGTTAAGGATCGGTAGAAGCAAACTCGCGTTTCAATTCATACAACAAATCAAGCGCTTCACGCGGGCTCAACGCGTCAAGATCGGTCTCTGCCAGGCGCTCTGCGAGGCGCTCTTCCGGTGCAGACTGGGACTCTGCCTCCTGAGCTGCGGCTGCGAATAGCGGCAATTCTCCGAGTCCTGCGGCAATCCCGCCGGTTTCCGTACGCGCCTGCTCGAGTTTTTCGAGCACTTGGCTCGCGCGTTTTACAACCTGGTCCGGGACCCCTGCGAGCTTCGCAACCGCAAGACCGTACGAACGGTCGGCAGGCCCTTCGGCAAGTTCGTGAAGCAAGACGAGATCGCCTTTCCACTCGCGTGCGCGGACATGGTGGAGCGACAGCGCTTCGCAGCTGTCTGCAAGCCGTGAGAGCTCATGGTAATGCGTGGCGAACAGGCAGCGGCACGCAATGCGCGAATGCACGGCCTCGACCACCGCCCAAGCAAGCGCGAGCCCGTCATAAGTAGATGTTCCGCGCCCGACTTCGTCGAGAATGACGAAGCTCCTGGTCGTCGCCTGGCTCAGGATCGCCGCTGTCTCAACCATCTCTACCATAAAGGTCGAGCGGCCGCGCGCCAGGTTGTCCGACGCGCCGACGCGGCTGAACAGGCGGTCGACAATGCCGATCCGGGCGGCTTCGGCAGGAACGAAGCATCCCGCCTGTGCAAGCAGAACGATAAGCGCATTCTGGCGCAAGAAGGTCGACTTGCCGCCCATATTCGGCCCGCCGATGAGCCACAAGCGGTCGGTTCGATCGAGCGTGCAATCGTTTGCGACGAAGCGCTCGCCCGCCTTGGCAAGCGCGGCCTCGACCACCGGGTGGCGGCCTTTCGTGATCGCGAGTTCATCGCCATCCGTGATATCGGGCCGGGTCCAGTCGCCTTCCGCCGCGCGTTCGGCATTGCCTGCCGCCACATCGATCCGTGCTAGGGCGGCAGCGGTCGCGGCGATGGCTTCTCGCGCTGCAGCAACTTCGCCGATCAAATCTTCGAAATGCGCTTCCTCGGCGGCAAGCGCGTGTCCGCCTGCCTCGGAAATGCGCGAGGCTTCCTCGTGCAGTGCGAGCGAATTGAACCGCACGGCGCCTTTCATCGTCTGGCGATGGGTGAAGCCGCTATCGGGTTCCATCAGCTTATCGCCGTGGCGGCTCGGGACCTCGATAAAGTATCCGAGCACGCCGTTGTGCTTGATCTTGAGCGACGCGATGCCGGTCTCGTCGCGGTAGCGGGCCTCCATCGCGGCGATCGCCCTGCGGGCATTGCCCGAAATCTCGCGCAGTTCGTCGAGGCTGGCGTCGTATCCTTCCGCGATGAAACCGCCATTGGCCCGCTCGGTCGGGGGCGAGGCAATGAGCGCGCGCGACAGATGATCGACCAAAGCTCCATGGCCGACGAGACGGGGGAGCAACGTTTCGAGGAGGGCGGGGCGATCGACTTCGAGGCTCAACTGTTCGTGAATGCGACCCGCTTCCGCAAACCCATCGCGCACCTGCCCAAGATCGCGCGGACTTCCTCGGCCAGCGACGATCCGTCCCAACGCCCTTCCGATATCGGGCAGGGCGCGCAGTGTATCGCGCAGGTCTGCACGTTCGATCGGACGGTCACGCCAGAACTTCACCAGCGCGAGCCGTTCTTCGATCGCATCGCTATCGAGTAGCGGCGCGGAGAGGTCTTGAGCAAGCAGCCGCGATCCTGCACCGGTTGCACAGCGATCGACGGTCGCAATCAGGCTTCCAGCGCGGCCACCTTGCTGACTCTCCAAAATCTCGAGACTCGCGCGGGTCGCCTCATCCATCGCCATGCCCGAAGCACTGGCCCTGACGACCGGCGGAAGGAGCAGCGGCAGCGAGCCGCGCCCGACATGGTCGAGATAGGCGATGAGCCCGCCTGCCGCAGCCAGCATAGCGCGCGAGAAATCTCCGAAGCCATCGAGCGTCGCGACGCCGTGGACCGATTTCAGCCGCTTTGCTCCAGCGTCGCTGGAAAAGGTACTTCGAGCATGGAAGGTCGCCTCGTCCGGGCCGTGCTCCCAGTCTTCGGGCACGACCACCTCGGTCGCACCAATTCGAGCAAGTTCCGCGCCTAGCAATTCGGGCGTGCACTCTTCGAGCACCATCGCCCCGGTCGAAATGTCGCAGCTTGCGATCCCAATCGTTCCCCGCACCTCGGCGAGCGCGGCAAGCACGTTGGCCGAGCGGGGATTGAGCAGCGCTTCTTCGGTCAACGTTCCCGCCGTCACAAAGCGCACGATGTCGCGCTTCACCAAGGCTTTCGACGAAGGCTTGCCCTCCCGCTTCGCGCGCGCTTTGGCTTCGTCGGGTGTCTCCACCTGCTCAGCGATAGCGACGCGCTGCCCTGCCTTGATCAGCCGTGCGAGGTAACCCTCCGCCGAATGGACAGGCACGCCGCACATGGGGACAGCTTCGCCGCCGTGCTCGCCGCGCGTTGTCAGAGCAATATCGAGAATACCCGCGGCCTTTCGGGCGTCGTCAAAAAACAGCTCGAAGAAATCGCCCATCCGATAGAACAGCAGTGAGCCCTCGGCTTCCGCCTTGAGCGCGAGATATTGCTCCATCATCGGGGTGGGTTTGGCGGCCATTCCACCGGACTACCCAGAGCCGAAGCGATTCGGAACGGGTATGGTCCGTGTTTCCCCTATCGTTTGCGCGCGCGCCCCGCTAAGCGCTTGCACGAAGAGCATTTGCCGTAACGGAAAAGGGATACATGGCGGACGAGAACCAAGGCGGGCAGCGACCTGGGCGACAGGGCGGCTTCACCACGCGCGAGGCGCTGTTTTACCACGAGACGATCCGGCCCGGTAAGCTGGAGGTCGTCGCGACCAAGCCGATGACCTCGCAGCGCGATCTCAGCCTCGCCTATTCGCCAGGCGTCGCCGCGCCGGTCGAAGCGATCGCCGACGAACCTTCGCTCGCCGCGCGCTACACCGCCCGCGCGAACCTCGTCGCGGTAATCTCCAACGGCACCGCCATTCTCGGTCTCGGCAATCTCGGTGCTCTCGCTTCGAAGCCCGTGATGGAAGGGAAGGCGGTGCTGTTCAAACGGTTCGCCGATGTCGACTCGATCGATATCGAGCTTGCGACCGAAGACCCGGAAGCATTTATCGAGGCTGTCGCGCTGATGGAGCCAAGCTTTGGCGGCATAAACCTTGAAGACATCAAGGCACCCGAATGCTTCATCATCGAACAGGCTCTGCGCGAGCGGATGAACATTCCGGTCATGCACGACGATCAGCACGGCACCGCAATCATCGCGGTCGCTGGCCTCATCAATGCGTGCCACCTGACGGGCCGCGATCTCAAGGACGTGAAGATGGTGGTGAACGGTGCGGGCGCATCGGCGCTTGCCTGCACCGCGCTCGCGAAGTCGGTTGGCGTGCCGCACGACAATGTGATCGTGTGCGACCGCTCCGGGCCGATTTATCCGGGCCGCGACAATGTCGACCAGTGGAAAAGCGCGCATGCGGTCGAGACCGAGGCGCGAAGCCTTGAGGAAGCGCTGGAAGGTGCGGACATCTTCCTCGGCCTTTCAGCGGCAGGTGCGCTCAAGCCCGAATGGGTGGAAAAAATGGCCGACAAGCCGATCATCTTCGCCATGGCCAACCCTGTTCCCGAGATCATGCCAGACGAGGCGAAGGCCGTCCGCCCCGACGCGATCATCGCGACCGGCCGCAGCGACTTCCCGAACCAGGTCAACAACGTGCTCGGCTTTCCCTTCATCTTCCGCGGCGCGCTCGACGTGCAGGCGACGACGATCAACGAGGAGATGAAAGTCGCCGCTGCGCAAGCCATCGCCGAACTCGCGCGCGAGCGCGTGCCGGAAGAAGTGGCTGCCGCCTACGGCAAGAACCACAAGTTCGGGACCGACTACATCATTCCCGCTCCGTTCGACCCGCGGCTGATCGAGGTTGTGTCCTCGGCGGTTGCCAAAGCGGCGATGGATTCAGGTGTTGCGCAGGCGCGGATCGATGATTTCGAAGACTATCGGATCAAGCTGCGTGGGCGGCTCAATCCGACCACCTCAGTGCTTACCGGCGTTTACGAAGAGGCGAAGAACAATCCCAAGCGGATGGTCTTTGCCGAAGCCGAAGAGGAAGTGGTGCTACGCGCAGCGATCCAGTATCGCGATTTTGGCTACGGCACGCCGATCCTCGTGGGGCGGACCAAGGCGGTGCTCGACAAGCTGCACCAGCTCTCGGTCTCCGATCCCGGCAGTTTCGAAATCCAGAACTCGGCGACCAGCGAACATGTGCCCGCCATGGTCGATTTTCTCTACAAGCGCCTGCAAAGACGCGGTTACACTGAACGCGACGTGCGGCGTATGGTGAACCAGGAACGTAACGTCTTCGCAGCGCTTCTGGTTGCGCTGGGTCACGGCGACGGGATGATCTCGGGTTTGACGCGAACCTTTGCGCAGACCGCGAAGGAGATAAATCGCGTCCTCGATCCCAAGCCCGGTGCCATTCCCTTCGGCATCCACATGATGATCGGGAAAAATCACACGACTTTCCTCGCCGACACCACGATCAACGAGCGCCCGAGCGCCGAGGAACTCGCGCACATCGCGCGCGAAACCGCGGCAGTAGCGCGGCGAATGGGGCACGAACCGCGCGTCGCTTTCCTTTCCTATTCGACATTCGGCAATCCTTCAGGGCAATGGCTCGCCAATATCCGCGATGCGGTAGCCATCCTCGACAAGGAAGATCCCGGCTTCGAATATGAAGGCGAGATGGCGCCCGACGCAGCGCTCAATCCCAAGGTGATGGAGCTCTATCCCTTTAGCCGTCTGTCTGCGCCTGCCAACGTGCTGGTGATGCCGGGCCTGCAGTCGGCGAACCTCTCTGCCAAAATTCTTCGCGAACTGGGCGGCAATGCCACGATCGGTCCGATGCTGATCGGGATGGAGAAACCCGTTCAGATTGTTCCCATGACGGCCATCGCGCCAGATGTGTTGACCTTGGCCGTACTGGCGAGTGCGGGTGTGGTGGGCTGAAGCGCTCCCGATGAACGCGATAGCCAGCCAAAGGGATCGGTTCGCGATCCCGCGCGAGGTGCATTACCTCAACTGCGCCTACATGGCGCCGCTCTCTCATGACGTCGTTGCGGCGATGGAAGAAGCCGCAAGGCTGAAGGCAAGCCCATGGAACTTCGAGCCCGCGGACTTCTTCTCGGTTTGTGAGCGCTTCCGAGAGCGGGCGGCGCGGTTGGCGGGAGTCGCGGCGGACACCATCGCGATCGTCCCTTCGGTCAGTTACGCGCTCGCAGTTGCGGCCAAGAACCTCACTATGTCGGCGGGACAGAACATCGTCACGCTCGCCGACCAGTTCCCTTCCAACGTTTACGTCTGGCGCGAACTGGCTGCGCGACGCGGCGGAAATGTGGTGACCGTCGAGCGGCCGAGCCAGACATGCTGGAGCGATGCGGTGCTCGACGCGATCGGTCCGGACACTGCCATCGTCGCGGTCCCGCACTGTCACTGGGCGGACGGACGAGTAGTCGATCTCGAAGCGGTCGGCGAGAAGTGCCGAGAGGTCGGTACAGCGCTGGTCCTCGACCTGACGCAATCGCTCGGTGCGATGCCGATCGACTTTTCCAGGGTGCAACCGGATTTCGCGGTCGCCGCCTGCTACAAATGGTTGATGGGGCCGTATGGGATCGGAATGCTCTACGTCGATCCGAAGCACTACAATGGCGAGCCGCTTGAGTACAACTGGATCAATCGCGGTGGCTCGGAAGATTTCGCGCGGCTGGTCGATTATCGCGACGATTTCCAGCCCGGCGCGCGGCGTTTCGACATGGGTGAGAGGTCGAATCCGCCGCTGCTGATGGGCGCAAGCGCAGGTCTCGATTTCCTGCTCGAATTCGGTGTGGAGCATATTGCCGAGACGCTTGGCGAGCACACGCAAGCAATCGCCGATGAAGCCGAAAACGCCGGTCTCACTTCCGCGGCGATCGGCACGCGAGCACCGCATTTTCTTTCGCTCGGCTTTCCCGAAGGCGTGCCGGACGGGCTCACCGAAAGGCTGGCGGCGGCGAACGTCCACGTCTCCGTGCGCGGCTCCTCGCTGCGCGTGACACCGCATCTCTACAACGATGAGATCGACCGGGCGGCATTGATCGCCGCAATCGCTAGCTAGACGACAAGCTCCTCGATTGGGATGTAATCGAGTTCGTAGCCGAAATAGCGTGGACTGAAGACCGCAAGCCCGGCCTCGCTCCGCCATAGCGGATCGCAGCGGAAGCCAAGCACAGCGACGCGCTGGCCCCGCTCGTAGCCGGGGTTCACGATCCCATCGCCGCTCTCGACATCGATGATGCTGATGAGGTCGGGGCAGGTCGCGATCACCGCGCCATCGCGCCGTGCGACGAGATGTTCATTCTTCACGCCGGTCGAGAAGGATTGATCCGCGAAATCGCCTGTTCCGTTCAATCGAACCTCGCCGACTAGGAAACCGTCTTCGTCACGCCAGTCAAAATCGCTGACGGTGCCTGTGAAGAGCAGATAACCGTCGCCAGCCTCGCGCGCGGCTTCGATCGGGTCGCTCCCGGCTGCCTTTGCTTCGCGCACTGCCTTGCCGATCTGCCCAGCAAGGCCGAGGCTTCCGGTCACGAGCGTACCCTCGGCCTTGGCCTGCGCGCCGGTGATCGGACTGTCGGTGACCCCGCATTCTCGGCTAACCACTGCAATGGAGCGCAGGATGTCCTCGGCCCTTGTGGGATCGCCCAGCGTCTCGACCACCAATTCATCGCCAAAGGGAGTGGCCGCACTGATGGGCGTAAGGGGGATGCCGGCGACCTTGACCGAGTGCTGGTTGATCTCCGGCACCGCGCGCCCGACCGTATCGGCATCGAGCGCGGGAACGCCTAATCGCGCAGCGATGGAAAGCCCCTCGGCAAGACTCAGCGGGCCGATTTCACCCATGATGACACCGGCGAACTTTTGCCCCAAATGGCGCTCGAGCGTTTCGAAGGCGGCCTGCACCGGTTCTTCCACGCGGTTCTCGATGGCGTCGAGGCGCGCCTGCATCTCTTCCGATGTCTCGGCAAGGCTCGCCAGGCCATAGGGACAAGCGACCCGATCGCTGTCGGAAAGAGCAGACACGGGGATAACCGAGAATGCGAGACCGGCCGCAAGATCCTTGGCGATCAGCTGACGCGCTTCTTCGAGGCTCCCTCCGCCGCCGGTCCCGAGATAGGAGCTGCCTACGAGCGCGTCCTCAAGCGCGGTGGCATCGAGCGGACGCGCCTCGGGATTGGCAGTGCGCTCTCCTCCGCTACCCGTTGGCAATTCGCGGCACGCAGCAAGAGTCCCCGCCGCAATTGCCAACCCGCCAAGAAACTGCCGCCGTGATGCCATCTCCGATACCCCCTTAGCAGGCGCGAACATTGGCGCGGGCTGACCGGCAATGCAAATCTACAGCCGCCTGAACCTGAAGTACCAGACTTCGTGGCCGAACTTCTCGCGCGCCTTCTGTTCGTAGCGTGTCTCGCACCATCCCGAAGGACGGTTCTGCCAACTTGCCGGGCCATCGACGACCCATTCGAAAACATCGGTGAATCGCTGCATCACCATCAGCGCATGGCGCAGATAGACGGGGTGATCGGTGCCAAAGCGGAATTCGCCGCCGGGCTTGAGCTTGTCGGCGAACAATCGGACCGGGCCATCATTCATCATCCTGCGCTTGGCATGCTTGTTTTTCGGCCAGGGGTCGGGGTGCAGGAGATAGAGCATGGTCAACGCGCCGTCGGGCACTCGCTTGAGCACCTCGATAGCGTCGCCGTGGTGGATACGGACATTGGAAAGGCGCTGTTCCTCGACATGGGTCAGCGCCTGCGCGACGCCGTTGAGGAACGGCTCGGCCCCGATGAAGCCGTGATTGGGCAGGAGATCGGCACGATAGGCAAGGTGCTCGCCTCCGCCGAAACCGACCTCGAAATGAAGCGGGCAGTCCTCGCCGAACAGCGCCTGGGCTGTGACATCGCCTTCGTCGGGCACCGCGATCTGCGGCAGCAAACTGTCGACCAGCGCCTGCTGTTTCGCGCGCAGCGGCTTGCCGACGCTGCGGCCATACAGCCGGCTGAGGGTGGTGGGATCGCCTTCCTTGAATGCAGTCATGCGCGCCCCATAAGCAAACGCCCGAGGTGTTTCCACCCCGGGCGTTCCGCTGAAGGGTCAGGAGAATTTGCTTACGCCGCTTCGGCCTCTGCGTCCGGATCGCGCAGAACGTAGCCACGGCCCCAAACGGTTTCGATATAGTTTTCGCCACCGCATGCGTGGCTGAGCTTCTTGCGCAGCTTGCAGATGAAGACGTCAATGATCTTGAGTTCCGGCTCGTCCATTCCGCCATAGAGATGGTTGAGGAACATTTCCTTGGTCAGCGTAGTGCCCTTGCGCAGCGAAAGCAGCTCGAGCATCGCGTATTCCTTGCCGGTGAGATGGACGCGTGCGCCATCGACTTCGACGGTCTTGGCATCGAGGTTCACGGCAAGCTTGCCGGTGCGGATGATCGACTGGCTGTGGCCTTTCGACCGGCGCACCACGGCGTGGATGCGGGCGACCAGCTCTTCACGGTGAAAGGGCTTGGTCACGTAATCGTCGGCACCGAAACCGAACGAGCGGATCTTGCTGTCCATCTCGGCGATGCCCGAAAGGATCAGGACCGGCGTCTGCACCTTGGCGACGCGCAGCTTCTTGAGCACGTCATAGCCGTGCATGTCCGGCAGGTTCAGGTCGAGCAGGATGATATCGTAATCATACAGCTTGCCCAGATCGAGGCCTTCTTCGCCCAGATCGGTTGAATAAACATTGAAGCCTTCGGTGGTGAGCATGAGCTCGATGGCTTTTGCCGTTGTCGGCTCGTCCTCAATCAAAAGCACTCGCATATCTGGTCCCCTATTTGCCCCAGAACCTGGCATGCTTACCTTCTGGCAAGCCGTGGTGGTAACTCCTCGATAAGAGGTGTTGCCATGTATTAACCACGCAAGGTCTGAACGGAAAAGGTTAACGTCGCGTAAAAGGGTTCCTCGAAAAGTTTGCGAGTCTTTTATGTCACAGGTGCTTGTGCGTAGACGGCCATCGCCAGCGACCTGACATTGCTAGAGATTTTCGAGCTTCTTTGCACGCCGCCGCTGCGCGCTCGATCCTATCCCGATGGCCTCGCGATACTTTGCAACAGTCCGCCGGGCAAGGTCGAACCCTTCTTCCTTGAGCAGGTCGGCGAGCTTCTGGTCAGACAGGACCTTCTTCGGATCCTCGGCATCCGTGAGCGCCTTGATCCGCGCCTTGATCGCTTCGGCGCTTGCGCCTTCGCCGTCCGCGCTCGCAACCCCGCTGGAGAAGAAATACTTGAGCTCGAATGTGCCGCGGTCGCAGTGCAAATACTTGTTGCTGGTCACACGGCTGACCGTGCTTTCGTGCATGTCGATCTCTTCGGCGACCTCGCGCAAGGTCAGCGGGCGAAGCTCCGAGACGCCGCGACGGAAGAAACCGTCCTGCTGTCTTACGATTTCGGCTGCGGTTTTGAGGATCGTCTTCTGTCGCTGGTCGAGCGCACGGATCAGCCAATGCGCATCTGCGAGCTTTTCCTTGAGCCAGCTTTGCGCTTCGGGATCGGGCGAGCCTTCGGACAGCTCCACATAGTAATTGCGGTTCACGACGAGTCGCGGGAGCGTATCCTCATTCAAGTTGATCTCCCACCCGCCATCGTCCTTTGCCGCAAGAAGAATGTCGGGAATTACAGCGTCATCGGTGCTCGGCGCGAATGCGAGGCCGGGCTTCGGATCGTATTCGCGCAATTCGTGAAGCATATCGGCAAAGTCTTCGTCGTCGACTTCGCACAGGCGTTTCAACCGCTCCACCTCGCCTTTGGCCACAAGATCGAGATTGTCGATCATCGCACGCATGCAGGGATCGTAGCGGTCGGCCTCTCGCGCCTGGATGGCGAGGCATTCGGCGAGACTTCGCGCTCCTACGCCTGTCGGATCAAGCATCTGGACGACGGTGAGCGCATCGTCGACCTCGTCGAGCGTCACAGCAAGATCACTGGCGATCTCGCGCAGGTCGGTCGCAAGATAGCCGGCATCATCGAGAAGTCCGATAATGTGGCGCGCAATGAAGGCCTCTTTGGGACTGGTTGCAACGCCGCCGACCTGTTCATTGAGATGTTCTGCAAGGGTCGTCTCCGCCGCCCGCGTCGCGTCGATATCGGGGAAATCCTCGTAAGACGCGCCTGAGGACACGGCTGTCCCCCACTCCCCGCTCCCTCGGTCGCCATCACCGGTATCGCGGTCCCGGTCCAAGGCGCTGCGGTCGATATCGAGCGGGGCTTCGCTTTCGCCTTGCGCCTGTGCCATGAGCCGGTCGGAGGTGAATTCTTCGCGCGGTATGTCGTCCGGCTCGCCGCCGCCGCTGTCCTCGCGCGATACCGAACCCGCCTCAAGCAGCGGATTGCTCTCGAGCGCTTCGCCTATGAAGGTTTCGATCTCGAGATTGGAAGCCGCGAGCAGCTTGATCGCCTGCTGCAGCTGCGGCGTCATCACCAATTGTTGCGATTGGCGAAGGTCCAGTCTGGGGCCGAGCGCCATCAGTCTTTCTCGCTCACGCTCGAACTGCGCCAGCCCACACCCCCTCCCGGCCAACCCACGGGACTATACTGATGGGTTGGCCGGGAGGGGGTGTGGGCCGTTGCGGCCCCGGCGGATCGGGGTCCGCCGCACAGCATCAGGTTTCCAATCGCCGGAACATCATAACGTGAAGCTCTCTCCGAGGTAGAGCCTTCGCACGTTCTCGTCTGCCACGAGTTCCTGCGGGGTGCCCGCGAACAGCACTTGCCCGCCATAGATGATGCAGGCGCGGTCTACGATGTCGAGGGTTTCGCGAACGTTGTGATCGGTGATGAGGACACCGATGCCGCGGCGCTTTAAATCCTTCACTAGATCGCGAATGTCGCTGATCGAAAGCGGGTCGATCCCGGCAAAGGGTTCGTCGAGCAGCATGATCGAAGGTTTCGCCGCGAGCGCGCGCGCGATCTCGCAGCGACGGCGCTCACCGCCGGAAAGGGCCATGGCCGGGCTTTCGCGCAGGCGGGTAAGGCCGAATTCGCCGAGCAGGCGCTCAAGCTCCTGCGCCCGAGTCTCGGCATCGGGTTCGACCATTTCGAGCACGCAATTGATGTTCTGCTCGACCGTCATTCCGCGAAAGATGCTGGTTTCCTGCGGCAGGTAGCCGAGCCCCAGGATCGCGCGGCGATACATCGGCAGGTTGGTCACGTCCTCACCATCCATCAGGATGCGTCCCGAATCCGGCTTCACCAGTCCCATGATCGAATAGAAGCACGTCGTCTTACCAGCGCCGTTCGGCCCGAGAAGACCGAGGACTTCGCCCTTATCCACGGTGAGCGAAATATCGGTCAGCACCGCGCGTTTGTCGTAACTCTTCGCGATCGAAACCACTTCGAGCCCACCGTGGGGCAGCGGCGCGGTCGCATCCACTGACGAGGCAGGCGACTGGGCGAGCTCTTCGAGGGTGGGGGTCTCACTCATATTCCTGAGAGCCTTAGCAGCCTCATCCTTTCAGAAAAGGGTATCACGACCCGAATTGGCAAGAAATTTGCTTTGGAGGGGGCAGATGCAGGTTTTCGCGCCCGCCCAATGACCCGATTTCCCTCGACAATCCGGTGCTTGGTTAACCGCGCTTGCAACGCAGCCCGCTCTCTGGGATAATTTGAGGCTGGAGAGTGAGAATCCGTTGGGGAGCGGTTTAATGAACGACATTTCGCAGCACGAAACCGGCGTCGATGCGCATGGCGTCGACTGGCGCAAATCGATAAGCGACCATGTCGCTTATGCATTGCTCGTATACACCGCGCTGCAGATTTTCGTGACTGTGAAGGCGCTGGCCGAAGGCTTTTCTTCGCTGTTGCCTTATCTGGCGCTCGTGGTGCTGGTGGCAGCAATCATCCCCGGATGCCGTTGGTTCGAGAAGCGCTGGAAAAACCTCTCCGATGAAGATGCGCATGATCCGGCGCTCGCGCCGGCATTCCGCCGGGACATCAGCGTGCTCTGGATCGCAGCGATCGGCCTGCCGCTGATCCTCACCGGCATTTTCAAAGCGATTTTCTGAGGATATTCGCTGATCCCGCATCCATGACGCGGGAACGTATAGCTTGTTGTACCGGTTGATCCCTTGTCCGCTGGCATGGCTGGACGGTTAGGGAGCGGCGCTTTGGGTATTGTTAGGCTTCTCATATCGATAATTTGCGTGGCACTTGCCGCCCCGGCGCTTGCCCTGCTGCCCGCACCCGGCGGCGAAGGCTCCGAAGCGGAGCAAACGGAAGCGGCTCAGGCAACGATCGAGCAAGATCCCGACGTCGGAGATGATGAACGCATCACCGAACGGATCGAAGGAATATTTTCGGAGTTGCCCGGCTTCGACAACGTTGCCGTCGAAACCCGTGAAGGCGTTGTCACTCTGTCAGGTACGATGCCGGATGCCGATGCTATCGCCCGCGCTGAAAGCATTGCCGGCCGGGTGGCCGGTGTCGTCACGGTTGAAAATGGCATCGAGCGCGATCTTTCGGTCGAACAGAACCTTTCTGTATTCGGAAAGATCTCGGAACTGCTCGCGGAGTTCGTCGAGGGCTTTCCCCTGCTTGGCGTCGCCGTCCTTCTTGCGATCGCGATAGGTTCGCTCGGTTACCTCATCGCCAGGCTAGGCTTTATCTGGGACCGGATCGCGCCGAATGCGTTCCTGGCCGAACTGATCCGCAGCTTCATCCGCTTCGCATTTGTCGTTGGGGGTATCGTCATTGCGCTCGATATGCTGGGCGCAGGAGCGCTGCTCGGCGCAGTACTCGGCGGGGCCGGGGTGATCGGCATCGCGCTCGGCTTTGCAATGCGCGACACGATCGAAAACTACGTCGCCTCCTTGATGCTGAGCCTGCGCCAGCCGTTCCGGCCCAACGACCACGTCCTGATCGACAGCCTCGAAGGCCGCGTGATCCGCCTCACCAGTCGGGCCACGGTTTTGATGACGCTCGAGGGCAACCATCTGCGCATTCCCAACGCGCAGGTCTTCAAGGCGGTCATCGTGAATTACACCCGCAATCCGCAGCGCCGCTTCGAATTCGAACTTGGCATCGATGCCGATGACGACCCGCGTGCTGCGATGAAACTGGGGCAGGAGACGCTTGCCGGATTGTCTTTCGTCCTGGCCGAGCCGGAACCTGCCGCGCGTATCGCCGATGTCGGGGACTCGAACATAGTCATCCTGTTTCTCGGCTGGATCGACCAGCGCGAGGCGGATTGGTACAAGTCGCGCAGCCTTGCGATTGCGGCCGTGAAGGACGCGCTCGAGACCGAAGGCTTTGCTTTGCCCGAGCCAATCTATCGTCTCCGGTTCGATGGGCGCACCGACCCGCTTCCGATCGGTCGATCGGCCAAAGTCGTCGAAACCAAGCCCAACGAACCAAGACGCCGCATTTCCGAACCCGACGCTGCGGAGGAGGACTTCAAGCCCGAGAGCGAGATCAGCGAAATGGTCGAACAGGAGCGCAAGAGCGACGGCGAGCAGGCGAAGGACCTGCTCGATCCATCGCGCCCCGTAGAGTAGAGCCTACCTCCTAGCTCGTTCGATTGCTTCGATCACGATCTTGCGGGCCTCTGCGGCATCGCCCCAATTGCCGACACGCACCCACTTTTCCTTTTCGAGGTCCTTGTAGTGGGTAAAGAAATGCTCGATCTGCTGCAGCACGATCGAGGGCAGGTCCTGCCGTTCGCCAACATCGGCATAGTAGGGGAAGGTCGTGTCGACCGGCACGCAGATGAGTTTTTCATCCCCGCCATGCTCGTCCTCAAGGTTGAGCACGCCGATCGGGCGCGCGCGCACGACGCAGCCTGCGATGAATGGCGAGCGCGCGATTACCAGCGCATCGAGCGGATCGCCGTCAGGCGATAGTGTGTGCGGCACGAAGCCATAATTGGCCGGATAGCGCATCGGGGTGTGCAGGATACGGTCGACAAACAGCGCGCCGCTCTCCTTGTCGAACTCGTACTTTACCGGCTCTCCGCCGGTTGGAACTTCGATGATGACGTTCAGGTCTTCAGGCGGGTTTTCGCCAGTGGGAATCTTGTCGATGCGCATGGTTGGGCTTTCTTGTCTGTTGTTCGGCCCCTCTCCCAAGGACTTCGCGGGCGCCGATAGCCTGCTCTCGATATTGCGGCAAGATCGAGTGTGGCTTAGGGGCGCACCACATGAGCAAGAATACGCCAAAAGCCATTCGCGGCACACAGGACATTTTCGGCCCCGATGCTGAAGCCTTCGCTTTCGTCGTCGAAACCTTCGAGCGCGTGCGCAAGCTGTACCGCTTTCGCCGGGTCGAAATGCCGGTCTTAGAGAAGACCGAGGTGTTCAGCCGCGCAATCGGCGAGACGACCGATGTGGTCTCGAAAGAGATGTATTCTTTCGAGGATCGCGGCGGGGACTCACTCACCCTGCGCCCTGAATTCACCGCCGGGATCGCGCGCGCCTACCTCACCAATGGCTGGCAGCAGCACGCACCGCTGAAGATCGCCACACATGGTCCGCTGTTTCGCTATGAACGCCCGCAAAAGGGGCGCTACCGCCAGTTCCATCAGATCGATGCCGAGATCATCGGCGCCGCCGAACCGCAAGCGGATGTCGAATTGCTTGCGATGGCCGACCAGCTTTTGAAAGAGCTCAGGATCGAGGGCGTGACGCTGCACCTCAACACGCTGGGCGATGCAGACAGCCGCGAGAACTGGCGCGCGGCGCTGGTCGATTATTTCCGCGCGGTGCAGGACGAACTGTCGGAAGATTCGCAGCAACGGCTGGAAAAGAACCCGCTGCGCATTCTCGATTCCAAGGACCGCCGCGACAAGGCGTTCCTCACCGATGCGCCGAAAATCGACGACTTCCTGACCGACGAGGCGCTAGCCTTTTTCGAGAGCGTCACAAGCGGCCTCGACGCGGCGGGCGTCAAATGGCAGCGCGCCGAGAATCTGGTGCGCGGGCTGGACTATTATCGCCACACGGCCTTCGAGTTCATTCCCGATGAAGGATCGGAGGCCGCCGAAGCGTTGGGCGCGCAAAGCACGGTACTCGGCGGCGGGCGCTATGACGGGCTCATGGAGAGCCTCGGCGGTGCGCCGACCCCGGCGGTCGGCTGGGCTGCTGGCATCGAGCGGCTGGCGATGCTTGTTGGTGAGCAGGGTGAACCGGCCTGCGATTTGATCATAGTGGTTGAGGATGACGACCGCGTTGCCGAAGCGATCGGTGCACTCAAAGCCGCGCGCGCTGAGGGCTTTGTCGCCGAACTTGTGGCAGCGGGGTCGCCTAGGAAGCGGTTCGACAAAGCGGTGAAGCGTGATCCGGTGGTAATCCTTTCGCTCCAGGCCGATATGGGACACCGCATTACAACCGATAATCTGGATGCGCCCGTCCTTGGCTCGATCCGTCACTACAACTAGATCGTCGCCCCGGACTTGATCCGGGGTCCAGCTTCCTTTTTCCCGACAATGTCATAAGTAGCGGGATCCCGGGTCAAGCCCGGGATGACGAGTTAGAAAAGCCCAATGACGCAAATCCCTGCCAACCGTCTCGACCAGATCGCCAACCGCTTCGCCGAACTCGAAGCGCGCATGGCTTCGGGCACGCTCGAGGGTGACGAGTTTGTCCAAGCCTCGCGTGACTATGCCGAGCTCGAGCCGGTCGCAAAGGTTGCTGCCGAAGTGAAGGCGATGCGCGAGGAGATCGAGGAGCTCGAGGAGATGCTCGCCGATCCCGAGATGAAGGCGATGGCGGAAGAGGAGCTTGCGCAAATCCGCGAGGCGCTGCCCAAAAAGGAGCGCCAGCTTGCCATCGCGCTGCTCCCGCGCGATGCCGCTGACAGCAAGCCCGCCATGCTCGAAATTCGCGCAGGGACGGGCGGCGACGAGGCTGCGCTGTTCGCGGGCGATCTCTACCGCATGTACGAACGCTTCGCTGCAGAGCAGGGCTGGCGCGTCGAACCGGTCAGCATGAACGCTTCCGAAGTCGGCGGGTTCAAGGAAATCGTCGCCAATGTCAGCGGGCAGGGCGTGTTCGCCAAGCTCAAATTCGAAAGCGGCGTCCACCGCGTCCAGCGTGTGCCCGTCACCGAAAGCGGCGGGCGCATCCATACCTCCGCGGCGACGGTCGCGGTGCTGCCCGAGCCCGACGAGGTCGATGTCGAAATCGCCGACCAGGATCTGAAGATCGACATCTACCGAGCGAGCGGCGCGGGCGGACAGCACGTCAACACGACCGATTCTGCCGTGCGCATCACCCACTTGCCCAGCGGCATCGTCGTTACCCAGCAGGACGAGCGCAGCCAGCACAAGAACCGCGCCAAGGCGATGCAGGTGCTGCGCGCGCGGCTCTATGAAAAGATGCGCGACGAGGCCCAAGGGGCGGAGGCCGAGGCGCGAAAGGCCATGGTCGGCAGCGGCGACCGCTCCGAGCGCATCCGTACTTACAACTTCCCGCAAGGCCGCGTCACCGACCATCGCATCGGGCTGACACTGCACAAGCTAGAGGAAGTGCTCGCCGGACCCGGCCTTGGCGAACTGGTCGATGCACTGATTGCCGAGGACGAAGCCAAGCGACTGGCGGCGCTCAGCGAGTGACCGTCGCCGAGTCCATCAGGGCCGCTACCGAACGCCTGTCGGCGACCAGTGATACCGCGCGGTTGGATGCCGAAGTTCTGATGGCGCATGCGCTTGGCCTCAGCCGATCCGACATGCTCGTGCGCGCAATGCGCGAGGCCGCCCCCGGGGGCTATGACGCGCTGGTGCAAAGGCGGATCTGCCACGAACCCATCGCCTACATAATCGGCAAGCAGGAATTCTACGGTCGCACATTCGCGGTCGAAGCCGGGATCCTGATCCCTCGCGGCGATAGCGAGACCTTGATCGAGGCGGCGCTGGATCTGGCACCCAATGCAAGCCGGCTGCTCGATCTTGGCACGGGATCGGGGGCATTGCTCGTGACCGCACTTCTTGAGCTGGAAAATGCGCACGGCATCGGGATCGATGCATCCGAAACAGCGGTCCGGGTCGCAGGGAGGAACGCCCAGTCTCTTGGCCTGACCGGCGCACAAGCGCGTTTTCTCCAACGTGACTGGAACAAACCGGGCTGGGGCGACGATCTCGGTCAATTCGATCTCATCTTGTGCAACCCACCTTACGTCGAGGAGGCCGCCGATCTTGGCCCCGACGTCCGGGATTTCGAGCCTTCAGGGGCACTTTTTTCGGGCCCTGAAGGGCTTGACGACTATCGCGCGATTTTTCCGCAGCTTGGCAAGCTGATGACCAAAAATGGCCTCGCTCTACTCGAAATCGGGGCCACTCAGGCCGAGTCGGTGACTGAAATCGCGGAAGAAAGCGGATTTTCGGTCGGCATGCGCCGCGATCTGGCAAATCGGCCACGGGTTCTGATCTTCCGCACATGAATTGACCGGCAGGGCTTGGCAAACGCGATTCGGCTCGCTAACTCCGAATCAGGCCACTTTTCTGCGCAGGGGCGCACGAAGCGGGGTCCAGCTCCAAATTCGATGTCAGATGGCCGTAAGGGCTCTCCCTAAGGCCAGGCAGCGCGGGGCGCGCGCCGTGCATATGGCGCGAAGACGCACAGTCTGTTGGCCGTAAGCGTGGACCAAGGGGGTCTCGCTGGGTCGTTAAAGGGAAGAATTTCCTTGAATAGCAATCGTAATAATCGTCGCCGCGGTCGCGGAAATCGCAATCAGGGCGGCGCGAACAGCCAGAACCGGATCGACAGCCGGGCGCGCGGCAATGCGCCGCAGCTTCTGGATAAATACAAAAAGCTCGCACAGGATGCGCAGCATAATGGTGACCGCGTGCAGGCCGAATACTACCTGCAATTCGCCGACCATTACTTCCGCGTCATCGCCGATAACAAGGCCCGCCAGGAAGAGGCGCGTGCCAAGCGCCAGGAAGAGCGCGGCCAGGCGAATGACGACAGCGACGATGAAGACGGCGACAATCGTCGCAAGCCGCGTCGTCCGCGCGGCCGACGCGATGATCAGGATGCCAATCGCGAAGGCGATGCCGGCCAGGAAGGCGAAAAGGTCTCTGCAGAAGGCGCGTCCGACGAAGCCAGCCAGCCCAAGCGTCGCGCTCGCAAGCCGAAAGGCGAAGATGTGGGTGAGGACAAGCCGAAGCGTCGCCGCGCACGTTCGGAAAAATCGGATGACAAGGCTGAGTCGGCGGAGATCGATTCTTCGGTCCTTCCGCCAGCGATCAGCGCTTCGTCGTCTGATGATGACGGCGATGACGGCCTCGAAGCGGTCGGCTGATCGCCACCAGACGGGCAGCATTTGAGCAGAACCGCAGATCTCCGGATGCACGCCCGGCTACAAAGACTGATAGAGACAGCGCGCTCACGGCCCGGCCTGAGCGCGCTTTTCCTTGGGGCCGTGGCGGCCTGCGGTTATCCGCCACTTCACGCCTGGTGGATCGCCATTCCCGCGCTTGCAGCGCTTGTTGCGCTCCTACGCGGGGCTAATTCCTGGCGTGCGGCGGCTTGGCAGGGCTGGTTGTTCGGATGGGCACATCTGACGATTGCGAACAACTGGATCGCGACTGCCTTTACCTACCAGGCGAAGATGCCTGAATTCCTCGGCTGGTTCGCGGTGCCCCTGTTATGCGTGTATCTGGCGATCTATCCCGCTATGGCCGCGCTGGCAGCACATCTCTTGGCAAGGCGCGGTGGTACGCTCGCTTTCGGAGCAGTGTTCGCCGGGGCATGGATCGTCACCGAATGGCTACGCGGTTGGATTTTCACCGGTTATCCCTGGCCACCTCTAGGGCTTATCCTGCTGGGCGGCTGGAATAATGCCGGGCTGGCAGCCGCCCTGCCGTGGTTCGGCACCTATGCACTATCGGGCGCCGCCGCTTTCATAGCAGCTTCACTGGTTTGGCTGTTTTCCCAGCAGCGCTGGTGGTCGAGCGGCCTCCTCGCTCTCATCCTGTCGGCAGGAATGTTGGTCCCGACTGCCACTACTCGTCCGCAGAACGACGGCATCCCATTCACCCTCGTCCAGCCGCTTCTGACGCAAGATGAGATCAACGATCCCACGAAGTTCGACGAGCAATTCGAGCGGATCGCCGCTCTCACGGCGCCGGGGCGCGACAAAGATCGTCTGGTTCTCTGGCCCGAAAGCGCGGTGCCCGACTACCTCGAAGACGGTTATCCGCAGCGCCACTATGCACGCATGACCGCTGGCGGCGATCCCCTCTTCGCTCGCAAGCGGATCGCCTCGGTCATTGGTCCGGAAGCAACCTTGCTCACCGGCGTCGTCAACCTCGATCTTCGCGAAAAGGCCGGGATCGTCAGCGTTGTCAGCGCGCGCAATTCGGTGATTGCGATTGATGGCGAAGGCGATATCACCGGTCACTATGCCAAGGCGCATCTCGTCCCCTATGGCGAATATTTGCCGATGCGCGAGATACTCGAGCCGCTTGGCCTGTCGCGGCTCGTGGCTGGCTCGATCGACTACCGCGAAGGACCGGGGCCGCAGACGCTCGATCTCGGCGACCAGGGCCGCGCGGGTATCCAGATCTGCTACGAGATCGTTTTCTCGGGACAGGTCGTCGATCCAGACAATCGCCCCGACTACATATTCAATCCGTCCAACGATGGCTGGTTCGGCACCTGGGGGCCGCCGCAGCATCTCGCCCAGGCAAGACTGCGCGCGATCGAGGAGGGGCTCCCGGTCCTGCGCTCGACCACCACCGGAATCAGCGCGGTGATTGATGCGAATGGGGTGGTGCAGCAGCATATTGCTTCGGGAAAGGCGGACGCGATTAGCGGGGTGGTTCCGGCGGCGAAAGCTCCCACTCTGTTCGCCCGGCTCGGCAATGCGCTTCCGCTTGGCTGGGCTGCGCTGTTGATCCTTTTGGGCGTTGCCGGTCCGAGATTGCTTGCACTGCGGGAGCGGCGCGGCTAGGCATTCGCCCAAGACATAAAGGTTTCCTTATATCTGCATAAGGGATCTTCCATCTGACACCCCGAACCCTCGAGGGAACTCCATGCGCAGCGACTATCTCTTCACCTCCGAAAGCGTGTCCGAAGGTCATCCTGACAAGGTCTCCGACCAGATTTCGGACGCCATCGTCGACCTGATGCTGGCGAAAGATCCCGAAGCGCGCGTTGCCTGCGAAACAATGACGACGACCCAGCGCGTCATCCTTTCGGGCGAAATCCGTTGTGCCCCGATGTATGACGAGGACAACGAGGAGTGGGCCGTCAATGGCGGTTGGGCCCCGGGTGCGAAGGAAGAGATCGAGCAGGCGGTGCGCTCGACCGTTCGCGACATCGGCTACGAACAGGACGGTTTCCACTGGAAGACGCTGACCTTCGAAAACCACCTCCATGGGCAGTCGGCGCATATTGCGCAGGGTGTCGATGCCGGCGCGGAAGGCTCTAACAAGGATGAAGGTGCAGGCGACCAGGGCATCATGTTTGGCTTCGCCTGCGACGAGACGCCTGACCTGATGCCGGCTCCGATCGATTACAGCCACAAGATCCTCGAAAAGCTCGCCGAAGATCGCCATTCGGGCAAAGCGCCATTCCTCGAACCCGACGCGAAAAGCCAGGTGACGCTGCGCTACAGGGACGGAAAACCGGTCGCATGCACTGCGGTCGTCGTCTCGACCCAGCACGCCGAAGGGTATGACGAGGGTGCGAAAGAAGCCGAACTTCACAGCTACGTGAAGGACGTCGTGGCAGAGGTCCTGCCTGATGGTTTTCTGTCCGACGAGACGATCTGGCACATCAATCCCACCGGTAGCTTCGTTATCGGTGGTCCAGACGGCGATGCGGGCCTTACGGGCCGCAAGATTATCGTCGACACCTATGGCGGAGCGGCACCGCACGGCGGCGGCGCGTTCAGCGGCAAAGACCCCACGAAGGTCGATCGCAGCGCAGCCTATATCACGCGTTATCTCGCGAAGAACGTCGTCGCCGCAGGTCTTGCAACGCGCTGCACGATCCAGATCGCCTATGCGATCGGCGTCTCGGAGCCTTTGTCGCTTTATGTCGATACCCACGGCACCGGCACAGTTGACGATGCGGCAATCGAAGATGCGATCAAGTCGATTGGCAAGCTCGGTGGCCTGACGCCGCGCGCGATCCGCACGCATCTCGGCCTCAACAAGCCGATCTATCGCAAGAGCGCGGCATACGGGCATTTCGGGCGGACCGCCGACGGAGATTTCTTCCCCTGGGAGAAGACGGACTTGGTCGATGACCTGAAGGCAGCGCTTGCCTGATCTGATAGGGCGCTGCGCATGGTAGCGCCTGCATCCAGCATCCGCCGAATAACTGAGCTCGACGCGCTGCGCGGGCTCGCAGTGATCGGCATTGTCTGGATGAACGTCTATGTTTTCGCGTTACCGGCGCAGGCCTATTACAACCCCATTGCCTATGCCGGTGAGAGCACGATCGATCGCTTCGTTTGGGCGGCGAGCTTCATCTTCGTCGAGGACAAGTTCCGCACGCTCTTTGCGATGATGTTCGGCGCAGGGTGTTTGATCCTGCTCTCGAAGGAACGCGAACGGTCCTGGCGAAAACATTATGCGCGCATGGCGGTGCTGTTTGTCATCGGTATTGCGCATTCGGTCCTGCTCGCAAGCAACGATGTGTTGCGCGCCTATGCGATGGCTGGTCTTGCCCTCCCATTGCTGGCGCAACTGTCCCACCGCGCGCTTTATGCTGTCGCGATTGGCTTCGTTGCGGTCCATGTCGGAGCGGGCATCGTCGCGCTCGGCGGCGCCGTGGTCGATTTCTACAATGGCAGGACAGGAAGCGATGCAGCGCTCTTTGCCGAACGCAATTTCGGCGTGGATGGGCCTGCACTCCAGTTCTCGCTCGAACAGGGGCGCGAGGGATTCGGTGAGCGAATAGCGCGGCGAGCGTCCAGTATCCCGTCTCAGCTCTGGGTGGCTGCCGGATCGTTGCCGATCAATCTTGCCGCGATGACGCTCGGCATGGCGCTTTGGAAAGACCGGATGCTGGCACGTGAATGGCGAACGTTCCGAATGCAGCGCCTGGCTGCGATCTGCGCGCTTATCGCTTTGCCTGCATTGTTCGGACTTGCATCGTGGGTTTCCGACGCTGGATTTCCCGCCGCGCTGGTCGGCGCGGCCTCTCTGGTCCTGTCGGCCCCGTTCGATACGCTTCTCGGTCTTTCCTATGCTGCGCTCGCAATGGCGTTCTACAATGCGAGTGGCTGGATCACGCGGCACCTGGCGGCAGTGGGGCGGCTGTCTTTGACCAATTACCTGATGACGAGCGTGATACTCGCCGCGATCTTCGCGAGCTGGGGGTACGGCCTGTTTGGAGAGGTCAGCCGGGCCGAAGCGCTCGCCATCACGCTCATACCGATTGTTGGCATGCTGCTGTGGTCGCCTGTATGGCTGGAAAGGTTCGGGCAGGGGCCGTTCGAGCGGCTCTGGCGGAGCGCAGCCAAACTGCTTTCCTAGTCATTCTCGCCCAGCATCGGAGAGGGGCGATCGAACGCCAGTTCCGCATCGGAGAAGATGAATGGCGAGCGCACGCCCGGCATCCCGCCGAGATCGACCCGAAGTCCGCGAGCAATAACCTGTGCGTCGGCGAACACTTCATCGAGATTGTTGATCGGGCCAGCGGGCACTCCCGCTGCATGACAAGCTTCCAGCAATCCGGCCTTGGACCACTTGGCTGTCTCAAGTGCGATTTCCGCGTCGAGCGCCTGAGTGTGTTTGACCCTGCCTCCATTCGAAGAATACCGCGCATCTTGAGCCAAATCTTCTCGCCCAAGCAACTTGGCAAGCTTTGCGAAAAGCCGGTCATTGGCGGGCGCAAGTATGACGTGTCCGTCGCTCACCGGGAAGACGCCATAAGGCGCGACCTGGGCATGTGCATTGCCCATTCGCGGAGGGTTTTCACCTGTCGTGAGATAATAGGTTGCCTGGTTTGCGAGCAGTGCGACCGAGCAGTCGAGCAGGCTCATATCGACCAGCTGCCCCTGGCCGGTACGCTCGCGTTGCAGCAATGCGGCCTGGATGCCGTTGGCAGCCCATACACCGGTTGACAGGTCGGAGATCGAGATACCCATTTTGACTGGCACGCCATCGGGATCGCCAGTGATCGCCATGAATCCGCTCATGCCCTGGATCACGAAGTCGTAACCCGCCTCCGCGCTGCGCGGACCTGTCTGGCCAAAGCCGGTGATCGAGCAATAGACGAGCCTCGGATTGGACCGTTTGAGCGTCTTGTAATCGAGGTCGAATTTCGCAAGGCCGCCCGTCTTGAAATTTTCGATCACGACATCGGCATCGCGGCACAAAGCGCGCACGCGCTGGAGGTCGGCCTCGTCCTTGAAGTCGGCGACGATCGAGCGTTTTCCGCGATTGCAGGCATGGTAATAGGCCGCCTCGCGCCGCACTTGGCCATCGGGGCCTGTCCGCTCGACCCATGGCGGACCCCATTGCCGTGTGCCATCGCCCTCGGGGCTTTCGACCTTGATCACATCCGCGCCGAGATCGGCGAGGATTTGTCCGGCCCACGGCCCGGCGAGCACGCGTGCAAGCTCGACGACCTTGAGACCGGCGAGCGGAGCTTTGGCATTTCGGGGCTGGTCGAGCCACATGGGATCAGGCGTTCTCGAGTGCCACTTCGTAGTTGGCGGTGGTTTTCTCCGCGATCTCTTCCTCGGTCACTCCGGGAGCAAGCTCGATCAGGCGAAACGGGCTGTCGTGATCCTTGCGATGGAACACGCCGAGATTGGTGATGATCATATCGACCACGTTCTTGCCGGTGAGGGGCAATGTGCACTCCGGGATGAATTTGGGGCTGCCGTCCTTTGCGGTGTGGTCCATCACGACGATGATCTTCTTGACCCCGGCGACCAGATCCATCGCGCCGCCCATACCCTTGATCATCTTGCCCGGGATCATCCAGTTGGCGATGTCGCCATCTTCCGAAACCTCCATCGCGCCCAGCACAGTGAGGTCGATATGACCGCCGCGGATCATCGCAAAGCTCGTCGCGCTGTCGAAATAGGCGCTGTGCGGCAGCTCGCTTATCGTCTGCTTGCCAGCATTGATGAGATCCGGATCGACCTCGTCGTCATACGGAAACGGACCAATGCCGAGCATGCCGTTTTCGCTTTGCAGCGTAACCAGCATGCCCTCTGGAATATGGTTTGCCACCAGAGTCGGGATGCCGATGCCGAGGTTCACGTAGTATCCGTCCTCGAGCTCCTTGGCTGCGCGGGCCGCCATCTGGTCGCGTGTCCATCCGTGTGCGTTTTGGGTCATTGCTCTTGCTCTTCGTCTGGGGTGGTAGTGCCTTCGACTCCCGGCGCCTGCACGTCCGCCAGTGCCGGGTCGGGCGCGGGTTCATCCACCGGAGTTTCGATTGATGAATAGCTCTCGGGCTGGTCGCCGATCAGAAACCAGCCATTGTTGATGAGCGTTTCCAGCTCGATGGCGGCGTTTCGATTGGTGATGTAGTCGTAAAGCTCATCGAAGTCCGCCCGGCGGTCTCCTGCAATCGCGATAAGACAGGTTTCGGCCGCAAATTCCTTGCGTCTGGTCTGCTTGCGGTCGCCGGGATAGCGCATCAGGAGCAGCGTATCCTCGGCTTCGGGATCGAGGCCCGACCGGTTGAGCGCATCGCGCACGAGATCGGCAGTCGCAGCGGAGTTCTTCGAAATCCAGGCGATTGTCACTCCTTCGGATCGAAGGACTTTCAGGCTGAGCGCAACCGAAGGATCGGGAAGGGGCGATCCTTCGCTGAATGCTTCATCGCCCGGGTCGAGATCGATCAGTACGGCCGGTTCGCGCTCATCTTCCGGCGCGCAGTCGAGGCGTTCGCCGTTGAGCGCCGAAGGATCTCGCAGTACGGCAGTCGTCATGGGCTGTTCGCCCTTGGAGAATGCGAAAGCATGCTCGGTCGAATAGCGGATGAATTCTGTAATTTCAGGCGACTGCATCGGCGGGACGCTCGGTTCGGCAAGCCCCGGAGTAGCATTGTCGACGTCGACAATGTCCAAAGACGTCAATTGCGCAGACCCGGCATCGGGTAGGGAGGCGGCTGCATCAGGGCGAGTTTCGACTTCCACACTTGGACCCGGCTGGTCATCTGTCGCGGTTCGGGCCACTGCGCCGCCAGCGACCACCGGAATCGCCGCTACGGCAAGGCAGCCCGAAAGGCTCATGCCGAGCATGGACAGCACCACAAGGCTAAGGGCGATCCGCCCCGTCACGCGGTCTCGCGTTCCCTTGTCGTGCGGAACTCGATCTTCTTGTCGTAGGGTGCGCCCACGATCATGCGGTTCACGAAGACGCCGGGCAAGTGGATCTGGTCCGGATCGAGCGCTCCGGCGGGAACTATTTCCTCAACTTCGACAACGCAAACCTTGCCGCATGTCGCGGCGGGCTGGTTGAAGTTGCGCGCAGTCTTGCGGAAAACGAGGTTGCCCGTCTCGTCGGCCTTCCAGGCTTTCACGATTGAAAGGTCCGCAAATATACCTCGCTCGAGAATGTAGGTCGACATGACCCCGTCGGGATCGGGAAAGTCCTTGTGCTCCTTACCTTCGGCGACCTGCGTGCCGACGCCCGTTTTTGTGTAGAACCCGGGAATGCCTGCACCGCCAGCCCGCATGCGTTCGGCCAAAGTGCCCTGCGGGCAGAATTCAACTTCCAGTTCGCCTGCGAGGAATTGCCTTTCGAACTCTTTGTTCTCGCCGACATAGGACGAGATCATTTTTTTCACCTGCTTGGTGCGCAGCAGTTTCCCGATCCCTTCGTTGTCGATGCCGGCATTGTTGCTGGCGAAGGTGAGGCCGGAAACGCCGCTGTCTCGGATCGCATCGAGCAGTTTTTCCGGGATGCCGCACAGGCCAAAACCGCCTGCGGCGATCAGCATGTCGTCCTTGAGCACACCTTCAAGCGCGCTCGCGGCATCGGGGAAAATCTTGCTCATGAAATATCCTGCCCTTTGACACAGTTGTGCGGTTTACACGACGGCATGCGGGAACCGCCCGGTTGCCGTTTGATTAGTGCTTTGGCTGGCTCGTGTCACCATTTGCCTTGGGGTTGCTTGCGGATGCTGCGGTGCACAATTCCACCTTACATTGATTGCCTATTAAATATGCCAGTGACCGAAAATTAGGCAGATAAATTGCGTGATTGCACATCAATTGTCACAATTCAACGCAATAGATTGCGCGTAATGCAACAAACTATGCGGCTTTCGCACTTGCGAAATGATTGGAGCCATTGCATATCGATCCTGCCTTTCAGGCATCCTCTCCCAAACTTTTTAAGCCCGGCCTCGTGCCGGGCTTTTTTCTTTGTCGGCAGGGAAGTCGAGCGCCGGATGATGGCCGGGCACCCTCTTGCCAATACAGAATCCCGACTTTCTAAGGAAACCTCCGACCTTCTCGCCGTTTGCATTGGCAAGACCTGCTCCCTAGCTGTTGGGAGCAGTTCCGTCCTGCGAGTCGATTTCCCCGAGAGGATTTGCCAATGGCCAATGCCAACGCCGATACCGAAGCTCCCGTTCGCACAGTTCGCCTGCAGGTTGCAGCGGCACGTCAGGAGGAATCGGGACAGGGCATAGCACGTATGCCACGCTCGGCATTCCAGGCTCTCGGCATCACGGAGGGCGACACGGTCGAAATTCGCGGCAAACGGACGACCGCTGCGATCGCCATGGCTGCCTATGCGGAAGACGAGACGCTTGATGTAGTGCGGCTCGACGGCCTCCAGCGCGGAAATGCCGAAGCAGGATCCGGAGAGCACGTCGAGATTGCAGCAGCCGAATCGCGTCCAGCCACGCGCGTCGTTTTTGCGCCCGCACAGCGCGAAATGCGGCTTCAAGGGCCGACACAGGCATTGAAACGGAATTTCTTCAGAAAACCTCTTGTCGCGGGCGATCTCGTTGCGACCACCGGCCAGCAGCCAGTCCAGAACATGCCGCCGGACGTGCGGCAATTGCTGCGCGCACCTGCTTATGCCCTGACGCAAATCAGGCTCTCGGTCCATTCGACCAGCCCCAAGGGCATCGTTCACATCGACGAGAATACCGAAGTCGAACTCCGGACCGAGTTCGAGGAGCCGCGCGATGCGCGGGCGGTCGTCAATTACGATGATGTCGGCGGTATGGAAGACACCATTCAGCAGCTTCGCGAAATGGTCGAACTTCCGCTGCGATATCCCGAGCTTTTCACTCGTCTGGGCGTGGATCCGCCCAAGGGAGTTTTGCTTCACGGGCCTCCGGGCACCGGTAAAACACGGCTCGCCCAGGCAGTAGCGAACGAAAGCGACGCAGAATTTTTCACCATTAACGGCCCGGAGATCATGGGCTCGGGCTATGGCGAAAGCGAAAAACGGCTGCGCGAGGTTTTCGAGGAAGCAACGCGGGTGTCGCCCGCGATCGTCTTCATCGACGAAATAGACTCCATCGCGCCCAAACGTCAGCAGGTGCCAGGCGAAGCCGAAAAACGTCTGGTGGCGCAATTGCTCACTCTCATGGATGGGCTGGAGGCGCGCGCCAACCTTGTCGTGATTGCTGCCACTAACCGGCCAGATGCCATCGACGAAGCGCTGCGCCGGCCGGGTCGCTTCGACCGCGAGATCGTAATCGATGTCCCCGACCAGACCGGTCGGCGCGAAATCCTTGCGATCCATACGCGCGGTATGCCGCTGGGCGACAAGGTCGATCTGACCGAACTCTCGCGCATCACGCACGGCTTCGTGGGCGCCGATATCGCAGCACTTGCGCGTGAGGCGGCAATCGACGCAGTCCGGCGGATCATGCCCAAACTCGATCTCGACGAGCGCACTATCCCGCAGGAAGTGCTCGAGGAGCTGTGCGTCACCCGTGAGGATTTCCTCTCGGCGCTAAAACGCATCCAGCCATCGGCGATGCGCGAAGTCATGGTGCAGGTGCCCGATGTGGGCTGGGACGATATCGGCGGGGTCGGCGACGCGATTGATAAGCTCAAAGAAGGAATCGAGCTTCCTCTCAAGAACCCCGACGCGTTTCACCGGCTTGGCATTCGTCCGGCCAAAGGCTTTCTTCTCTATGGGCCTCCGGGTACCGGCAAGACGCTCCTCGCCAAAGCGACTGCCAAGGAAGCGGAAGCAAACTTCATCTCGATGAAGAGCTCGGATCTTCTGTCCAAATGGTATGGCGAGAGCGAGCAGCAGATCGCCCGGCTGTTTGCGCGCGCCCGATCGGTCGCGCCGTGCGTCGTGTTTATCGACGAGATCGACAGCCTCGTGCCCGCCCGCGGTTCGGGGCAGGGCGAACCGCAGGTTACAGGGCGCGTGGTCAACACCATCCTTGCCGAGATGGACGGCCTTGAAGAGCTGCAATCGGTCGTCGTCGTCGGCGCAACCAATCGGCCGACGCTTGTGGACCCTGCGCTCTTGCGTCCGGGCCGTTTCGATGAGCTGGTCTATGTCGGAACGCCCGACAAGGAAGGCCGCGA
Source organism: Erythrobacter sp. THAF29 (assembly GCF_009363635.1). Lineage (GTDB taxonomy): Bacteria > Pseudomonadota > Alphaproteobacteria > Sphingomonadales > Sphingomonadaceae > Erythrobacter. Next base: position 179,366 of record NZ_CP045392.1, on the reverse strand, counting down.
ACACATCCTTGCGATACACACGTCGAACATGCCCCTGGCAGATGATGTCGATCTCGCAGCAGTGGCCGAAAAGACCGAACGCTTTACCGGTGCCGATCTGGAGGACGTTGTTCGCCGGGCGGGGCTGAATGCGCTCAGGCGTATCGGCGGCGAGGTGTCGGAAGTTGCGGCCGAAGACTTTGAGGAAGCGCTCAAGGATTCGCGTGCGACAGTCACAGCCAAGATGGAAGCCGAATATCGCAAGATGCGCGGCGAGCTGAAAAAGCGCGCGGCCGAAGTCAATCCGATCGGGTTTTTCTCACCCGAAACGTTGGAGCCGACGCGCGCGAACAAACACGATTGAAATCGGTCAGGGCGCGCCGGGTTCGCCGGCTTTCACATGGCCGCCGGGCAGTTCGAGCCGGTGGCGAATGAGCGCCTCCGGCTGGTGCTCGCGGAGCCACTTGAGCATGTGCTCGCGAGTCTCGCAGCGCAGGGTCCAAAGGTCGCCAATCGTTCTTGCGCTCATCGACAGGCGTAGTTCGACACTCTCTGGATATGCCTCTGTCATGAGCAGCGCGAGGTTTCGACCATCGAACAATTCGTGGCCTTTTACAAACCGCTCGAACTCCTCGCGGATAGGATCGACATCGGCAATCGGATCGAGATGAAGGTAAACCGGCCCGGTCAGCCTCTCATTGACCCGCGACCAGTTCTCGAACGTCTCGTCCAGGAACCGTGAAGTCGGTACGATCAACAGGCGCTCGTCCCACGTGCGCACTGTGATGAATCCCATCTTGATCTCTTCTACCCTTCCGGCATCGCCATCGACCTTCACGAGATCGCCGATGCGAAGTGGTTCGGTCAGCGCGACCTGCACGCCTGCAATAAGCGACTTTAGGGCAGGCTGGGCCGCGGCGCCGATTGCCAATGCGGCAAGACCGGCGGAAGCCAGCATGGTAGTGCCGATTGCCCGAACCGAGGGGATCGAGAACAGCATCAGGCCGATGGTGATCACAACGATCGCGAAGGTGGCGATTTTCGACAGGACAGCAATGCGGGTCTTGCGGCTGCGCGTCGCCACCGGATCGTCATAGCTCTCCAGACGTGCCTCGATCGTCGCGACCGATGCCTTGACGACGTTGTAGGCGATCCAGCCCAGCAGGGCAGGACGAAGGAACTGGGCAAGCGGTTCCCATACCGTCCCCAACCCTGAATCAACCTGCGCCGCCAAAGTGATACCGATCGCGATGAACGACCATTTGATCGGTGAGCGGATATTCTGGATCAGGAGATCGTCAGTCTCGGATTCGGAAAGCTGGGTGATCTTCTTCAGCAGACCGAACGTTATCCGGTAGGCAAGATAGGAAATGGCCACGGCCGCCAGTGCGACAAGTGCCGACACGGCAATTTCGTAGATCAGGACGTTCCAATCGACGTCCCACCGAAAGGGGTTCATATTATCGAGCATCGCGCGCGAACTATGGTCCCCGCTTCGCAATTTCAACCGTAGCCCAGACGGCAGCTCGGCCCATCAATGCGCGGCATCCCATGATTTCCCTGTTCCGATGTCCACCCCAAGCGGCACGTCGAGCTTGACTGCAGGCAGTGCAGCCTCTGCCATCACGCGTTCGATAATCGGCGAAGCGGCTTCAACGTCGCCTTCGGGAAGCTCGAAAACGAGTTCGTCGTGGACCTGCAAGAGCATGCGAACTTCTTTCAGGCCGGCATCGCGCAATGCGGGCAGCATCCGTGCCATCGCTCGCTTGATGATATCCGCGCTGGTTCCCTGAATCGGGGCGTTGATGGCCGCCCGCTCGGAACCTTGCCGTTCGGCCTGGTTTTTCGACTTGATGCGAGGAAACCAGGTCTTCCGTCCGAACAGTGTCTCAGAATAGCCGCACTCGCGCACGGTTTCGAGTGTTTCCATGATGTATCGCTGGATGCCGGGAAAGCGCTGGAAGTAGGTATCGATCATCTCCTGAGCTTCGTCAGGTTCGACCTCGAGCCTTCCCGCCAATCCCCAGCGTGAAATACCGTACAGGATTGCGAAATTGATTGTCTTGGCGCGCGCACGAGTGTCGCGATTGACCTCGCCGAACATCTCGACCGCGGTGCGGGCATGGATGTCCTCGCCATTCGCGAAAGCTTCCTTGAGCGTGTCTACGTCCGCCATGTGGGCAGCGAGGCGCAGTTCGATCTGGGAATAGTCTGCCGCGAGCAGGACATTGCCGTCCTCTGGCACAAATGCCTCGCGGATCTGGCGGCCAATCGCCGTGCGGATCGGGATATTCTGCAGGTTCGGGTCGGTCGAGGAAAGGCGCCCCGTTTGCGCGCCCACAAGGCTGTAGCTTGTATGCACGCGGCCTGTATCTGGATTGATCTGCGCCTGCAGCGCATCGGTATAGGTCGATTTGAGCTTCGACAGGTGCCGCCATTCGAGCACCTTTTTCGCGATCCCCTCGCCATCGCCAGCGAGCTTTTCCAGTACCGACTGATCGGTCGAATACTGCCCGCTCTTTCCTTTCTTTCCGCCCTTGAACCCCATCTTGTCGAACAGGATTTCGCCGAGTTGCTTGGGGCTGCCGACTGCGAATTCCTGCCCGGCTATTGCGTGGATCTCCTTTTCGAGCTTCGCCGTTTCGGTCGAGAATTCCTCGGAAAGTTTCGATAGACGCGCACGGTCGACTTTGATCCCTTCGCGTTCCATGTGCGCGACCACGGGGATCAGCGGGCGATCGACGCGCTCGTAAATCCTGCTTCCCCCCTCGATCGCGAGGCGAGGCTTCAAGTGCCGATAGAGTCGCCATGTCACGTCCGCGTCTTCGGCGGCGTATTCCGTTGCGCGGTCCAGTGGCACTTCGTTGAAGGGGATCGCTTTCTTCCCTGTCCCGCACACTTCCTTGAAGGCGAGCGGCGTGTGGCCGAGATGGCGTTCGGAGAGCTCATCCATGCCGTGACCGCCGCCCATGCCTTCGCCGCGGCCTGCATCGAGATCGAAGCTGATTATCATCGTGTCCTCGATCGGCCCGACTTTCACGCCGTAGCGAGCGAGTACGTTGAGATCGTATTTGCCGTTCTGGAAAACCTTGATCACGGCATCGTTGGACAGCATCGGTTTCAAGGCTTCGAGGGCCTCGTCTCGGTCGACCTGCTCGGGTCTCTCGGCGAACATGTCGTTGCCGCCCCCGCCGACATTATGGTGCGCGAACGGAATGTAGCAGGCATCGTTTGGCCCCAGCGCAAGGCTCATGCCGACCAGTTCGGCCTGCATTGCGTCGAGCGATGACGTTTCTGTGTCGACCGCCACAAGCCGTGCGGCCTCCGCGCGGTCTATCCATTGCTTGAGCCGGTCCATGCTCTGCACAGTCTCGTAGGCAGAGCGATCTACATCCGGCATTTCGGGGAGCGGCTGGCGGTTGCCTTCCGCATCGCCGCCGTCGCCCTTCGTATCCGCCTTGGCAGGGTCAAGATTGTTCGGACGGTCGGGGCTGCCCGTCCCGGCATCGAGCCGGCGCAGGAGCGAGGTGAAGCCATGCTTTTCGAGAAATGCGGCGAGCGGCTCGGGCGGCACGCCATCCAGCTTCATCTCTTCGATCGGTTGGGGGAGTTCGCAATCTTCTTTTAGCGTCACCAGAACCCGCGACATCTCGGCATTTTCGCGCCCCTCGATAAGGCGCTCCTTCAGCTTCGATTTCTTCATCTCGGGCGCATGGTCGAGCGCCGCGGTAAGCGAACCGTGCTCGCTGATCAGCTTACTCGCTGTCTTGGGCCCGACGCCGTAAATGCCAGGAATGTTGTCGACGCTGTCACCCATCAGGGCAAGGACGTCGCCGACCAGTTCGGGCTTCACGCCGAACTTCTCTTCGACCTCGTCGATATAGATGCGCTGGCTTTTCATGGTGTCGAGCATGTCGATCCGCGCGCCGTCGACCTCACCCACCAGCTGCATCAGGTCTTTGTCGGATGAAACGATAGTGACATCCCAGCCCTTGCGCTGTGCCTCGCGCGCATAGGATGCGATCAGATCGTCGGCTTCCAGTCCTGCCTCCTCGATGCACGGCAGGCTGAATGCGCGGGTCGCATCTCTGATTAGCGGGAATTGCGGTCGCAGATCCTCGGGGGGTTCAGGGCGGTTGGCCTTGTACTCCGGATAGATTTCGTTCCTGAAACTGGTCGAATCCTTGTCGAGGATGACCGCAAGATGCGTCGGCCCATCGGCCGCATCGAGATCCTCTGCCAGCTTCCACAGCATGGTGGTGTAGCCATAAACTGCGCCGACCGGTGTTCCTTCCGGGTCGGTTAGCGGCGGGAGCCTATGATAGGCGCGAAAAATGTAGGATGAACCGTCGACGAGATAGAGGTGCTGCTTTTGATCGGCCATGATCGCCTGCTAGCACCCGTCCGCGCCTTGCGTAAGCCGCTTTGACGACCTCGGGGACTAATACTCGACCCGTCTGAATTGTGGCACAAAAAGGGCAAAATTGGGGCGAGATCGCCTTATTTCGCTTGCATTGCCACAATTCCGCCATTATCTCGGCCAGCAGAGTCGGGGTTAAAGCACCGACTTCGGCTTGGCTCAAACTTGCTGCCTTGCCTCAATCATCCGCTGAATAAGGATTTGAAATTATGCGTAAGATCGTTCTTGCTGCTGCAATCGCCACTTCGGCTCTTGGCCTCGCTGCTTGCGGCGAAACCGCTGAACAGGCTGGCGAAATGGGCGACGCAATGGCTGCAGACGCTGAAGCCAACGCTGAAGCCGTTCAGGACGCTGCTGGCGAAGCTGCTGCTGAAGTCGAAGCTGGCGCCGAAGCTGCTGGCGAAGCTGCTGAAGACGCAGCCGTCGAAGCTGAAGCTTCGCTGACCGGTCAGACCGAAGAAGAAGCTGCCAACGACTAATTCAGTCGAGCAGACTCAAAGAAGAGGCGGTGCCGCGAGGCGCCGCCTTTTTCTTTTGCGCAGGTATCGGGCTCAGCCGCCGTTTCCGGTGGCGCTTGTCCAGTTGGGGTTGCGATCGCGGGCACGCGCCTTGGCGTCGAAACCATCGTATAGAGCGCGGGCGATAGACGCGATGCGCGCTTCGCGATTGCGACGGGTGCCCTGTCCCGTGACGTAGATCGCAACCGCAATGGCACGACCGTCAGGGTATTCGATGATGCCGATATCGCTCGAAGTGTTATTGAGCGATCCGGTCTTGTGGCTCACCCGGGCTACTTCGGGCATGTAGGCAGGTATGCGGCGTTTGCCAGTGACTGTCCGGCTCATCGCGCCGAGCAGCACGCGACGGCTCTGGTCGGACAGGAAATCGCCCCGATAAAGGCCCTGCAACAGCCTGACCATCGCACGAGGAGTGGCCGCATCGCGCGGATCGATCCATGTGGCTGGATCGTATTCGCCATCGTCGCGTACCAGTGTCGCGATATCGCGATCGATCGAGAAATCGTTGATCCCCTGACGGCGCATCCACTGGTTGACTTTCTCCGGCCCTCCAACGGCATCGAGGAGCGCGTCTGTCGCCGGATTGCTCGAGCGCGTGATCATGATCTCGATAAGGTCGATTGCCGGCATGTACTTGCCCTTGCGGACCGGCGCGGCTCGCGACGAATACTTGGCAGATCGAACCGGGATCAGTAGCGGAAACTCGGAAGTCAGCGAGTATTTGCCCTGATCGACCATCTCCAGATAAGTCGCGGCGACCGCGATCTTGCTGGTCGACGCCATCGGGAAGAGCTGGTCGCCCAGTACGGTGATCATCTCGCCCGTCTTCAAATCCATCGCCGCGACGCCGATCCGCCCCCGGTCGCCATCGGCCAGCTCTGCAATCCGGCGCTCGAAACCGGTCTCGTAAATCGCCTCGAAGGATTGCGGACTGCGCATTTCGGTGCCGAAGGCGCTGTCGAAACTGGACTGGAGTTCGCTGCCTTGCTGCCTTTCGGACTGCGCAAGCGCAGGAGCGGAAACCATTGCAAGCCCGGCTGCAAGGGCGACGAAGAAGGGGTGACGAAGCTTTGTGATCATTGGCGAAACCTACAGTAATCATGGTTGCCGTGGACTTAATCGAAGAATCTACATTCGACCGATTCGTCGCGGCAAGCCCTCATTTCACCGCGTGCGATGAACGGTGCGAGTGCAGCGACAGGGTATCGCGCAATGTCGACAAACGGCCTGTATCCGGCATTCGTCGATCAGCACTTGTGAGGGCTTGACGGGATAACGGTCGGGCGCTGATTAGGGTCCCGGTTCATTTTGCAACGGGACGCCTCATGACTAACAACCACTCTGCCGCGCGTGGCTCGCGCGCGATCCTGACCGCCTTGTTGCTGGGAAGCTCCAGCATGGCCTTCGCACAGAGCGCGCCCATTGTGCAACCGGGCGCCCCCGGCCAGGAAAGCCGCACGCTTAGCGCCGATGAAGCCACCAAGCTTGCCGCTTCCAAATATACCGATGCGGACGTCAAATTCATGCAAAACATGATCGTGCACCACCAGCAGGCAGTGGTGATGTCCGAGCTTGTCGTTGATCGCACCAATACTGAAGAGGTGGTGGCGATCGCCGGGCGTATCCTGGCCAGCCAGGCCGACGAGATCGATTTTATGCGCAATTGGCTCAGTGAACGCGGTGAGCCGACCGAAATGCCGGCAATGGCGGCGCACAAGGAGCCCATTCACCACATGATGGCTGGCATGGCGACGCCCGCGCAGCTCGAAGCGCTCCGGCAGTCGGAAGGTACCGAATTCGACCGTCAGTTTCTCACATTGATGATTGCCCATCACGAAGGAGCGATCGAAATGGTCGATGCGCTTTTGCGCCAGCCGGGCAGTGCTGCCGACCCGATCCTTTTCCGCTTTATCGGAGATGTCGAGAACGACCAGAAAGCCGAACTCGACAAGATGGACGTCGTGCTCGCAGGCCTTTCCGAAGATCCGCGTGCATCTCTCGCCGCCGGATTCGATGATGCTGGCGAAGCGATCAGCAACCTTCGCAAAGTCGCAAGCCTTCCCAAGCCAGCCGGCTTTTTCGACCCGGACAATCCCGCCGATCTTCGCCCTGCGGTTCCGCCTCGCAAGGATGACGACGATGCGGCCGCAGCAGAAATCGAGGGCGAAATCGACGAAGCGCAGCTCGCCGACGAAAGCCCGGTCGCGGTCGAAACCGGCGATGCCAATGATGAGACCGTCGCAATCGCCGACGCCGATGGAGACGATGACAGCACTGGCGATCCGGAGCGGAATGACGACGACGAGGACTTGACCCAATTCGCCGAGCGCAGCCCGCTGCTCGACTTCGCGAACACCGACATGGCGTTTTTCGACGACATCATGGTTGCGGGTAATTACCACGGCTTCAACATCTACCGCCTCGGCGATGACGGCGTGCCGAACCTCGTCAGCTCGGTGGTATGCCCGGGCGGGCAGGGCGATGTTTCGGTTGTCGGCGACATTCTCATCATGAGCGTCGAGCAGACCCGCGGCCGCGTCGATTGCGGGTTGCAGGGCGTCGAAGACGATGTGAGCGAGGAGCGTTTCCGCGGACTTCGCATTTTCGACATTTCCGACCTCACGCGCCCACGTCAGGTCGGCGGCGTGCAGACCTGCCGCGGCAGCCACACTCACTCAGTCGTGAGCGCCAATGACGAGCGGATCGTCGTTTACAATTCGGGCACGTCGCGCATCCGCGAGCAGGAAGAGCTCGCGCGCTGCATCGACAATCCGGCAGATAGTCGCACGGCGCTGTTCAGCATCGATGTGATCGAGATTCCGGTCGCGAACCCAGGTGCCGCCCGCATCGTCCGCAGTCCGCGCGTTTTTGCCGACGCAGAAACCGGCGAGATCGCAGGCCTTTGGAAAGGTGGTGATAGCGGCGAGGGTACCCAACGCACCTCACGCACCGATCAGTGCCACGACATCACCGTCTTCCCGAGCAAGAACCTCGCCGCAGGCGCGTGTTCGGGTAACGGGATACTTATGGATATTTCCGACCCGATGAACCCGGTTCGCATCGACGCCGTTTTCGACAAGGGCTTTGCCTACTGGCACTCGGCAACATTCAACAATGACGGCACCAAGGTGATCTTCACCGATGAGTGGGGCGGCGGTGGCCGTCCGCGCTGCCGGGCTTCCGATCCCATGACTTGGGGTGCCAACGCGATCTACAACATCGTGGACGGCAAGCTTGAATTCCAGAGCCACTACAAAATGCCCGGGCCGCAGGGTGACACGGAGAATTGCGTCGCGCACAACGGTTCGATCATTCCGGTGCCGGGCCGCGATATCTTCGTGCAGTCATGGTACCAGGGCGGCATCAGCGTGATGGACTTCACCGATAGTGCCAACCCCAAGGAAATCGCCTTCTTCGATCGCGGCCCGATAAGTGAAGAGCAGCTCGTGGTGGGCGGCTATTGGTCATCCTACTGGTATAACGGCCGCATCTACGGGACAGAGATCACGCGGGGCATCGACGTTTTCGCATTGGAGCCGAGTGAGCATCTGACCGCAGCCGAAATCGCCGCTGCGGAGTCGGCAAGCTACGCGGACTCGCGTTTTAATCCGCAGACCCAGACGCAGGTCACCTGGGATGATGACGTGATAGAAGCCGCAACCGCCAGCCGCCGGGGCGGCTAGACCAACAGTTCCTGAACACAGAATGGGCGGGGTGGCCGTGCCATCCCGCCTTTCGTTGCGTCGCGCAAAGTCAGGTCGATTTCTGCGAATTCACCCAACGGTTGACCCGTTGTTCGAGGATGTTGAGCGGCACCGCGCCGCCACCAAGTACGGTGTCGTGAAATCCGCGAATGTCGAAGTCTTCACCGAGCTCGCGTTCGGCCATCGCGCGCAGTTCCTGAATGCGGATCATGCCAATCTTGTAGCTCGTCGCCTGTCCGGGCAGCACGAAATACCGGCGCACTTCGGATCGTACCGTGGTTTCGGGCATCGGCGAGTTCTCGAGGAAGTAGTCGACGGCCTGTTGCTCGCTCCAGCCCTTGGAATGGATGCCGGTGTCGACCACCAGACGGATCGCACGCCACATCTCGTTGGTTAGCCGACCGAAGTCCGAATAGGGATCTTCGTAGGCGCCCATTTCCTTCGCCAGCAGTTCGGAATAGAGCGCCCAACCCTCCCCAAAGGCAGAGATAAAGCCGCCCTGCGAACGGAAGCGCGGCACGCCTGCAAGTTCCTGTGCAATCGAAACCTGCATGTGATGGCCGGGATTTCCCTCGTGATAGGCAATAGCTTCGAGCACGGGGATCGGCATCGCGCGCATGTCCGACAGGTGGGCATAGTAGATACCGGGCCGCGAGCCATCAGGCGTGCCGGGGCGATAGTGCTGAGCGGCGCCATCCTGCTCCCGGAATGGCTCGACCCGCCGGACTTCCAGCGGAGCTTTCGGCAGGATGCCGAAATATTCGGGCAGGCGTTCGTTGATGAAGTCGAGGTGCTTCTTCGACTGCTCGATGTACATCTCCGCGCCGCGATCATTGTCGGGGAAATAAAAGCGGTCGTCCTCGCGCGTGAAGGCAAAGAAATCCTGCAGCGAGCCGGCGAACCCGACCTCGTCCATGATGGCTTCCATCTCGCCGCGAATTCGCGCGACTTCGGCAAGGCCCTTTTCGTGGATCTCGTCGGCAGTGAGTTCGGTCGTCGTCATCATCGCGAGCTGGTGGTTGTAGAAGTCGGCGCCGTTGGTCAGCGAGCTCACGCCCTTGGTCTCGTCCGATGTGTTGGAGCGGTCGGCAGTGAACCATTCGATTACTCGCGCATAAGCCGGCGCCATCTTTTCAGTGAGCGCCTCACGGGCTTGCTCTCGCAACTCGTCTGCGCGCTCCTGAGTAATAATGCCGTCAGCGACCAGCTTGGCGAGATGCTCTTCCGTTGCGGCCCACAGCGCCGATGGTGCCCCGTCATCGAAGGGTGCGCCGGTGATGAGCTTGCGGCTCTCATCGATTACAGCATCATAGGCGAAGCGCGGCGGGCGAGTGCCTGCTTCGGCATTGCTCTGGGCGCGCACGAGAAGCTGGTCCATCGCGGTGCCAATCCCACCAAGGCGCGCGATAAAGGCGAGCATGTCGCTCTCGCTTTCCACCTTGTGTTGCGACAGGAGAAAGCTCGGTAGTGCAGTATGTGTCCCGTTCATCTGGTGGAGAATGTATTGCTGGTCGCGCCAGTTCGCGGCGGCCTCGGCCTGTTCCAGCCGGAATTGCCACATGTCCCATGACAGCTTCGCCTCGTCGGACAGCTCGTCATAGTCGAAATTGGCCTCCATCTCGGCTGTCGCCGCGCGCCACCATTCGAGCTGCTCCTGCTCAGCCTCGACCGAGAAGTCGTCGATTTTGTCGTAGTCGGTCTTGATGCCCAGCGCGGTCTGCCGGATCGGGCTGAACCTCAGCGCCTCTTCGAACTTCGCATCGAACCATTCGTTGATGCACTCGGTCTCGGTCTGTGTGCATTCGAATGTCGGTTGGCTGACGGCAGCGTCGCAATTTGCAAGCACGACTGATCCGAGCAAGAGTGCGGCAATTTGAATTTTCATTGCGTACCAGCGTCCTCAACTCTTCTTTTATGAAAGCTTGCATGCAACAATGCGAGGCAAATTGGAAGTCGGCCATTCGACGGATAGCGTTCAGCCATCGTCATACGTCGCCTTGGAAATCGACGCGGTAGCCATCGGTTGACCGAGATCGAACAGGCGTCGCACGCGCTCATTGGGCTTCAGATTACCCGATGGAAAGTGATGTTGGTGGAGCGCGCGCAAATGTGCCATGTGCGTGTCCTCGCCAAGGCTATCGGCAAACTCGCCGACAATCGCGCTCTTTCCCCAATGCGGTCGCACATTCTCGAAATAGCTAAGGACCTCGCGCTGTATCCGCTCGAGCCAGGCGTAATCGCGGATATCTGCGAACAGGTCGATCGCAGCGACCGCACCGCCGAAATTGGCGGCGAAGGGAAGGGATGAGGCGTCGCTCAACTCACGCACTCCGATCAGGCTCTTCAGGTAGAAACCGAGCGTCCTCCAGCTTTCGACTTCGAGGAGTATGAATTTGATGACTTCCTCCGCCCGGTCGAGCGGCACATGAAAAGCGAGGTTGTAGGCGGTGTGGGTGGTAGAAAAGAGCCCCGTCAGGAAATCGGGCGAGCGCTGTGATTTTAGCAGCGGCTCTGGATCGTAGAGATAGTCGAGATCGCGCTTGTCGGTGATAGTGCGGCGATGGCTTCGAATGTCGATCCGGTCGGCAAGGCGCTGGAGCGAGCGGCGCATCTTGGGAAATGCCCGGTCGATTGCCCAGTAACGCTCGATAAAGAACATCGTGAGCCCCGCAGCCGAGAAGAATTTCGGTACGTGCTTCTTCGCGTTCTTGTTTTCGCTCGCCGGGCGGAGCGTGTGCAACATGATGAGGGGATCGTCCGGGTTGCTGTAGGGGACCACCGCCCAAGAGGTGGCAACGCTTCCTTTTTCGCGCCCCTTCTTCTTGCTGAGCCGCGTGATCCAGGCGTCGGACTGGTACTCCTCGAGCGGCGCGGTTTCCAACGTAACGCTGATGATCGGGGCGATGGTGCCAAAGGAGATAGCGGCGTACCCGAAATCGGGATCGCCGCGCTTCAATGTCACTTCGCGGCCGGCTCCATCAAGGAAGGTCAGTTGCGTAATCGCGTCCGCCATCGTCGCGCGTTTGCCATACCCATGGGTTCCGGTGACCAGCGCGCCGACAACCGTCTGCGCCATGTAATTGCCGCTGTTGAACATTTTGCGGTCGTGTTCGAGCAGCTCGCGTTTCAACTGCTCGATTGTCGTGGATGGCCCGCACGTGACCGTCTGTGTCGCCTTGTCATAGGTGCAGATGTCGAGTGTCGACTTGCCCATCATCACTGCGTTGAGGTCGGGGACGATCTGGATGCCGTTGTAGCTGTGGGACTGGCCGACGCAGGAGTATTCGCAGTCGCGTATGAACTCGGCGAGCTTCTCGTCAGAAGTAAAGCGGTGCTGGTAGACGCCGCACTGGAAGACCCGCATCCAGGATTCGAGCTTTTCTTTTTCCCTCAGATCGCCATCCGCGGGCCTGTTCTTGGGCCGCAGGATTTTCGGCAGCTTGAACATCGTGCCATTACCCCCGTTTGCGCGCCCCGGCGCAATGATCACCGCTTGTTGCTGATTTTGCAAACAAAAACCTCCACGCAGCCGATAGCCGCGCGGAGGCTTGATGAGGGAAGGGCGCGGATTACTCGGAGGCGATGGCCTGTTCGAGCTTGTCGATCGGCATGCCTGTCAATGTCTTGTCGATCTCTCCGATCACGCGTTTCTCCAGCTCGGAATGATAGTGCTGGCGCATTTCGCCCAGCGATTTCGGGTCGGCTATGATCAGCACTTCATTGAGGTCGCCGCTGATTGCCTTTGCATTCAGCCATTCAGCGACAGCCGCCCCGTGCGCGAGCTCTTCAAGCTGCGTGCGGCCAAGCTCCTGTCCGATATGATCCTGATGCCGAACTCCGGCGCTGAAATTGGTGACGTCTAGTTCGGGATTGTCTTCCTTGACGAGCTTGGGTTCGAAAATCTGGCCTTCATTGCGGAAGAGCGTGAAGCTCTCTCCATCGACCAGTGCGACGTGAGCCTTGTGTGCTAACTTCATGCAGGTTTCTCCTTTGCCTCAACAACGCATCGGTGCCTGAATGGTTGCGTTTCCACTTATCTATAACACACAAGAAAAGCCCCGGCGGATCGCTCCGCCGGGGCTTCTTTGATGCGATGGTGACTGGGGGTTGCTTAGAAGCCGCCCATTCCGCCCATGCCGCCCATTCCGCCCATATCGGGCATGGCCGGTGCAGCGCTCTTGTCTTCCGGAGCGTCGGTAATCGCCGCTTCCGTGGTGATCAGCAGGCCTGCGACCGAAGCTGCGTCCTGGAGCGCGGTGCGCACGACCTTGGTCGGGTCGATCACGCCGGCCTCGACCAGGTTTTCATAGGTTTCAGTTGCCGCGTTGAAGCCCTGCGTTTCGTCGCCTTCGCGCAGGAGATTGCCCGAAACAACCGCACCGTCATGGCCGGCGTTTTCGGCAATCTGGCGAACCGGTGCCATGATCGCGCGGCGGACGATGTCGATGCCGCGGGTCTGGTCGTCATTCTCGCCCTTCACGCCTTCGAGCACCTTCGATGCGTAAAGCAACGCGGTGCCGCCGCCCGGGACGATGCCCTCTTCGACAGCAGCGCGGGTGGCGTGCAGCGCGTCGTCGACGCGGTCCTTGCGTTCCTTCACTTCGACTTCCGAAGCACCGCCGACCTTGATCACGGCAACACCGCCGGCGAGCTTGGCGAGGCGCTCCTGGAGCTTCTCGCGGTCATAGTCGCTCGTGGTGTTCTCGATCTGGGTGCGGATTTCGGCAACGCGGGCTTTGATGTCCTCTTCGCTACCTGCGCCATCGACGATGGTGGTGTTGTCCTTGTCGATGGTGACGCGCTTGGCTTCGCCCAGCATGCCGAGGGTCACGTTCTCGAGCTTGATGCCGAGATCTTCGCTGACCATCTCGCCTTTGGTGAGGATCGCGATGTCCTGCAGCATGGCCTTGCGACGATCGCCGAAGCCCGGTGCCTTGACCGCAGCAACCTTGAGGCCGCCGCGCAGCTTGTTCACCACGAGGGTTGCAAGTGCTTCGCCTTCGATGTCCTCCGCGATGATCAGCAGCGGGCGACCGCTCTGAACGGCCGCTTCGAGGATCGGCAGCATCGACTGGAGGTTCGAAAGCTTCTTCTCATGGATCAGGATGTACGGGTTATCGAGTTCGACCGTCATCTTGTCCGGGTTGGTGATGAAGTAGGGCGAGAGATAGCCGCGGTCGAACTGCATGCCTTCGACCACGTCGAGCTCGAATTCGAGACCCTTGGCTTCCTCGACGGTGATGACGCCTTCTTTGCCGACCTTTTCCATGGCTTCGGCGATCTTCTCGCCGACTTCTTTGTCGCCATTGGCCGAGATAACGCCGACCTGGGCGATTTCTTCGGAGCCCGAGACGTCTTTCGAACGGCTCTTGAGGTTTTCTACGACGGCGTGGACCGCAGTGTCGATGCCGCGCTTCAGATCCATCGGATTCATGCCGGCGGCAACGGCGGTCATGCCTTCGCGGGCAATCGCCTGGCCGAGCACGGTTGCGGTCGTGGTGCCGTCACCTGCAAGATCATTGGTTTTCGATGCCACTTCCTTGAGCATCTGGGCGCCCATGTTCTCGAACTTGTCCTTAAGCTCGATTTCCTTGGCGACGGTGACGCCGTCCTTGGTGATGCGGGGAGCGCCGAAGCTCTTGTCGATCACGACGTTGCGACCCTTGGGGCCGAGAGTGACCTTTACGGCGTTGGCGAGCGTGTCGACGCCCTTGAGGATGCCCTCGCGGGCGTCACGGCTGAACTTTACGTCCTTGGCAGCCATTGGTGTTTCTCCTGGAATTCGTGGTTGGTTGGAAAAGCGTTAGAGGATCAGCGGGTTCAGCTGATGATCCCCATGATGTCGCTTTCCTTCATGATCAGCAGGTCTTCACCGTCGATCTTCACTTCGGTGCCCGACCATTTGCCGAAGAGCACACGGTCGCCGGCTTTCACATCCAGCGGGATGCGGTCGCCGTCGTCGTCGCGAGCGCCTTCGCCGACGGCGACGATTTCGCCCTCGGATGGCTTTTCCTGTGCGGAGTCGGGGATGATGATGCCGCCAGCGGTTTTCTGGTCGGCTTCGATGCGGCGGACGACAACGCGGTCGTGCAGCGGACGAAATGCCATGGTGTATGACCTTTCTGCAAAAGAGGTTCGTGTGGTTTTTGGCGCTCTCCCCACGAGAGTGCCAGCGCAGGCGCAAATGGGTGCGCTGCCCCCATGAGTCAACCAAGGTTCAGGAAAAAAGTTCGGGAAGCAGGCGGCGCTATGTCGCCGGACGAACCGAGAGCGCCAGCCGCTCACGCAGCATCCAGCGCCAGGTAAGCAGCACGGCGGCGAAAGCAAGGCCAGCCGCAAGCCCGATCCAGACGCCCACGCCTTCGAGCGGGGTGAAGAAACCGAGACCGATGGCGAGGCCGAAGCCCGGCACCCAATAGCTGAAGATCGCGATCCACATCGGCACGCGCGTATCCTGTAATCCGCGCAATGCTCCGGCCGCCACCGCCTGCACCCCGTCGACCAGTTGGAATGCAGCTGCAAGGACAAGATATTGCAGGGCGAAGCCGACCAGAGCTGCGTTCTTCGCAGCGTAAGGGTCGACGTAGATCGAAAGCAACGTATGGGGGGCGAGTACCATCGCGCTCGCGGTCAGCGACATGAAGCCTATCGCGATGAAAAGTCCGACCCAACCAGCTCGCTGGATGCCGACCGGATCGCGCGCGCCATAGAAATAGCCCACCCGGATCGTGGCGGCCTGGCCGACGCCGAACGGAACTTGAAAGGCGAGTGCCGCGAGCTGGAGCGCGACGGTATGACCTGCCAGTTCGGCCGCGCCAAACCTTCCCATCAGGAATGCCGCTGCGCCGAAAATGCCTGCCTCGGCAGTCACCGTGAGTGCAATCGGTGTACCAATGCGGACAATCTGCCAGAACCGGTGCCAGTCGGGTTTCCAGAAACGGTAGAAGATCCGATAACGCGCGAGGGCCGGGTCGGCGAAAATCGCGATCACATAGACTACCAGGGTGAAGATCGAGGTGATGATAGTCGCCACCGCAGCGCCCGTCAGGCCAAGCTCGGGTGCGCCGAAATTCCCGAATATGAAGGCATAATTGGCAAAGGCGTTTACAAATATTCCGAGCCCTGTGATCGCTGTCGCGAAGATCGGGCGGCCCAATGCCGAGACGTAATTGCGCAGCACCGCGGCAAGCAGCATCGGCACCATCGAGAAGATGATGACCACGTTGTATTCAGATGCCAGGGAGATGATCGCTTTCTGTTGACCGGTCGCATGCATGATCGGTTCGAGCAGAAGGCACAGCCCCATGCCGATGACTCCGGTGATGACGGCAAGCCACACCGCCATGCGCGTTGCGCGTCGGACCGGCCGGAAAGATGGCGAACGCGCGCCGATGGCCTCGGCGATGAGCGGCGCGACCGCTCCTGTGAGCGCGGTCATGGCCCACAGGACAAGACCGAACAGCGCGACCGCCAGCGACGATGCGGCAAGCGGCTCGTCGCCCAGACGTGCGATGAAAATGACGTCGATCGCATAGGTCAACATCTGCAGCAGATTGGCAGCCGCCAGTGGCGCAGCGAGCCTAGTCGTCTCGCGCAGTTCGCTGCCCCAGCTAGGCGTTTCGAGATCGATTCCATCGCGCATAAAGCCGGCCCGGATACGCCTGCTGCCAGCGAGACGGAAGGGGAATCAGCCAAACTCAAGCAAATTCAATGCGAGTCGATTCGTTAAGGCAACACATTCGGCAATTCGCGATGCCCGCTCGGCTCGAATTCAGTTCAATTTGCTAACCGAAATGATCTCAACTGTGTCAGATTGGGACACTCGGAATGGCCAATTCCCGCGTTTCCTCGGTTTTCATGGTTAACGAATCGGAAATTTAGAGTCGCCTGATTGCAATTACGTAATCCGCTGTTAACGTCTTGTTTACCTGCTCACGCACCGGCCTTGCGCCGGCATAAAACAAGAGGGGCGTCGCAAGCTAGGTATTTAACCGAGTTTGAAGGGGAAATTTTATGAAAAAGCTACTTCTTGCTGCAGGGGCAGCAGCGCTCATGTCTTCGCCCGCGATGGCAGCTCCGTCGGCTTCCGACGACTTCCTCGTTGCAGCAGGTGTCCAGCTTGAATGCAGCGTCGACGATCCGGACACCGTGTTCTTCGGTGCTCTCGACATTGAAGAAGATTCGGGTGCCGATGCACTTCTTCTGACCGAAGATCGCTACGTTGAGCGTCAGCGCATCTGGGCCAGCTGCAACTACCCGACGTCGATCACGCTGGAAGCACAGCCGATGGTCAACATCTTCCAGGCAAATGACGGCCCCGACGCCGGCGACTTCCAGGACTTCCTGCACTATCGCCTTCGTCTGCGCGCGAACAACAACTCGGACTTCACCGAAGTGAACCACCGCACCATCGATGGTCCTTCGTCGAGCGAGTTCCAGGCTGATGCGTTCCATAACAACGCTGTCCTGCGCACCGTCGTCAATGCAAACGACAACCCGCTGCGTCCGCTGGCAGGTATCTACGTGTCGGTTGCAACCGTTACTCTCGGCGCGATCTAAGCGACCAAGACAAAACGAAAAATCCGGGGGGGAGGGGATTATCCCTCCCCCCCGTTTCGATTCCTGATCGAAACCGGGACGCAAAAGTTAACACGCTTGCACTTTGCGCGAGTTGTGCGCGTTATCGGTATCTAAACAGGTGTGCGGCTAGGCAGGGCCGCGCAAATTCCTTTGGGGGGAAATCCATGTTCCGGCGTCTCTGGGCGGCATGCGCACTGTTGTCGCTCCTTCTCATCTCCACTCCATCGATGGCGGCACGCGTTTCGCCAATGATCGTAGACCTCTCGCCAAGTGGCCGGGGCGCGGTCGCGCGTATTGAGCTATCGAGCGATTCAGACCGTACGATCCCGTACGAAGTCCTGATGTTTCGCGGCGACATTTCTACCGATGGCAAGCTGACGCTGACACCGGCAGACGAAGATTTTCTCGTCTTCCCGACACAAGTCTTGCTCGAAGGCAATTCTCGCCAGGTATTCCGTATTCAGTATGTCGGTGACATCGAGCTCGCCGGGTCCGAGATTTTCTATATGTCGATCCGGCAGGTGCCGGTCGCCCTGGAAGATGCGCAGGCTTCGCAGGTCCAGGTGGTCGTCAACTACAACGTGCTCGTAAACATCGTGCCGAACAACGCGGAAGCGGAACCCGCGATACGCTCGGTCGTCGCCTCGTCCAGACTGATCGAAGCGAGCGCCCCCGAGGCGAATGACGAAGCTGGAGAAGCTGATGGTTCCGCTGAAGAAAATGCCTCCGAGGTCGAACAGGCTGCGGAGGTCCAAGACGGCGCCGAAGGCACCAATGGCGAGGTCGCAGAGGTAACTCCAGCTGAACCAGACGCCGAACAGCCGCCCGCGGTCCAAGAGATCAAGGGGCTTGAGGTACTCGTTGGAAACGACGGCAATCGTTACTTTCTCGCAGGCCTCTCCAAATGGAAAATTCGCGGCAAGACCCTTTCCGGAGAAGATTTCGAGCGCGAGCTGGCGGCCGACAAGATTTCACGCTTCGTCGGGGCCGGTGTCGTTGCTCCGGGCAAGGAACGCCGCTTCTTTCTTCCGATGACCGAAGAGCTGGATCCCGGCACGGTCGAGATCGAGATCGAAGTCCCGCGCGAGCGTTGATCGGCATATGATCCCGGATAGCAAGTGGATGATCGCGCACGGCGCCAGCCTTGCGGCTTTGGCTGGAGGGCTGATAGCGCCTTCGGCCGCCAGCGCGATGCAGGTGCCGGCGGTGCTGCTCCAGGCGGCTTCCGCACAGGAGGTGGACGCGCAACCGGCCGAACCGCAGCGGCCGCAGGGTCGCTCGATACAGTTCACCGTCCCCGTTGTTTATGAAAGACAAGTCCTCGGAGACGTTCTTCTCGAGGTCAAACCCGACGGATCGGTCGTGTTCGATCAGGAAAGCCTGCGAACGCAACTTGGGGGATTGTTGAACGCAAGGGGCCTCGAAACATATGATGGCATCGCTAGCGGCAGGCCGACTATCACGCCTGAAGATCTCGTTCCGATCGGCATATTGATCAGTTTCAACCAGAGCTTGCTGCAAGTCGAAATAGAAGAGATTGACGGGACGCTGCGCCCGGTCCGACAAATTGTCGACAACACGACCAGCCGTCGAAGCGAAGACATCCAGTTGCTCGAGCCTTCGCGTTTTTCCGCATATGTGAACATCGTCCCCAATTTAGAATACGATACGGAAACCGATGAATTCTCGAACGAGATATTCTTCGATGGCGCGACGCGTATCGGGGCGATTGCGGTCGAATATGACCTGGCGGTATCGGATCAGCTCGGCGAAGGGACACAGTTCTTCCGTCGCGGCGTGCGCGCCGTCTACGACCAGCGAGAGAAGTATCGCCGGTTTGCCGCAGGCGACCTCCGGCTGGAAACCCTGTCGCTCTTGCGGACCCCCTTCATCGGGGGTGTGAGCGTCGAAAAAAGTCGCAGGGTGTTCGATCCGTTCGTGCCGGCTGCCCGGCTGGGTGCCGGCGAGATTTTTCTCGACAACAATTCGACAGTCGATGTCATTATCAACGGCGATCTCTACCAGACGCTCGAGCTCGACGCAGGAACATACGACCTCGCGAGCCTTCCGGTTCAGCTGGGCTCGAACAATGTGGAATTGCAGATCAGGGACTCCGGCGGACGCCAGCAGGTCATCAATCTCGACTACTTCTACCAGCCGCTGGACCTCGTTGCGGGGGAGGAGGAATATTCCTTCGCTGCAGGCTTCATTGCGCGCGAGCTGGCTTTCGAACCGCAATATACCGGCGACCCGGCATTCACCGGCCTGTATCGGCGCGGAATGAGCGATGATCTCGTGCTCGGCGCGGCGGTACAAATCGCTGAAGACGTTCAACTGATCGGAACCGAGGCCACGATCGTCCCGCAGGTCTTTCCGGGCTTCTTCAGCTTCGAAGGCGCGGCGAGTTTCAGCGATGAAGGCGGCACCGCGTTCTCGGCCCGGGCAAGCTACCGGCTATCGGGCGGCAATACGTTTTCGAACCGGTATTCGTTCTCGATCAATGTCGATTACACTGGGGCGGGCTTCACTACGATCTCGAACCTCATTCCCAATCAGTTCGACCTCTTGACCGTCAGTGGGAGCTATAACCAGGCGATCTCCGACGAAGGACGGATAGTGGCAGGTGCTGTCTATTCGCACCGGGCGGGCCCGCAGGACGACATTTCGACCGTTTTCGTCGACTACATCCATCGCATAAACGATCGTCTGCAAGTCACTGCAGGAGTCGAGTACGGGGACAGCGACGCATTCGATTCAAACTATGGGTTCCGGATCGGCATCTCCTATGCATTCGGGCAGAACACCCGTGGTTCTGCCGACTATCGCAGCAGGACGGAAACTCTGCGCGCCAACCTTTCTCGAGGTGTCGACAACAAGGTGGGCTCGCTCGGCTACGATGTCGGTTTCATCCAGGATGGCGAGCAATCGCGGGTCGATGGCGGGGTCGACTATGTCGGCAACCGGTTTGAATCGCGAGTAACGATGTTCAGCGAAGGATCGAGCATCGGCAACATCGCGGATAACCAGCGCGTGCGCGTCCAGCTGGGTACATCTCTCGCTTTTGCGGGCGATCAGTTTGCCGTTGGCCGGCCGATCCGAGATGCCTTCACTATCGTTCATGCGCACGAATCGTTGCAGGAAGGTCAGGTCATTGTCGGCCGAGACCTCAGCGACAACCGGTTCGAAGCGCGCAGCGGGACTTTCGGCGGCGCACTTCAGGGACGCCTCTCGTCCTATGCCGACCAGACGATCCAGTACGACGTCGATGGGGCAGCGGTGGGGTACGATATCGGCGAGGGTGTGGCGCGCGTCGATCCGCCATACCGCGCGGGATATGCGCTCGAAGTCGGCAGCGATTACTTTGTCAGTGTTGTCGGCACCCTCATGCGCGGCGGTGCCCCGGTCGCTCTGGTCGCCGGACGGGTTGAAGCGGTTGATGACGAAAACTTCGAAAGCAAACCGTTCTTTACCAACTCCGTCGGTCGTTTCGGCTTGCTCGGGTTTGCTCCAGGCAAGACCTACCGGGTGACGATCGAAAACGGCGCAACCAGTTTCGAATTCACGATTCCGGAGGGAACCGATGGCCTGTTCAGGTTGAACGAGGTCGTCCTTCCGGCGCTTGAAGAATAGGAGCCTGATCATGCACATTCTTCGCAAATTGAGTACCGGTCTAACTGCGGCTGCGGCGCTTGCGCTGCCCACGCAGGCTCAGGCGGCCTGCAATCCGGAATTCGTCGACAGGGTGCAGACCGTTAGTGTTTCCGGCGTGGAAATCGGCGTCCGCGAACGGGCGCGCGAAGACTTCACAATCCGCGTGCGCAATAGCGGCGATGGAGAATGCGCGGCATTCCTGCGCATTGCGAAGAGGACCGCAGCAGGTCTCAGCGACGCGTTGCCATTCCTTTTTTCATCGGGTGGTCGTGTCCTCGAAGTGCTTCCCAACCAATCCGTTCCGGGATCGACCGGGACCGATCTTTTCATACCGGCAATCCCAGGGACGAATAACGGCAGGGCCGTCGGTATGCGGCTGGGAATCCCGACCGAATGGGGCCTAGCCGCCGCCCGCTATAGTGACGAGTTCGTCGTGACGCTTCACGATGAGGGCGGGGCGTTGCTCGACACGATGATTGTCAATGTGCTGGTCGATATTCCGCCATCAGTGTCGATGCGCATCGTGGGTGCAGCGGGGACTAACCGGGTCAAGCGCATCAACCTTGGAATGCTGGATCCGGATGCGACGACGCGGTCCGATCCGTTCGGCCTGCGGATCTGGAGCACATCGCCTTACCGGGTCGAATTCGCTTCGGAGAATTTCGGCAAGCTGCGCAAGACCATCGGTGAGGCGAGCATTCCCTACACTCTACGCATGGGTGGAACGAGGGTCGAACTTGAAAGTGCCAATTCTCGCGAATTCCCGCACCATACGAGCGCGCTGGGCGATTTCCACCCATTGCGGGTAGAAGTAGAACCGTTCTTTTCCGAAGCAGGCAGGTACAGCGACCGCGTGACGGTTTCCGTCAGCGCGATCTAACCGTTCAGCGCTTACACCGCGATGAGCGAAAAGCTGATCGCAATCGGAGCGTCGACCTGACGCGCGTCGATCTGGACAGGCACCGGTCCGAAACGCGCACCCCAACGCTGACCGACATACGAAACACCGGTTTGGTTTAGCTCGCTGAAGTCGCTGCCATAGCGTACCTGTACGCGCTCATCTTCGCCGAGCGAACGATGGGTGGCAATGACCTGAAAGCCGCTATTGGTGTTGCAGGCTTCGAACACTGTACCGCTGACGACCGATGCGCTGCCCTGCGCTATGATCGAGCGTGTGTCGATATTGCACGAGACAGGGATCCTGGCCGAAACCTGATAGGAGCCGCTTGACTTGTCGGCTGCCATTGCGGGCTGTGCCGCGCAAGCAAGTGCGACCACTGCGGGAAGGGCTGAAACTTTGTAACGCATCGGTGTTCTCCAATGCGAGAGGGGATAGTCGGTTTTGGTAAATACTATTCGGAGGGGCAGGGTTAACGTCAATTAACCCTTGGCGAGAATCCAGCCGGACCGTGCCGAAAATCGCGCCAGCTTCAATCGAACCATTTGCGGCGAATGTGGGTGACGTCGATCATTCTCGCGGGGACCGAGGTCAAGACCATCAGCCCCACAAGGACGATGTCGATACCGAAATTCTGTTCGGCGACCTGCGAGGGCGTCATGAACCAGATGGAAATGAAGCGAACTGTCAGGATCGCAAGTGCGCTCCAGAACACAATGCGGAATAGGTTGTAGCGCAGGTGCTTCTTCTCGATCGCGTGAGGCACTGCTCCTCGACCAGCTGCTCGAAGTCGCCGCGCTTCTTCGGCCTGCCACAAAAGCATCACCGACGCCCTGATGGCGAGCGACACCATTGGCCTAAGGAACCCGAAAAACAGCGCGAATAGGATCAGGCTTGGGAAGACATATGCAGCGAATAGATCGCCGAATGGGTCGAGCCAGGCGCTCCCCATCGCCACGACGAGGCCGATATTTATGGCGAGGCCAGCCAGCGCAAACTTGAACGATTTACCAGCAAGCTTTCCGAGTTCGGCTGAAAACCACGAACACTTCTGCAATCTGCGGAGCCCGCGCCGCTCGAGCTTCTCCGCTTCGTCGGTGAGAATGTGATAGGCGGTTCCGCCGGGCGAATAGAATAACCATCCAGCTTCGCTGTTTCGGATGATGCGGGAGAGCTTGGCGCGCGCCGCGTGTTCGGTTTTTTCAAAGACGTCTGCACCGCGATGTGACACCGGATCCTCCCCTTCGGATCAGCGCTTTAGCGCGAAAACATTACTGCAAAGAAAAAGGGCGGCGCCATCGCTGGCACCACCCTTCATTTGATCGGTCGGAACCGATCGAAACGTAAGCGAGAAGCTTACTTGAGTTCGACGGTACCGCCGGCTGCTTCGATCTTGCTCTTGATCTCTTCGGCTTCCGCCTTGGCAACGCCTTCCTTGAGCGGCTTGGGCGCGCCCTCGACGAGACCCTTGGCTTCGGTGAGGCCGAGACCGGTGATGGCGCGGACTTCCTTGATGACCTGGATCTTCTTGCCGCCGTCGCCGGTAAGGATGACGTCGAATTCGTCCTTTTCCTCAGCCGGTGCACCGGCGTCGCCGCCGCCAGCCGGGCCAGCAACTGCAACTGCAGCAGCAGCCGAAACGCCCCACTCTTCTTCGAGAGCGGTTGCAAGTTCTGCCGCCTCGAGGACGGTCAGCTTCGAAAGTTCTTCAACAAGCTTGGCAATATCAGCCATGATGTATCACTCCAATTTGTGCGGGGTCGCCTATCGAGGTCAAACCCCAGAACACGGGTAAAATCGCGTTTGCGTTTATCCTGTCTCTTAAGCCGCTTCGCTGGCGCCGTAGGCACCGAAGACGCGGGCCAGTTTGTTGGCGGGCGCGTTGACGACCTGGGCAACCTTGGTCGCCGGGGCGTTGACGAGGCCAACAATCTTGCCGCGCAGCTCGTCGAGGCTCGGCATCGAGGCGAGTGCCTTGATCCCGGCTTCATCGAGCACCTGCGTGCCCATCGAACCGCCGACGATTTCGAGCTTGTCGTTCGACTTTGCGAAGTCGACAGCGGCCTTGGCAGCCGCGACCGGGTCTTCCGACCAGGCCAGCGCGGTCGGGCCGCTGAGGAAGTCCTCGAGCCCGGTGTAATCGGTGTCCTTCAGGGCGAGCTTGGCGAGACGGTTCTTCGCAACCTTGTAGGATGCACCGGCTTCACGCATCTTGCCGCGCAGTTCGGTGGACTGGTCCACCGTCAGGCCGAGGTTGCGGGTCACGACGACCACGCCGACCTCTTTGAAGACGTCGTTGAGCTGGGCAACCGCTTCGGCTTTTTGCGAACGATCCATGCCTTACTCCTTCACTATGGCCGCACAGAAAGGCTCCGCACGACCGGCTCACATTCACCCATGCCGAGGATCGACACAGGCAAGGTCCAACGATGGGGAAGGAGGATGCGCGAATACGCGTATCTGGAGGTCACCGAAGGAGTGACCGGAAATCTCGTTTCCCCGTCTAGGCTGCAGATTAAGAACGGCCAAATCCGTTCAGCAACTGTCTCGGACGGATGACCGGCAGGCAAAGATGTCCGCCGGACGGGGGCGCACTTAGCGCGTTCGCTGTGCGAGTCAAGATAAAGTCGGTGTATGCCGGGCGCGAATAATGAGGCGCGCGCCGAAGCCGCAGCTTCGCGGAACGCCGAAAGGGGCTCCAACCCTGCATGGAGCGGTTGGCCCGTCAACGCATACGAAAAGCCCGGCCGATCCTGACAGGATGGGCCGGGCTCTTGCGTGGTTATGCTCGGTCAATCCGACGTCACATATCGTCGGCTTTGTCTTCCAGATTGTCGGCTTTCTGTTCCAGATCCTCAGCCTTCTGTTCAAGCCCAGCGGCGTCCGCCGCGTCCCCGCGTTCCTCGGCGACATCAGCCTTTTCTTCGGCGAGATCGGCCTGTGCTTCGGCCAGTTCCGCCTGCTCGTCGATCACCTCGGCCTGTGCCTCGGTAACATCATCGATTTCTTCACCTACTGCTTCTGCTTGCCCGTCGCATGCGGCGAGGGTGAAAGCCAGCGGGGCGGCGATGAGAATTGCGCGTTTCATGGTTCCTCCTACGGAAAAAGGCCGGAGCAACCCGCCCCGACCTCTCTCCAACGTGCCAACCAATTCATGGTTCCAATTGTGGCAGAAATCTGGCGAAACTCACTTCTCATAGGCGAGAAGGTCGCCTGGCTGGCAATCGAGTTCGCGGCAGATCGCGGCGAGGGTCGAAAACCGGATCGCCTTGGCCTTGCCGGTTTTGAGGATCGAGAGGTTGGCAAGGGTCAGGCCCACCCGCTCGGCCAGTTCAGTGAGCGTCATGCGGCGTTCGTGCAGCAGGTCGTCGAGTTTGACCATTATCTTTGCTCCTTCGTCTTCAGCAGGCATCACACGGTTCCTTCCAGATCTTCGCGCATCGCTGCGCCGTGTTTGAAGACGCGGGCGAGGATGAACAGAATGACCACCATCAAGATCCCGCTCAGGTCGAGACCTGCGTCGATCGTGACGTCGGCATTGTTGACCTCGTCCGCCCATTTGGCGAGCCACAGGCCGAAACCTCCGGCAGGGATCAGCAGCACCTGCATGCCGAGCATCAGCCACGCCATAAGATTCAAGCGGTCTGCGTTTTCGGGCACGAAGGGATCGCCTTCGCCCACGCTGGTGATGATGGCTCGCAGCTTGCCGAAAAACACGAAGCCGAGCGCTATGACGGCCACGCCGACGACCATTATGCCGATCAGCGGGAAGGCCGGCACCGCAGCAGCCGCGTCAGCGGATTTCTCGGCTATCTCCGCCGCGATTTCGTCGCCGAAGAAGAGCATCATAGGCGCGAGGATCGCAAGGACGGTGCCGCCGAAAGCCAGACCGATCTGGGCGATGTAAGTCATGGCTTTGCCAGCCAAGAGCAGGAAGTCATTGGGTTTGTCATGCATGGTCATGGGATTGCCCTCCGTGTCGAAAGGGTGTTCAGGCCAGCTCGAGCATGCCGACCGGTGAGGTCGTATGGGCAGGCGGTACAGTGATGATGGTCCCGATCGAGCCGAGCGTGAGGAACAGCGCAGCGCAGATGGCGAGCGAGTGGTTGATTACCTGTGACATATCGATCTCCTTGATGTGCGTTATTGAATTTCGATAATCACCGTCTAGGCAAAGCGCAGTTTATCGTCAATCAATAAATATTGAAAAACGATAAGGCGCTGATCGACAAGCGATATTTTGGACCATATTGTTTTTCGATATGGCCGAGCGGCGCTCTTGATAAGGTGAAATGCGGTCTGATTCGAGTCGTGTGCGAATCGCGCCCTGCGGTATTGACGCGCCGCTGCTCTATTCCTACATGCCTTCGCACACGCCGCCTTCGAGACAGGCCGATTCATGCGCGGGGATCGGTGCCAGAATAGAAGCGGCGCTCGCCATATTCGCGACGGAATGATGAAGCTGCACCCGGCGGCCCGAGAGGGTTTGCGCCAGGCGTGCGGCTCTTTTGCGTCGGATATGGACCCGTTTTCGCGTGACGTGACGACACAATCCAGCAAGCGGGTCTCCTTCCCGTGCGCAAGACAAAAAGAGGCGAATCTCCTCCATGGCAACAAAGGCGAAGGCTCCGAAAAGCTCGGGCAAACTCCGCAGCCGCAAGGCACAGGGCACCGCGAAAAAACGCATCCGCAAAATTTTTGGCGACATCCATGAAGTCGTCGACATGCCCAACCTGATAGAGGTCCAGCGCGAAAGCTACGAGCAGTTCCTGCGCTCGGACAAGGAAACCGGATACGTCTCCGGCCTTGAAAAGACCCTTCGCAGCGTATTCCCGATCCGCGATTTCGCCGGCACCGCCGAGCTCGATTTCGTTCACTACGAACTCGAAGAGCCGAAATACGACACAACCGAGTGTCGCCAGCGCGGCATCACCTATGCCGCACCGATGAAGGTCACGCTTCGCCTGATCGTCTTCGAGGTCGACCAGGAAACCGAAACCCGCTCCGTCCTCGATATCAAGGAGCAGGACGTTTACATGGGCGACATGCCGCTCATGACCGAGAACGGCACTTTCATCATCAATGGCACCGAGCGCGTGATCGTCTCCCAGATGCACCGTTCGCCCGGTGTGCTGTTCGACCATGATCGCGGCAAAACGCACTCCTCGGGCAAGCTGCTGTTTGCCGCACGCGTGATTCCCTATCGCGGCTCGTGGCTCGATTTCGAATTCGATGCCAAGGATATCGTCAACGTCCGCATCGACCGTAAGCGCAAGCTGCCGGTCACCGCGCTGCTTTACGCACTCGGCCTCGACAGCGAGGAAATCCTCCACTTCTTCTACGACACCGTTACGTGGGAACGCGCCAAGGATGGGTGGAAGATTCCGTTCGTAGCGGAGAACTGGCGTGGCCAGAAGCCGACCTTTGCACTGGTCGATGCCAAGACCGGCGAAGAGGTGTTTCCCGCCAACCAGAAGATCAGCCCGCGCGCTGCCAACAAGGCCGCCAAGGACGGCCTCAAGGACCTGCTGCTCCCGACCGAGGAAATCGTGGGCCGCTTCGCCGCGCGCGATCTCATCGACGAAAGCACTGGCCGCATCTACATCGAGGCGGGGGATGAGATCTCGGCCGAGCATATCGAGACATTCGACAATGCCGGGCTCGACGGAATCGAGCTTCTCGACATCGACGAGGTCAATACCGGGCCGTGGATCCGCAACACGTTGAAGGTCGACAAGGCCGAGAACCGTGACGAAGGGCTCGAGGCTATCTACAAGGTGATGCGCCCGGGCGAACCGCCTACCAAGGAAACGGCCGAAGCGCTGTTCGAAGGCCTGTTCTTCGATCCGGAGCGCTATGACCTTTCGGCTGTGGGTCGCGTGAAGCTCAACATGCGCCTCGACCTCGATGCAGAAGACACCGTGACCACCCTGCGCAAGGAAGACATCCTCGCCGTGGTCAAGGAACTCGTCGGCCTGAAAGACGGCAAGGGCGAAGTTGACGACATCGACAATCTCGGCAACCGCCGCGTGCGTTCGGTCGGCGAACTGCTGGAGAACCAGTACCGCGTCGGCCTGCTGCGCATGGAGCGCGCGGTGAAGGAACGCATGAGCAGTGTCGATGTGTCGACCGTCATGCCGAACGACCTCATCAATGCGAAGCCCGCCGTGGCTGCCGTGCGTGAGTTCTTCGGCTCGTCGCAGCTGTCGCAGTTCATGGACCAGACCAACCCGCTGTCGGAAGTCACCCACAAGCGCCGCGTCTCGGCGCTTGGCCCGGGCGGTCTGACACGTGAGCGCGCTGGCTTCGAAGTCCGCGACGTTCACCCGACACACTATGGCCGTATCTGCCCGATTGAGACCCCGGAAGGCCCGAACATCGGTCTCATCAACTCGCTGGCGAGCTTTTCGCGCGTCAACAAGTATGGCTTCATCGAAACGCCGTATCGCAAGGTCGAAGACCACAAGGTCACCGGCGATGTGATCTACCTCTCCGCGATGGAAGAGCAGAAGCACACAGTCGCGCAGGCATCGGCTGAGCTCAATGATGACGGCACTTTCGTCGAAGAGCTGATCTCGGCGCGCCAGTCGGGCGATAACCTGATGGCGCCGCGCGACCAGATCACCCTGATGGACGTCAGCCCCAAGCAGCTCGTTTCTGTCGCGGCATCGCTAATCCCGTTCCTCGAGAACGACGACGCTAACCGCGCACTCATGGGCTCGAACATGCAGCGCCAGGCGGTGCCGCTCGTCAAGGCCGAGGCGCCGTGGGTCGGCACCGGCATGGAAGAGACCGTGGCGCGCGACTCGGGCGCTGCGATCGCTGCCAAGCGCGGCGGTATCGTCGACCAGGTCGACGCGACCCGCATCGTGATCCGCGCGCAGGGCGATGTCGAACCCGGCCAGTCGGGCGTCGACATCTACACGCTGCAGAAGTTCCAGCGTTCGAACCAGAACACCTGCATCAACCAGCGTCCGCTGGTGAAGGTGGGCGACGTGATCGAGGCAGGCGATATCATCGCCGACGGTCCGTCGACGGACCTGGGTGAGCTGGCACTCGGCAAGAACTCGCTCGTCGCCTTCATGCCGTGGAATGGCTACAATTACGAGGACTCGATCCTGATCTCCGAACGCATCGTGAAAGACGACGTGTTCACCTCGATCCATATCGAGGAATTCGAAGTCATGGCGCGCGACACCAAGCTCGGCCCGGAAGACATTACCCGCGACATTCCTAATGTCGGCGAGGAAGCTTTGCGCAACCTCGACGAGGCGGGCATCGTTTATATCGGCGCGGAAGTGCACCCGGGCGATATCCTGGTCGGCAAGATCACGCCGAAGGGTGAAAGCCCGATGACGCCGGAAGAAAAGCTCCTCCGCGCCATCTTCGGAGAAAAGGCATCCGACGTTCGCGACACCTCGCTGCGTTTGCCGCCGGGTGTTGCCGGGACGATCGTCGAGGTCCGTGTCTTCAACCGTCACGGTATCGAGATCGACGACCGTACGCGTGCGATCCAGAACGAAGAGATCGAACGTCTCCGCAAAGACGCGGCCGACGAACGCAACATCCTCAATCGCGCGACCTACAACCGCCTCAAGGATATGCTGCTCGGCCAGACCGCCAGCGCGGCTCCGAAAGGCGTGAAGAAGGGCACGAAGATCGACGAGGACGTTCTCGAAAGCGTCGATCGCCACGAATGGTTCAAGTTCGCCGTTGCCGATGACAAGCGCCAGGCCCAGCTCGAGGCGATCAAGTCGCAATACGACGAAGCCGTCGCCGGCATCGATGCCAAGTTCGAGGACCGCAAGGAAAAGCTCGAACGCGGCGATGAACTCGCGCCGGGCGTGCTCAAGATGGTCAAGGTCTTCGTTGCGGTGAAGCGCAAGCTTCAGCCGGGCGACAAGATGGCCGGCCGTCACGGGAACAAGGGTGTGATTTCGCGCATCCTGCCGGTGGAGGACATGCCGTTCCTCGAAGACGGCACCCCGGTCGACCTCGTGCTCAACCCTCTGGGCGTGCCTTCGCGTATGAATGTCGGGCAGATCTTCGAAACCCATCTCGGTTTCGCGGCACGCGGTCTTGGCATGGATATCGCCCAGAAGCTCGAAGAGTGGCGCGCGGCTAACCCGAATGCTGCCGAAGACTACAAGAAGGCCAAGCCGCCGGAAGCGGTGATCGAGCGTCTCAAGGATGTCTATGGCGAGCAGTATCATGAGGACATCGACAGCCGCTCGACCGAGCAGATCGTCGAACTCGCGACCAACCTCAGCGCGGGCGTCCCGATGGGAACGCCGGTGTTCGACGGTGCGCGCGAATCCGATGTGACCGACATGCTGGTCAAGGCCGGCATCGATTCGTCGGGCCAGTCGATCCTGTTCGATGGGCGCACCGGCGAAGCGTTCGACCGCAGGGTGACTGTGGGCATCATCTACATGCTCAAGCTTCACCACTTGGTCGACGACAAGATCCACGCACGTTCGATCGGCCCGTACTCGCTCGTCACCCAGCAGCCGCTGGGCGGTAAAGCGCAGTTCGGCGGTCAGCGCTTCGGCGAGATGGAGGTCTGGGCCCTGCAGGCATATGGCGCCGCCTACACCCTGCAGGAAATGCTCACCGTCAAGTCGGACGACGTGGTTGGCCGCACCAAGGTCTACGAAGCGATCGTCAAGGGCGACGACACCTTCGAAGCGGGCATTCCGGAGAGCTTCAACGTGCTCGTCAAGGAAATGCGCTCGCTCGGCCTCAACGTCGAATTGAAGTCGCTGAGCGACGGAGAGGAAGACGAGGACGAATGGCCGGAGGCAGCGGAGTAAGCCATGGGATTGCTCAGCAACCGAAACGAAAAAGTAGTCGTCACCAAAGGCTATTTGATGGCGTTTGGCGGCATGCTTCTGATGATGGCCGGTGTGGGAATTGACCAAAGCGAGATCATGCCAAGCTGGGCGAGCCTAGGCGTTGTAGCAGTCGGGCTTGCCGTGCTTGTCCTGTGCTTCCCGCATCTGATGACGAAGCCGCAGCCGCTACACGATGACCGGCCGGAGCCAGAGGGATAACGGCGCAGCGCGAATGCGCCCTTCCATCGCTCCCAAATTTCACCCCCTGAGGGAACTTAGTCATGAACGAACTGACCAAATTCACCAACCAGCTGGCAAAGCCGGAAACCTTCGACCAGATCCAGATCGGCATCGCCTCGCCCGAGCGCATTCGCAGCTGGTCTTTCGGCGAGATCAAGAAGCCGGAAACGATCAACTACCGCACGTTCAAGCCCGAGCGTGACGGCCTGTTCTGCGCGCGCATCTTCGGTCCGGTGAAGGACTACGAATGCCTGTGCGGCAAGTACAAGCGCATGAAGTACAAGGGCGTCGTCTGCGAAAAATGCGGCGTCGAGGTTACCGTCACCAAGGTTCGCCGCGAGCGCATGGGCCACATCGAGCTCGCCGCTCCGGTCGCCCATATCTGGTTCCTGAAGTCGCTGCCCTCGCGCATCGGCCTCCTGCTCGACATGCAGTTGAAGCAGCTTGAGCGCATTCTCTACTTCGAAAGCTATGTCGTGATCGAGCCGGGCCTGACCCCGCTCGAGAAGTTCCAGCTGCTGACCGAAGACGAGCTGCTCGAAGCGCAGGACGAATATGGCGAGGACGCGTTCTCGGCCGATATTGGCGCTGCGGCGGTCAAGACCATGCTGATGGATCTCGATCTCGAGCAGGAGCGCGAAGACCTGCTTGAAGAGCTCGCGACCACCAAGTCCGCGCTCAAACCCAAGAAGATCATCAAGCGTCTGAAGGTCGTCGAGAGTTTCATCGAGAGCGGCAACCGTCCCGAATGGATGATCCTCGAAGTGATCCCCGTGATCCCGCCCGAACTGCGCCCGCTGGTGCCGCTCGACGGTGGCCGGTTCGCAACCTCGGACCTCAACGATCTCTATCGCCGCGTCATCAACCGGAACAACCGTTTGAAGCGCCTGATCGAGCTGCGCGCGCCGGACATCATCGTCCGCAACGAAAAGCGCATGCTTCAGGAAGCTGTTGATGCGCTGTTCGACAATGGTCGCCGCGGCCGCGTCATCACCGGTGCGAACAAGCGTCCGCTGAAGTCGCTGTCCGACATGCTCAAGGGCAAGCAGGGCCGCTTCCGCCAGAACCTTCTGGGTAAGCGCGTCGACTATTCGGGCCGTTCGGTCATCGTGACCGGTCCTGAGCTCAAGCTGCACCAGTGCGGCCTGCCCAAGAAGATGGCGCTCGAGCTGTTCAAGCCGTTCATCTACGCCCGCCTCGACGCCAAGGGTCTTTCGATGACCCTCAAGCAGGCTAAGAAATGGGTCGAAAAGGAGCGCAAGGAAGTCTGGGACATCCTCGACGAAGTGATCCGCGAGCACCCGGTTCTGCTGAACCGCGCGCCGACGCTTCACCGTCTCGGCATCCAGGCGTTCGAGCCGGTGCTGATCGAAGGTAAGGCGATCCAGCTTCACCCGCTGGTGTGTTCGGCCTTCAACGCCGACTTCGACGGCGACCAGATGGCAGTCCACGTTCCGCTGTCGCTTGAAGCCCAGCTCGAAGCGCGCGTGCTGATGATGTCGACCAACAACATCCTCTCGCCCGCCAACGGCAAGCCGATCATCGTGCCTTCGCAGGACATGGTTCTGGGTCTCTACTACCTCTCGATGGAACGCCAGGAACACACGCCTGAGTTCCTCGAGAACGAGGATGGTACGAAGGTCGAGAAGCTGCCGCGCTTCGCCGACATGGCCGAAGTGCACCAGGCGCTCGAAACCAAGGCTGTTACGCTGCACACCAAGATCATCGCCCGCGTCCCGCAGGCCGATGAAGATGGCAATATCGTGATGAAGCGCTTCGAGACGACGCCGGGCCGTATGCTGATCGGCGAATGTCTGCCGAAGAACCACAAGGTGCCTTACGACATCATCAATCGCCTTCTCACCAAGAAGGACATCGGTGACGTGATCGACGAGGTGTACCGTCACACCGGCCAAAAGGACACGGTGCTGTTCGCAGACGCAATTATGGTGCTTGGCTTCCGCCACGCCTTCAAGGCGGGCATCAGCTTCGGTAAGGATGACATGATCATCCCTGACGCGAAGGAAAAGCTGGTCGAAGAGACGAAGAAGCTGGTTGCCGATTATGAGCAACAGTACCAGGACGGTCTCATCACCCAGCAGGAGAAGTACAACAAGGTGATCGATGCCTGGAGCCGTTGCGGCGACCAGGTAGCCGACGCGATGATGGAAGAGATCAAGGCGCGCCCGATCGACAAGGACGGTCGCGAAGCCGAGATCAACTCGATCTACATGATGAGCCATTCAGGTGCGCGTGGTTCGCCAGCGCAGATGAAGCAGCTCGCCGGTATGCGCGGCCTGATGGCCAAGCCTTCGGGCGAAATCATCGAAACGCCGATCATCTCGAACTTCAAGGAAGGCCTGACCGTTCTTGAATACTTCAACTCGACTCACGGCGCTCGTAAGGGCCTCGCGGATACGGCATTGAAGACGGCGAACTCGGGTTACCTGACCCGCCGTCTCGTCGACGTGTCGCAGGACTGCGTCATCGTCGAGGAGGACTGCAAGACCGACAACGCGCTGGAAATGCGCGCGATCGTGCAGGGCGGCAGCGTCATCGCCTCGCTCGGCGAGCGTATCCTTGGCCGCACCGTGGCCGAAGACCTCGTCAACGCGAAGACCGACGAAGTCATCGTAAAGGCTGGCACGCTCATCGACGAACCCATGGTCAAGGCCATCGAGGAAGCCGAAGTCCAGTCGGCCAAGATCCGCAGCCCGCTGGTCTGCGAAGCCGAACAGGGCGTTTGCGCAACCTGTTATGGTCGTGACCTTGCCCGCGGTACTCCGGTCAATATCGGTGAGGCTGTCGGCGTGATCGCCGCGCAGTCGATCGGTGAGCCGGGCACCCAGCTGACCATGCGCACCTTCCACATCGGCGGTGCGGCACAGCTCAACGAGACCTCGCATCTTGAAGCCATCTCCGACGGCAAGATCGAATATCGCGACATGCCGACCATCACCGACAAGAAGGGCCGAATCCTTTCACTCGCACGCAACGGCGAACTCGCCGTGATCGACGCCGAAGGGCGTGAGCGTGAGATGCACAAGGTTCCCTACGGGACCGTGCTGCACTTCAAGGACGGCGACAAGGTCAAGGAAGGCGATCGTCTGGCTGAATGGGATCCGTTCACCCTGCCGATCATCACCGAACAATCGGGCGTGGTGAAGTACCAGGACCTGATCGAGGGCACGACCCTGGAAGAGCAGACCGACGATGCGACGGGCATCGCTCAGCGCGTGGTCACCGAAAACCGGGCGACCGGGCGCAAGAAGAAAGAAGACTTGCGTCCGCGCCTCACCCTGCTCGGCGAAGGGCAGAGCGAGGACGAAACCGAAGCGCAGCGTTACATGCTCGCTCCGGGCACCACGCTCTCGGTCGAGGACGGCCAGCATGTCGAAGCAGGCGATATTCTCGCGCGTGCCTCGCGTGAGGCTGCCAAGACCCGCGACATCACCGGCGGTTTGCCGCGTGTTGCTGAATTGTTCGAAGCGCGCATTCCGAAGGACGTGGCGGTCATCGCCAAGATTTCGGGCAAGATCGAATTCGTCCGCGAATACAAGGCCAAGCGCAAGATCGCGATCGTTCCCGAGGAGGGAGATCCCGTCGAGTACCTGATCCCCAAGACCAAGGTGATCGACGTGCAGGAAGGCGACTTCGTGAAGAAGGGTGATACCCTCATTTCCGGATCGCCCAACCCGCACGACATCCTCGAAGTCATGGGCGTCGAGGCTCTGGCCGAATATCTCGTCAACGAGATCCAGGAAGTCTATCGACTGCAGGGCGTGAAGATCAACGACAAGCACATCGAGGTGATCGTTCGCCAGATGCTGCAGAAGGTCGAGATCACCGATGGCGGCGATACCACGCTGCTGCCGGGCGAACAGGTTGACCTGGCGGAGATGCTTGAAGTCAATTCGAAGCTTGGCAAGGGCAAGAAGCCTGCGGAGGGTACGCCGATCCTCCTGGGGATCACCAAGGCGTCGCTGCAGACACGCAGCTTCATCTCGGCTGCTTCGTTCCAGGAAACCACCCGCGTTCTCACGCAGGCATCGGTCGAGGGCAAGAAGGACACGCTGGTCGGTCTCAAGGAGAACGTCATCGTGGGTCGTCTGATCCCGGCTGGTACCGGCGCTGCCATGAACCGGATGCGTGTGACGGCGTCGAGCCGTGATGCAGCGCTCAAGGCGGCGTGGAAGAAGCAGCAGGAAAAGCTTGCTGCCGAAAACACCCCCGAGCCGGAGCCCGAAGCCGACGCGGTTCCTTCCGAGGAAGCGATGAAGGCTGCGATGGGCGGCGGAGAAGCTGCCGAATAAGCGCTTCGCCTTTCACGGCCTACAAAAAGACCCCGCTGGAGCAATTCTCCGGCGGGGTTTTTTGATGGCACTGCGGTGCATTGCGCATTCCCGGCCCGCTGTTAGTCTCGAAAGAGCAACAGGGAAGGGACGCTGGATGAAAAAGTACGCATTGGCTGCCGCGGCAGTTAGCCTGGTGGTGCCGGTCGGCGCCTTGGCGCAGGAAACGGTCGTGGTCACTGGATCGAGGATCGATCGCTCCGACTACGATGAATATTACGAGGACGACCAGTCTGCCATCGGCCTGACCCGTACCGCCGACTACTTCGTCAAACCGATCTACGTGAATTCGGATTCGCGCGAGGCAAGCGTTCGTAAACAGGAAGTGGATGCGATGCTGCGCGCGCTAATCGGGCGGGCGCAAGCGGAGGGCCTCTCATTGGTGGCCGGCGAGTATAAGCTTTCGCCGCTCACGATCGCCACGATGGATGAGTTGCTGAGTTACGGTCGCGGAAACCGACCCGACACCAGCCGGGTGAAACTCTACGCTCGCCTTCCTGTCGGCGGAAAATTCAAAGGGCAGGATGAGGTCGATGAAGCAATCACGGCGTTCCAAAAGGCGGTGCCGGTTACGGGCCGTTCCTACATCGAAACCGGCAGCACCGATCTCGCGATCGATAACCCTGACCAGTATCGCGGCGCGGTCGTAAGAGCGATTGCCGATGAGTCGAAGCGCTACGCTGCAATGTTCGGCAGCGACTACGGCATCGAAATCCGCGGTCTCGATTCAGAGCTCTATTTCAAGCAGGCAAGCCAGACCGAGGTGTTCCTTTACATCGAGCACAGCTTCGTCATCGCACCGAAATAGCGGAGAAGCATGAAAACGCTATTGCGATGCAATTGCAATAGCGTTATTCGGTATGGGTATCGATTGAACCATGTCCGGAGAGCTCATGCCTTCTGAGAATCGACCACCCGTCGCATCCACTGCCATAATTGCTGGCTTGGCTCAGCCACGTCGGCTTGAGAGCCTTTCACCGTTCGGAGCAAGGTTCCTGCACTCACTGCGCCTCATCGCATTTCACCATCGTGCTCGACGCGACCCGGTGCCAGAGTTGGCGGTACGGCTGGGGAGCGTCGAGGTCGCGGCCAAAGCCCTGGCGCTCACGCAGGCGATCTCCTCCTGCTGGCCTGAAAGCATTCACGTCTCGCGCTTCTGCTGCCAGATGCTCAGCCATGACGAAGCGACGATCGGGGCGCTGATCGACAGTGCGTCGCGGTGCGACAGACAGGGTTTCGAGGATGCCGTGCATGGGCTCATTCGTCCCGACCGTATATATCGGCTCTGGGACGCCGTGCTTGGCTATGTGGCAGCGGAGGCGCGTGCGGTCTGAATTCGGTCGCACAGACGCTTGCCGCGACCCGCGAGCAAGTCTACCGGACAGGGCATGACCACCACCCGTTTCGCCCCGTCACCCACCGGTCGGCTGCATGTCGGCAATATCCGCACGGCGCTTCACAACTGGATGCTTGCCCGCAAGGCTAGCGGCAAGTTCATCTTGCGTATCGACGACACCGATGCAGCGCGCAGCAAGGAGGAATTCGTCGAGGCGATCCGTGCCGATCTCGCATGGCTCGGGATCGAGGCGGATCGCGAGGAGCGCCAGTCCGAGCGGCTTGAACGTTATGAAGCGGCATTCGATCGACTGCGCGAGGCGGGCCGTATTTACCCGGCCTATGAATCCCAGCAGGAGTTGGAGCTCAAGCGCAAGGTTCTGCTCGGGCGCGGCCTGCCGCCGATCTACGATCGCGGCGCGCTGGATCTTACCGATGAGCAGCGCGCGGCCAAGGAGGCCGAGGGCGTTCAGCCCCATTGGCGCTTCAAGCTCGACCATGACGAGCCGATCGCTTGGGAAGACGGCGTACGTGGCACATCGAAATTCGATCCAAAACTGCTGTCAGACCCGGTGATCCGCCGCGCCGACGGTTCATGGCTCTACATGCTGCCCAGCACGGTCGATGATATAGATATGGGCGTTACACAGGTTCTGCGCGGCGAAGATCATGTCTCGAATACTGCGGTCCAGATCCAGATGTTCACGGCGCTTGGAGAACAGCCGCCGGCTTTCGCGCACGAAGCGTTGCTCGTCGGGAAAGAAGGAAAACTCTCCAAACGCCTCGGCTCTCTGGGTTGTGATGCCTTCCGTGAGCGCGGAATCGAACCCGAAGCCATCATTGCATTGCTCGCGCGGCTCGGCACTTCGCTCCCGGTCGAACCCATCGCCGACCGCGAGAAGCTGCTCGAAACTTTCGACCTATCGACTTTCGGCCGCGCGCCAGCCAAGTTCGACGATGCCGAGCTTGAGCGGATCAACACCGCCATCGTGCACGCCATGCCATATGACGCCGTGAAGGATCGGCTGCCCGAAGGCATGGATGCAGCCGGTTGGCATGCCGTTCAGCCAAACGTCTCCACTGTGAGCGAGGCGCAGGAATGGTGGCGCCTCGTCACCGGGCCTGTCGAAACACCCGAATTCTCCGATGACGACCGCGCCTATCTCGCCGAGGCGGTAAAAGCCCTCGAATGGGGCGAGGATCCATGGCACGCACTTACGGCGAAGCTGAAGGATGCGACCGGACGCAAGGGCAAAGCGCTTTTCCTGCCGCTGCGCCAGGCGCTCACCGGATTGAACCACGGCCCCGATATGGGCGAGCTCCTGCCACTCATCGGGGAAGAGCGCGCGCGGGCAAGGCTGGAGCGAGCAGCGGCCTGACCGCCGCAATCGCGCCTCAATCCTTACTGTCCCATCAACCGTGTCTGCTTACGCGGCAGGAAAACCAGTCGGAGTATCACGAAGGGCACTCTGCGAGAGAGGTGACCCCATCGTGGCCAAAAGAGCATCGAAGAAAGCCGAAAGTAGGATAAGCGCCACCGTGCGCTATCACTCGCGCGCGAAGATGGAGATGCCGGTTCTCGATATCAATGTCGGCGGCTGTATGCTCGATGCGCGCGGGTGGTCGGTGAAGCCCAACGAGCGCGTCTCGGTCAAACTTCCCGGGCTAGCGTTCGTGAGTGCAATCGTAGTCTGGATCGAAGACCAACGCGCCGGGCTTGCTTTCGACGAAGCACTCTATGCGCCAACGCTCGAGCATTTGCAGGGTTAGCCAACAGGCGGTCATTCTCGGCTAACCGCCTCTTTCGCATTCAAAATCAAGCCGACCTGGTGCAAGATGACGCTCCAACCGCCCATCGGATCAGGCCGCTGACGATACCTCGTCCTGCCACGTGCGGCCGCCATCCTGCGAGAGGTGCAACTGCCCATCACCGAAAGGCTCGAGAGACATGACCGATACCGATCCCAATTCATTGCAGGTGACTGAAAACCCTTTCGCCCCTGATACCTTTGCGGCCGGGGTTACGAGCTTCGCGCTTTTCAATGGTGTGATTGCCATAACTCTAACCAATCCTCGCTGGAACATGACCGAAAACCGGTTCGACCATGTCGTTGTCGGGCGTATTGTCATGCCCGTGGCCGGTGCGCAGAACCTTGCCTTGAGCCTCCTCGACTACCTCAAGCGCAACGGGCTCGACGCGACCAGTGCAGTGGTGCAGGACCAGCCGATCCACTGAAAAGCGGGCCGGCCGGTCCTGCCGCCTCCCCCTGTCAGATCATTCCCGCCGCGCGCAGCTGTCTGAGCTGCGCGGCAACCAGCGGGTTGTTGGCCGCGATCCCTCCGACCATTCCCGGCGGTGGCGGCATCATCCCCCCGATGCCGCCACGTGCGACCATGGCTGCTGCGGGAATTCCGCTTGCGCCCTGACCCGGGAAGGCCCCCTGCGTGAAAGCGGGGGCGCCTTGCGGCGGAGCCTGGACCGGCACGCCTGCCGCTTCGCCTTGCTGCTGGGAAGCTTGTGCAGGCTGTGACTGCTGCGCGGCGGCGAGTGCCAATGGAGCAAGTGGCAGTCCGACGCCTGCACGCAGCACGTCGGCGATCACCGGCAGCGAGGCGCTGCGCAGGACATCGAACAGTGCCTGAACCCTTTCGGGCGTGCGCTCCTTGTTGCCCGCGAAAAGCGGGTGGTGCGCAAGCACCAGCGTTGCAAGTCCGGTGATATGCGGTGTCGCCATCGAAGTGCCGTCCCACGCGGCATAGCCGCCCGGTACGGTCGAGATAATAGCGACGCCCGGGCCGCAAACGCCGATCTGCGGGCCGAAACAGGAGAACTTCGCGCCGAACGTATTCTCCTGACCCATCACGTCCTTCAGAACGGTCTGGGCGTGGTAGCTATCAACCGGGAACATGCCTGTCTGGCCGATCGCAGATACGGTCAGAACCTGAGGCAGAACCCCGGGAAACTGCACTTCGTTTGCCGAATTGCCCGCAGCCACGATACAGGCGACGCCCGCTTGCGCCGCTTCGGCGATCTTTTGCGAAACGAGTTCGCTCGGCTGGCCGCTGCCGAGACTGAGGTTGGCGACATCGATCTCGTCCTCGATACATTTGTCGAGCGCTTCGATGAGGTCGCTGAACCGGCCACCGGGAAACACTTTGTAGGCAAAGAGTTCGGCGCCCGGAGCAAACCCGCGAATTCCTCCCTGATCAAAACCGCGCGCGGCGATGATGCCCGCGCAATGCGAACCGTGGTGGATTTCGTCATTGGTCCACCCGTCGCCCGTATTGTCGTCAGTCGTGAGGTCTGCGCCCTTGGCATGGCTGAGTTGCCGGTGCGACACGTCGCAGCCGGAATCGATCACCGCGACCCTCACACCTTCGCCGGTAAGCTGCGGTCCCAGCTGACCCAGCCCCATGATGTGCTGGCCCCAGCCGAGTACGCCGCGCTTAGGGAAACCGTCGAACATCGCGCCAAGCGGATCTAGCGCAATTGTGTTGAATCCCCGGGTGCTGAGCGCCGGCTTCGAAACGAACCGCTCCCAATGGTTCTTTTCCGGTTTCACATAGATGGCCTGAACCGAGTCTATCGTGCCTCCGAACAGCTCGAGTACGACCTGTCCATGCTGGTCGGTCTTGCCTTGTGCGGGAAATGCCTCTCCGTATGCCGTGACCGCCGCGTTCGCGAGCGGCTTGCCGCCTTCGCCCACGACGTTGATGCGTACCGGCACGGAAATGCTACCGTTCATCGGCTTGACAGTGGACTCGATGCTGGCACGCATCAGTTCCATCGCATCCACGGTTTCGTAGTTGCGCAGACGGGCATCGGGTTCGACCACCACGTTCGGTGGTGCGCTGGTGCACAGCGCCTTGCCCTTGGTCTCCGGCATTTCCGCGACAATGACTTCGGTTCCGCCGCCACCGAGCGATTGGGCGGAAAATCCGCGCGGTTTCAGCCGTTTGACGATCTTCACATCAGGCATGTTTTCAACCGCGTTGGACAGCACGCTGACCGCCATTGGCTGCACCTGGCCCGGTGCACTTCGCGGTGCGAGCATGTAGCGTTTCTGCCGCTGGGCGACCCGAGCGGGCACGGTTTCTTCGGCGGTCGTATCGCCGCCGCCGCTGTCTCCGCCGCTTTGCGTTGCGGATTTCGCGGTGTTGGTATTCGCATTCTTCTGTGAGCTTGCCGACGATTTCGCCGAGCCGCTGCGGCTCGAACCTTTCGACGTTCCGTTCTTCTCAGCCATCGTTTGTCTCCTCGAGAGGAGAGCACGCCCATTCTGCTAGCGCATGATTAGGGGGGCTGCGATCAATAACGCAGCGGGGCGTCCTCTTCTATACTTAGGTCCTTCTGGAATTTCTTGCGCATGTCTTCGGCCATTTCTTCATTCATCATGAGGATGAGGATCTTGTTCGGGTTGCCCGAGACGACCTTGATCTCTTCGTTCTCCAGCGCATGTTTCAGGCACTCTTCGAGCGCCTTGTGATCGCCGTCGGCGCGCCGGCCGATGATGTATTGCCGTTCCGTCATGGTGTTTGCCCTTCGTGTGGTGCTGGTTTCGCAGGTTGGGTGGTCTCACCCACATGGCCGGAGGGAAAGCGGCGTGTGCGCCCTCCCTCCTGTGCCTGCGATATCAGCACACCGGCCGGGGCTGCTGCAAATGCGGCTGGGCCTGGAAGGGCAGCAGGCTGGCGAGCCCCCCTACCGCATTGCCGATTGCCTCACCGGCGCCGCGATTTCCCGCAGCGCCTCCGATCGCGCCGCCGACCGTGCCGCCGAGCGATCCGAGGATGTTGCCGAATACCCCTTGCGGAGCCAGTTGCGGCCCGGCCTGGAACGGCAGGTATTGCTGGGCGAGATTGCCGAGATACTGACCGGCCTGCTCGCCATACTGGTTTGCAAGCTGTCCGGCATAGCGGCCGATAGTCCCGCCGTGTTGGCCGAGCATATCCCCGACCCAACCCTGTGGCGCCATCTGCGGTCCGGCCTGGAATGGCAGGAACGATCCGGCAAAGCCGCCAGCCGTCTCGCCGAGCGAGCGACCGATATCGCCGTAATTGCCGAAATAGTTGCCCAGCGCCTGTCCGCCGAGCCCGCCGACAATCGAGCCCAGCGCCTGGCCGCCAGCTCCCATCGGGGCAAGCTGCTGCTGCTGCTGGTATTGCGGTCCCGCCTGGAAAGGCAGCAGGCTTGCGAGCCCGCCCACCGCATTGCCGATCGCTTCACCCGCACCGCGATTACCCGCAGCGCCTCCGATTGCGCCGCCGACAGTGCCACCGAGCGAACCGAGGATATTGCCGAACATGCCTTGCGGCGCCATCTGCGGACCTGCCTGGAACGGCAGGAACGATCCGGCATATCCGCCAGCTGTCTCGCCTATCGAACGGCCGATATCCCCATATCCGCCGATATAGTCGCCGAGATATTCGCCGCCGATCCCTCCGACGAGCGATCCGAGCATGCGACCGCCAGCACCCATCGGGGCAAGCTGCTGCTGGTACTGCGGACCGGCCTGGAATGGCAGGTATTGTTGGGCGAGGTTGCCCAGATAGGTGCCAGCGCGCTCGCCATAGAGATTGGCGAGTTCGCCAGCGGTCTTGCCGATGGCTCCGCCATGACGGCCGAGGAAATCGCCGACCACACCCTGCGGCGCGAATTGCTGCTGGTATTGCGGTCCGGCCTGGAATGGCAGGAATCCGCCCGCAATGCCGCCCACGGTCGAGCCGATCGACTTGCCGATATCGCCGTGGCCGAAATAGCCACCGATAGCCTCGCCGCCAGCACCTCCCAGCATACCGCCCAGAGCGCCGCCAAGGATGCCTTGCGGTGCCATTTGTGGTTGCTGCGGCTGATATTGCGGCCCAGCCTGAAACGGCAGGAATCCGCCAGCGATCCCACCGACGGTGGATCCGATCGAACGCCCGGTATCGCCGTGCCCGAAATAGTTGCCGATGGCCTGACCGCCTGCGCCACCGAGCATGCCGCCCAGCGCGCCCCCGATGACGCCCTGCGGCGCAAACTGGGCTTGCTGCGGAGCCATCTGGGGTCCTGCCTGGAACGGCAGGAAGCGATCGGCGAGATCGCCGAGATATTGGCCGGCCTGTCCGATCCATCCACCGGCTGCCTGTCCGGCGTTGTCGACCACCTGGTTGACTGCCTGACCGGCTTGGCCGGACTGGTTGCGAAGCCAGTCGCCCACCACACCCTGAGGTGCGAATTGCGGTCCGGCGCTCATCGGCGACATTTGTCCGTATACGTTGCTGTACATAAACCCTCTCCACGGTTGGAAAAAATGGCGTGAGCGAACCCGCGCCCCAATGGTCGTGCCAAGAGGGGTCATTATGTCGTAGTTTTATCAAAAACGACTCGAAAAAGACTCATACTATTCGAATCCTGATTCGGAAAGTATTTTATTTGTTGCCTCCGTTAGCTAAATATTAACTAAGATGTACAGGCGAGGATTATTATAGAGTCTACGTTTTACTTGACTCAATATTCACGGGAGTCGTATGCCAGGGCAAGGAGGGAAGCCCAATGGGCGGTGCACACAGTCAGGGAATGTTCGCATTGACGCTCGGCCGAACCATGGATTGGCTCGGTGAAGCTCTCGCTCAAACCCAGCTGGAATTTGTCACGCTCGGAGACTTCGGGAAGGCGAAAGGAGCAACCTTGTCGCTCGTCTCGATTTTTCCGGTCGATCGCGGGACGTCTGCCCGCCGCCGATCACATTTCTCATGCGTGTTCCTACTTGCCTTCCACGACAAGGACCCGATCAAAGTGGGCGACGCACTGGCTTGCGCGGTGCGCGCCGCAGAGAAAGAGGCGGACGCGCAAATCCGTCCGCAGCCCGAGGCGCTGGCATTGATGGAAGACGCCATTCCCGCAGGAGGTGTCGGTATGTTGTTCGAGGTCCCGCTCGAACGCCCGCCTGCCGAGGAGCACGACGTCAAGCTCGTTCGCCATCCATTGGTCGCCAAGCTGGCGCCCCTCGCGCAGGTGCGCGGAGGAGTGGTCACCGAAGACGGACACCCCGTCGTCGGCGCGCATGTCGCCATCGAAGGGCTCGACCGCACAGTGAAGACGGACCGCAAAGGCCGGTTCGAAGCGCGGTTGCCCCTGGGCGACGCACCTATTTCCGTCACCGCCACCAAGGCGGGACGTACAGCACAACAAACGGTCGCAACTGGAGAAGAAACAGAACTGGAACTCGCTACAGGAGATTGAGAGATGGCGCTGACCTACCACTCGCCCGGAGTCTATGTGATCGAACAGGACACCGGCGCCCGCCCTATACAGGCAGTCGGCACATCGACCGCAGGATTTATCGGCGAGGCGCCGCTCGCCGATGCCGAGCAGGGTCTCCCCGTAGCTGTCAACAGCTGGGCCGAATTCGAGGCGCGGTTCGTGCCGCAAGTCGAGCCCGGATCGAACCGCGAGATCGAAAGCACCCATCTCGCCAACGCAGTGCAGGGCTTTTTCCTCAATGGCGGAGGGCGCTGCTACATCGTCAATCAGGAGGCCGGCGCCCCGCTTGCAGATCCGCTCGAAGCCCTGGGCAGGATCGATGAAATTGCCATCCTCGCCGCTCCGGGTCGCACCGATATCGGCGCCTACAACGATCTCCTCGCCTCGGCGAAGAACCTCGAGGACCGTGTCGCGGTGCTCGACGGCCCAGCCGAAGCCAGTGAGATCAGCGACCTCACGAAGGTCGCAACCTCGTCGTCGCCGGCTCCCTCTCCGAGCCCATCGCCATCTCCCGCAACAAGCGATGGCGACGACGAGGATGGCGAGGGCGCGGCTGCCTCTCCCACTCCTTCACCGGCGCCGCGTCCTCGTCGAAGTTCCGGCTCGGGCGGCAAAGGTCCGCCGCGCGACGACAAGGGTTATGGCGCATTCTATTTTCCGTGGCTGGTCGGGCGCGATGCGGTGAACCCGATGCGTTTCGACCGGGAACTGGGCCGCGATGTGCCAAACGAGGTTCCGATCCCGCCTTCCGGCCATGTCGCAGGGCTCTATGCTCGCACCGATAGCGAGCGCGGCGTGCACAAGGCGCCTGCCAACATGACGGTGCTAGGCGCGACCGACCTGACGCAGCGCATCTCGCACCAGGAGCAGGAGGTGCTGAACCCGGAAGGCGTGAATTGCATACGCTTTTTCTCGCGCGAGGGGATCAGGGTGTGGGGCGCGCGGACCATTGCGCCGGGCTCTTCCAACTGGCGCTACCTGCCGGTCCGCCGCCTGTTCAACA
The DNA here is from genome assembly GCF_009363635.1 of Erythrobacter sp. THAF29. Lineage (GTDB taxonomy): Bacteria > Pseudomonadota > Alphaproteobacteria > Sphingomonadales > Sphingomonadaceae > Erythrobacter. Next base: position 134,606 of record NZ_CP045392.1, on the reverse strand, counting down.
TGGTCAAGGAATCGATCGCAGAATCCACGCGCTGGGTCGTGTTCGAGCCGAACGACAAGCCGCTCTGGAAGCTGATCGAGCGAGACGTGAGCGCCTTTCTCAACCTGCTCTGGCGCAACGGCGCGCTGGCGGGGGCCACGCCGGAGGAGGCCTATTTCGTGCGCTGCGACGAGACGACGAACCCGCAGGAATCGATCGATGCGGGCAATGTCGTGACCGTTATCGGCATCGCCCCGCTGAAACCTGCCGAATTCGTGATCTTCAAGATCGGGCAGACCTCGCAAAGCGACCGCGCCGCCGCCTGAGCGCGCGGCTGCCTGCCAAACCCCATTGGAGGACCCCGCCATGCCGGAAGACACCAGCCCATATCGCAATTTCAATTTTACGCTGCAGATCCAGGATATCGAAGCGGCGCACTTCACCGAGTGCCTCGGCCTTGGAGTGCGCGTCCATCCAATCAAGTATCGCGAATCCGGCGCCGGCCAGATCGTGCGCGCCCTTACCGGCCCGGTCGAATATGCCGAGGTGATCCTGCGTTATGGCGTCACGACCTCGACCGATATGTGGCAATGGCTGGTCGCCTCGATGCGCGGGACGGCGCAGCGCCGGAACGTCTCTCTCATCATGTTGCAGGAAGACGGCGCGACCGAAGGTGATCGCTGGAACCTGGCCAATGCGTGGCCATGCGAGTGGCGCGGCCCGGTGCTCGAAACCATGGGACGCGAAGCCGCAATCGAAGAGATGCGGCTGGTATTCGATCAGCTCGAGCGGGCGTAGCTCGGTGCTCGGTCGGTTGATCCTCGAACTGAGCCGCTGGCTAAAGGCGCTTTCGGCCTGGCTTGAGCGCGTTGCTGGAGGCGTCGCGCCCGATCCCGCCATCGCAGTGCTTCGCCGACGTTTCCCCGAAGCACCGTCGCATTGGCTCGATTTGGTAGCGCGACAGGAGGCACGGCGGAGGATGGACGAAGTGCATGCTTCGCATCCTTCCGAGGAGCCTGTCGCAGCGAACGACTGCGAGGCTGCCTCCGACCACGAGGAAGACAGCCGAGCCGAAACGCGTGCCCGACTCGATCCGCCTTTCATTCATTCTCCTGCTCCTCGGCCTGCAACCGAAGTTCAGCGGACAAAAGGCCGCCCGATCGCATCAGGTCGGCGAGCGCGGATCATTTGGGCTGAAGAAGGTGTCCGCGAATATTTGGAACCATCGGCATCGTACGAAAAACGGACCGATCGGCGCCCTTCGGATATGCGCTGGAGGGCTGATGAGAAGCCTCATGTGCGAGACAGCAGGGGGGATCGCGGGTCACCCCCAAACCGCCGCGCCAAGCGACCTCATAAGCCGAGCGATCGTGCGGTGAATGACCCGGAGCAATTGGGAAGCCCCTTAGCTCCGCAAATGCTCGCCTGCGATCCGCAACCGATGGCAGCACCCGACTTGGTCTCCAGCGCTCGAGCCAAGCCGCCCCTATCCAATCGTATCGGAGAGTGGATCAGGCGGACGCATTCAATTCGCGACATGCAGCCCTCTCATATCGAGGCTTCAGGCTTAGGCCGTGCGTCGGAGCCGTCCTTTCAGTCAGACTGCGTGCGCGCCGTTCGGCCCGATCAGGCTTGGTCGACAGCTCGCATGTCCAGGGAAACGGAAAACCAGTCGAGCGAGCCGCCGACCGCGCCATGGCGATCTGATCCTGGCGAGAACAGACAAAACCAAAACGCGAGGCTGGAGGCCGATCCTGAATTCGAGCCGTCAGAGGAGCGCTTTCCCGAGCTTCCGCCAAATGACAGCGCGCTCCGCCATGCGCCCACCGCCGCTCCGTCGCCAAACCTGTCGCTCGGTGCCGAGCAATCGGAGGCCCTATGGAACGGGTAGCATTCCTCATCGAGCGCAGCGGCGACACGATTACGTGTCTGATGAATCCCGAAGGCTTGCTGCGCCGCCGCACATCAGGCCTTGCCGAGCGCAGAGCGACGGGCGGGATTCTCGGGGGAACGGGCCATGCAGATAATCCTCTTATCGCAACCGGAGGAGGATCGACCGAATTGGAACTGCGGCTGCTGTTCGATGGCGATATCGCGCAGGAGGGTCGGCAGTCGTCGGGCCCGCCCGATATCCGAGAACTCACCGAACCATTCTGGCGGCTCAGCGAGAACGGCACAGAGAATACCCAAAGAGGCCCTCCGGTCTTGCGGTTCATCTGGGGGACCTCGTGGAACATACCTTGCATCGCCACTCACGTGGCCGAACGCCTTGAACATTTCGATGCAGACGGGCGGGCGCGTCGATCTTGGATGAGCTTGCGCCTTCGCCGGGTGAGCGAGGCACAATCCGAACGCGAAGCGGCTTCTTCGGAACGCTCGGGGACAGAGTCGGGCAACAGCGGGAACGGACCTGGCGAGGTCGGGCAGGCGAACCTGCCGCTCGATGAGGATGGCGGACCGATGCGACGGTTCGATGAGGTTGCGGCGAGCGAGTACGGCAACCCTGAGATGGCCTGGGCGCTTGCAGGTGCCAACGGCATCGACGATCCGCTCACCATCGCAGGCCAGTCGCAGGGACAGGGCGGAGGCGCTGCACAGATCGCTTTACCTCCGGTAAGTGCGCTGTCGGGGTTTGGGCTGTGAGCGGTTCGCTCGATCGGATGCGCGTCACCATCACGGTGGATGGCGAAACTCTCGCCGAACCTGGGGTCGCGGCTCTCGCAGGGGTGTGGGTGGCGCAGCGGACAGACCGACCGGCCATTGCGGAAGTGGCGCTACAGGACTTCGAGGAAAGCGCTGGACCGGTTGCGGATCTTGGAGCCGAAATTGCGATTTCGATAGGCGAAAGCGCGCTTTTTCTTGGTGATGTAACGGCGGTCGAGCGCGCCTTCGATGGCGCTGGAGCGACCGAATTGCGTGTGCGGGCCAGCGACCGGCTCCACCGCCTCGCCAAGCGGCAGCAACCGAGAACTTTCGGCGATATGACCCCGGGAGACATCGCCGAGCAGATGGCGTCCGGCGCGGCTCTCGAAATTGAACGCCATGCCGACGGCGTGGCGCGTCGGCTCCGATTGCAGGCCGACAAGAGCGATCTCGACTTCTTGCTGGACGTGCTTTCCAGGTCTGGACTGCGCGCCGCAACCAGACTGGGCGTGCTGCATATCTATGGGGCCGAAGGACACGGGGATCCGGTCGAGCTGGAAACCGGCACCTCACTGCTCTCTGCGCGCGAGACTACAAGTGCCGATTGCTGGCGCGAACAGGCGTCGCTGTCAGGCTGGAGCGTGCTCGATGCCAAACGCTTTGAGGCGCAGGTGGCGGCCGATCAGGGCGACAGCCCGCAAGCGTTCTCCGGCCTTGGCAGCCGCTGGTTCGCCGACAGGCTTGCCGAAAGCGAGGACGAGCTGCGCATCACGGCAGAGGCCGATCTTGTGCGCGCGACCGGCCTCGCGCGAACGCTCTCCGGCACGGCGGAAGGCAATGTAGCTTTGGCTCCCGGAACGCCGATCCGCATAGCGGACGCGCCCGGATCGAACGCGGCGCTCGTCCTCGCAAGTGTCCTTCACCGAATCGAGCCGGAGGCCGGGTATGTCTGCGAGTTCTCGACCGCATATGACACCCGCCAACGTGTGAAAGCACCGCAGGTCACTCTCGGCGATGTCGTCGATGTTGACGACCCTGACGAACTCTCGCGGGTGCGGCTCTCGCTCTATGGAAATGACGACCTGGTCACCGATTGGCTGCCGACCGTTTCTCCGGGCGCGGGTGAGGAGAAGGGAATTTTCCTGTTGCCCGAGGTAGGTGACAGGGTGCTGGTGATCTTGCCCGATGGTGATCCAGCGCGCGGGATCGTGCTCGGCGGGATGATTGGTGGCGAGAAAACGCCCGACTTCGGAGAAGACCGCACGGCGCAACCGCGCGGCGTGGGGCTACGAAGCGCCGATGGGCAGGAGCTGTATCTCGCGGGCGACAAAGCGCTTGCAAGGCTGAAATCGAGCGAAGGCGACCGGCTGGAAATGTCGGGTGGGGCAGAGCTCGTCGCGGCAGGAAAACTGGCGCTCAAGTCCGAAGATGACGGAGAGTTCGAGGCGGGAGGAAGCCTTACCCTGTCCGCCCGCGGGGACCTAACCATCGAGGCCCCAGGCCGGTCGATCACGATCCGCGCCCGTGCGGTGGATTTTCAGCAGGGATGAGGGAATGAAACTGCTTGTCCAGCCAGCCACGATCCAATGCACACACGGTGCACCGTTGCAGGTTTCGGCGACCCAGATGCTTGTGAAGATCGACGGTCAGCCGGTCCTCACGCGGCCTTCGCCGACCGGTGGTGTTTTCACGGGCTGCGCCAACAACAATCCCCAGGCAGGCCTCAAGCCCTGCATCAGTCCATTGCCAGCGATGGCTGGTTATTCGCTGCTGGTGAAAATCAACGGCCAGGCCGCTGCAACCGACGCGCTTTCGGGCATGACCGATTCCACTCCGCCCGCGCAATACCGCGTGGCGCAGGCGGGCCAGCTATTCGTATCGACGGGGGCGTGAGATGTCGCGCGGCTGGATGTTCCTGTTTGGCGCAGGCGGGGGACTGAGAGAGATGTCGCGCGGCAGTCCGCGCCTCGTCGAAGGCGACCGAACGGTCAGGCAGGCGCTGATGATGCTGCTCGGCACACGTCCGGGCGAGCGGGTCATGCGGCCCGAATGGGGCTGTCCCCTCCACCGCGTGCTGTTCCAGCCCAATGACGGCGCGACTGCAGGTCTCGCGATCCATTATGTCCGCCAGTCGATTGCCCGCCATGAGCCGCGCGTCGAAGTGCGCTCGGTCACTGCCGCTGCCGACCGCGCCCGGCCCGAATGCCTCGACATCCGCCTCGAATACCGGGTGCGAACGACCGGGAACATCGAACAGCTGCGCTTCCTGCTCGATCTTCAGGCCGAGGAGGCCGCATGAGTTTGCCGCTCCCGAATCTCGACGATCGCAGCTGGCAGGAACTGGTCGATATCGCTCTGACGGCGGTGCACGCGGACAAGACGTGGACCGATCGCAATCCTGCCGACCCCGGCGTCACGCTGCTCGAGCTGTTCGCCTATCTCACCAAGAACCTTCACTACCGGATGAACCGGATTCCGGAGCGGCTGCAAATCGCGCTTCTCAATCTTGTCGGAATCGAGCGCCGGCCTGCGGCAGCGGCCGTCGTCGAGCTTGAATTCGTCTGGGAGGGCGAGGGCAAGTCGCCCGATCTTCCCCCGGGTGTCGTCGTCACGAGCGAGGACGGCGCTTTCCGGTTCACGCTCGCGGAGAAAGTGACCTTTGCCACTGGCGATACGTCGGCAAGAGGTAAGGCATTGCACGCCTCGTGGCATGCCGAGACGATCGGTGAAATCGAAGATGCATCGCTCCAGTCATTCCGGCTCAAGCATCCGGTGGTGCTCGAAACCGGCTTTGGCGATGATATCGTTGTCGGCATTGCGCTACGCGAAGGTGACGAGCAGCCGCCGGCAAGCGAACTGCGCGAAGATGAAGGCGCTCACTACCGGCTGCACCCGGCGGCAAATCCCGATCGGCCCGGTGGCAGGGCAGACTCCTTCGTCGCCTGGGTCGATCGCGGCGAGGGATTGTTGCGCCTTGTGGCAGGAAGCGAGGCCCCCTTGCCACTGTGGCGCAGTGTGCGGGTCTGGTACCTGCACGGTGGCGGAGCGGCTGGCAATCTACCCGCAGGGACCCTTTCCCTGATAGACGGCGACAGCGCGCCCATTGCCATTCCTGAAGGCCTCTCGGTCATGCAGCCTGAGCCTGCCGGTGGGGGCGCAGACGCTGAAACGCTCAAGGAAGCCGCCCGCCGAACGCCTTTTTCCGCCGCTGCAATCTCGGCTGCGGTCACCCCGCGCGATTACGAGCGGCTTGCACGTTCTGCGGGCGGAGTTCTCGATGCAGTGGCCGATGCCCCGGCTCAAAGCTGGGCACATGCCGAGCGTGGGACAGTGCGGGTGGAGATTGCGCCGGTCGTCGACGGGGTTGCGCCGAGTGAAAGGATAGGGGCGGACGCGGTCAATTCACGCCGGACGCAGGCGCTGCTCGACAGGGTCGCGGCGCGAATTGCCCCTCGTCGCCCGCTCGGCGTTGAGCTCGAACTGGGCTGGCTCCAGGTTCGCGAGATCGAAGCGCACCTGCGTATTGTTGCAGCGACAGGCAGCGACATATCGGTTTTGCAGTCCGCTATCTCGGCGCGGCTTAACGCTCTTTTTGCCCCCGCAAACCGGCTCGCCAAAGCCCGCGAACTGCGTGCCTTCGATGTCTATGAAGCGGTGCTCAGCGAGCCCGGCGTGCGCTACGCCGACGGGCTGGCATTCCATATCGGCGAAGCGCCTGGAGATAGTGCGAGCGATGTCATAGTCGACCCGCACCAAGGTGCGACCTGGTATGTCTGCGCTGCGGGCGGCCTTTATCGGACGCTCGATGATGGCAGCAGTTGGTGCAGGGTCTTTGAAGCAGAAGAGGGCGAAGCTGCGTTTGTCAGGATCGCCGAACACCGGCCGGGCCTTCTGATCTATGCACAGCGCGAGGACGGCGATGTCCGCTTGTTTGCCACCCGTGATGCGGGAAACACCTGGCAAGAAATCGCGCGGTTCGATTTCGGAGCTTATGACGCGGCATGGATGGAGCGTCGGGGCGAAGATGTGTTGCTCGTCGCGACCTCGAAAGGCCTTTATGAAATCGAGCCGGGCGGGACGCCCAAGCCTGTCCCGACCGGGACGCCGATCGATGAAGATGGCTGTTATGCGCTCGCACTTCAGGGAGGAAGGCGCGAAATTCCCGAATTGTACATCGCCGCGCGCAATCGCGGAGGCGTGTTTCATGCGCGGATCGCTGGAGCGACGGGAGGGTTCAGCGCCATCGGCCTCGAAGATGTCGATATCCGGCGGCTGTTCATCCATAGACGTGGCGGCAGGGCATTCCTCTGGGCGGCGGCAGGAGCGGAAGCGGGCGAACCGGGCAAGGGCGCTTTTCAGCTCGAATTGCGCGCCGGCGCGAACCCTGATCCTTCGGCATGGACGAGCCACGCCAATGGGTGGCGCGGAGGATCGTGCGAAGGCATGGCGTTCAGCGAGCGCTATGTGTTTGCCGGGAGTAATCGCAGCGGGGTTCTCACCCTTGATCTGATGGAAGAGCCGGCGCGGTGGAAGGAGGGAAACCTGGCTTCCGGCCTGCCGCACCGCGACCGCGAACGATTGTTCGAGCCGGTTCGCGCGCTCGCCGCACGTCCGGCGGGGCACGATGGCGGTCTGGTGCTGCTTGCGGCTGGACCGGCAGGCGTCCATCGCAGTCTCGGCGAAGACCGGTATGAAAATGCCTCGCAGACAGTCTTCGCAGACCGCGCACCGCTTCCTGCGGGCTGGCTCTACTGCTCGGGGGAACACCGGGTCGATATCGTAGTCGAGGGCGAGGGAGGGGCGCCGTGACGCCCGAACGCATCGCCCGCCTCCTGCCCGAAGTCTGGCACGCGCCGACAAGCGCCTGCGCAGCGCGCGACGGGTCCGAGCATGCGCGGCTATTATGGGACGTGCTCACCGCGATGAGCGCGCTTCACGAGCCGGTCGAAGACACGCTCGCCTCGCTTCCCCAGCTCGTCGATCCGCTCGCTGCGAGGGATCGTTTCGTCCCGATGCTTGCGGGGTGGCTCGATCTCGACGGCTATCTCGAATGGCCTTCAGGGAGGGTCGGCCTGGGGTCTCCGCAACTTGCAACAGGATCGGAAAGGCTCCGCGCCCTGTGCAGTCTTGCTCCGGAATTCAGACGGAGACGCGGCCTGGCCGGTTCGCTGCGCGATTATCTTGCGACCGCGCTTGGCGTTGGTGACATCCGGATCGAGGAGAATGTGGACGGGACACGCTTCCACATTCGGGTCCACCTTCCCGAGAACGCTCGCCGCTACGAGGAACTCGCGCACAGGATCGTCCAGGATGAGCGTCCCGCCCACTGCACGTGGGACATTCGGTTCAGCTCGCCTGCGACCGCGGAAGACCATCCAGAGCCCGAGGCTGACCTTCCAAAGTCCGAACCCAATCCAGCGGAGCAACAAACACCGAAAACCGAGGAGCCGGACGATGGCTAGTTTCCATATCAGCGAAGGGCCGGAAACACTCGATCTGGAGCAGAACGACGGCGTGCTCTCTGGCCTGGCGCGGTTTAGCGTTACCAATTCGACCGACAGCCACCGCGTTGGTATTCTCACGGTCCGTTCCGACGCTGCGGCGTCTTGGTTCGATATCGAAGGCGGTAGCGATCGCTCCTTCCAGCCCGGGGAAACGCGAGTTGTGAAAGTGCGGGTCGGGCTGCAGGCGGGCGAGGCCAATGGGGAACACGCTTTCCAACTGCGTGTCGCTCGCGAGGGCGAGCGCGACGATGACTGGATCGACAGCGCGCCGGTGCGGTTTCTGGCCGGCAACGACCTCGCACCTGCACCGGCACCGCCCCCCGAAGAGGTGCTGTACGAGGATGCCGAACGCCGTATCGACTGGCGCTTTGCCCGGTTCGGTGAGCTGATGATCGGGATCGACCGGATCGACGGGATCAACCAGCGTACCGTGCAAACGCGGCGTAAGCGGGCAATCGTGCTTGGGATCGTCACGCTCCTTGTGACGCTCATCATCCTGTCGGACTTCGACGATGACCGCATTGTCTGGCTGCTACTGCCTGCCGTGCTCGCGTTCGCCGCCTGGACGCTTTGGAAGCGCAAGGCGCATCTGCTCACGGCGGCTGTCGGCGGGAACGAAATCCGACTGCTCAAGACAAAAGAAGAAACGCTCGCGCGCAGGATACGCGCCGCGCTCGAACGCGCAATCGCAGGACAGGGATAGGAGAACACGATGGCAAGCCTCGAAATCACCGGTGGGCCGGGACAGGTCGGGCCGCTCATGCCCGGCTCGAGCGAGATGGCCAACTACACTGTCACCAATCGATCGGCAGGGCCGATAAACGCGCTTCTCCGCCCCTTGCCCGGCGGCATTGCCGACGCCGGCTGGTTGACGGTTGCGGGAGAGACGACGCGCCTGATCGAACCGGGCGAAACCACGACGGTTACACTGCGCTTCGCCGTTCCACCGGAAGCAGCCGCGGGAGAAGCGCAATTCGGCCTGCGCGCAACAAACGAGAACGATGCGAACAACGACTGGGCCGACAGCGCGATGAGCACGGTCCAGGTCGGTTCCGCCGTCCCAGTCCCTCCGCCGCCCACGCCCACCCCGATGCCTGCGATCCCGCCGTCGGAAAACAAGGTGCCGGTGTGGGCGATATTGGGCGGTATCGCCCTTGTGCTTGCCATCGGAGTCATCCTGGTTCTCTTGCGGGACGATTCGGAACCTGTTCCGATGCCAACCCCAACCGCAACTCCAACGCCGTCCCCAACTATCACGCCGAGACCGCGCCCGACATTGACCCCGGCGCCGACGATTACGCCTGTGCCGATCCCCACGCTCACGCCTTTACCTGTGCCGACTGCCACGCCCACATTCATTCCGATTCCGCCAATCGTTTTCCAGAACGCGTTCGTAGGGACCTGGAGAAACGCCAATACCAATACCCGCGCAACGACTCGCTACGAGATCGCGCAACAGGGGAACAATCTGAGGATCCAAGGCTACGGCAAATGCTCGCCGAGCGATTGCGTATGGCCTGCGGTCAGTGTGCCCCTCTCCGAGGTTGATGCAGACGGGTTCAATGCAACGATCGATCATGGCTTCAAGAGGGTGAACGCCCGCTTCGTTCTGCAGGGGGGGCGTCTGCGTGTACGGGCGACCCATATCTACAACGATTCACGTCCCACCCGGACATCCGACGAGATGTTCAACCGCCAGTGACCGTCAAGCCAGACGATCGCCGTGGTGGCCGACGGCGCCTAGCGCGAATGCTTCTCGAGCTCGTCACCTGCAAGGGTCACGACGTGTAGCAGGTTCGTCGCACCCGGCGTGCCGAACGGGACGCCCGCCAGTGCGATCAGTTTACTGCCCGCTTCGCCGAACCCGTGGCGCAGCGCCATGCGCTTGCCCTTCGCTATCATCTCTTCGAAGCTGCCGATGTCCTTTGTCGCGACTGCGTGCGCGCCCCATAGGAGAGCCACGCGGCGAGCGGTCCTGAGCGACGGCGTGAGGACCAGCATGGGCGTATCGGGCCGTTCGCGTGCAACCCTGCGCGCGGTCGAACCACTGGCGGTGAAAACGGTAATAGCGCTGATCGAAACCGTGTCGGCGATCGTCATGCAGCTGTGCGCGAGCGCGTCTGCTGTCGTCTCGTCGGGTGGAGTGTCGAGGAAGCGCACGCGCTCCTTGTAGCCTTCGTCGCTTTCGACTTGCCGAGCGATCGAGTTCATCATCGCGACCGATTCTTCGGGCCAGTCGCCCGCTGCACTCTCGGCCGAGAGCATCACTGCGTCCGCCCCGTCATAAACGGCATTTGCAACGTCGGAGACTTCTGCGCGGGTAGGGATCGGGCTTTCGATCATGCTCTCGAGCATTTGCGTTGCGACGATCACCGGCTTGCCGGCGCGGCGGGTCGCGTTGACGATTTTCTTTTGCAACGGCGGGACTTCTTGCGGCTCCAGTTCGACGCCCAGATCGCCGCGCGCGACCATGATACCATCCGCCATGTCGATTATTTCCGAGAGGCGGTTCACGGCCATCGGCTTTTCGATCTTCGCGCACAAAGCGACGTTCTTGCCTCCGGCCGCCGCGATCAGCTTGCGCGCCTCGGCAAGGTCATCGGGCCGTTGCACGAAAGAGAGCGCTATCCAGTCCGCCCCGTGTTCCACTGCGAAGGCAAGGTCCTTGCGATCCTTGTCGGTTAGCGCAGGGATCGGAACCTCGGCATCGGGCACATTCACGCCTTTGCGGTCGGATATCACGCCGCCGACTTCGGCGCTGCAGAATATCCGGTTCTCGTCCGCTTCCTTCACCCTAAGGCGAATCTTGCCATCATTGATCAGCAGGCGCTGGCCCGGCTCCATGATTCCGAAAAGTTCGGGATGCGGAAGACAGACGCGCGTTTCGTCGCCCGGCGTCTCGTCGCGGTCGAGCGTGAAGTGCCCCGAGTGACGGATGACCGCCTTTTCATCCTTGAATGTGCCCACGCGCAGCTTTGGACCCTGCAGGTCAGCGAGCACCGCAATGGGGCGGGCGAATTTCTTCTCGAGCGCGCGGATCGCCTTGATCGTCTTTTCGTGATCGGAATGGCTGCCGTGGCTCATATTGACGCGGAACGCATCGGCCCCCGCCATAAAGAGCCGTTGCAGCATCTGGGGCGAACGGCTGGCCGGCCCGACCGTCGCCAAAATCTTGACCTTGCGACCGCGTGGGTCGATCCTTGTTTGATCGCGTTTTGCCATCGGTTCGGTTTCCCTTGTGCGACAATCGCTATGGCACGGAATGATTGCAACTCAAGGAATGATCTCAATGGATACGAATTCACCAGATGCATTGGACCAGCTCGACGATGCCGTCGCGGCTGCGGCGTTCCGGCGGTTGGTTCGGCACCTGCGCCACCGCCATGACGCCCAGAATATTGAACTGATGGGGCTGGCAGGGTTCTGTCGCAACTGCCTCGCCGACTGGATCCGCGATGCCGGATACGAGGGGGACCAGGCCGCCGCACGCGAACTCATCCATGGTATGCCGATGGAGGAGTGGAAGGCGACGAAGCAAACGCCCGCGACCGAAGAGCAGATTGTAGCGATGGAAAAGAGCCTGACGCGGAACAGGCCTGATCTGCGTTAAACGTCGAGCCCGCAGCGCCTGATGAGCGCGTTCTCGAACAAGGCTCGGTTCGCAGGATCTGGGATAAGCTGCTGGCGTGCGGCTATCCATTTGTTCACGTTGGCATTGCCATAGGCCGAGCGTACGCGCGCTGCGTCATAGGCGTTCGTCTTTCCCCAATGCTGCGTGAACGTGATGCCTTTTGATGCCATCTTGGCTGGGATCGCATCGAAAAAATCGACAGAATCGTCATTGTAGATCCCGTCGATGCTGACGACGAAAGTGGTGTCCCAGCGATTGAAGGCGAGCAGCGCTGGCGATTTTTTCACATAGCGGCAGCCATAGACGAGCGGCACCGGCCCGGTGGCGTTGTTGAGTTCGATCAACGCGTCGATCGTTGCAAGCGCGTCGGACACATCTACCGCGACCGTCCCGCTTGCGACCAAGGTGCGCTGCGTCTTGTAGCCGAACAGTTCGCCCCAGGTGCCGAAATCGTTCCCGACCGTGAACAGCGCGTTCGAGACGAGGTCCGAGAACAGCGGAACGAGGAACTGGGCGACATTGAGCACGCGACCGGCAACGCTGACGAAATCGTAGCCGGGCCCCCAGCTCGCCTCCTTCATCGCATAGTCGATGGGGTGGTTGGAATCCCAAGGCTCCTCGTACATATGGGTCAGCAGCACTTCATGCGGAGGCGGCGTGTTGGGGTTGATAATGGGCTGGTAGAAATAGGGTGTACCGCTCTTGCCCGCCGGATCGAGCCTCCCTTGCGTCGAAAAATCGAGGGTCGCGATCCGCGCGCGCATGTCGGCATCGAGCTTTAGCGTTTGCCCATTCCTGTCCTTGTTCATGTTGAAGGCGCTGAACATGTGACGCGGCTTCGCCTCGATCACCATGTTGTGGATCACGCCGAACGCGCCGAGCCCGACCAGCGCGGCGTTGAACAGGTCGTCGTCGCGCAGGAGCGGCGCGCCGTAGGCGTTCGCAACCGATTGCTTCACAACCGGATAGCTTGCGCGTTCGAGCCAGACTTCGGTGTCCGGCCCGGTGATGATGTGGAGCGCGACCACCTGGTCGTGCATCGCTCCGAAACCCAGCACCGATCCATGCGTCCCCGCCTGCGTCGCACCCGCCAGCGTCTGGCCGTTCGCAGCACCGGTGGTCTGGATGGTGAGCTTCTGCTCGTTCGCCTCGAGCCAGCGATTGAGCTCTGAAACATAAGTCCCAGCCTGCACCATGCAGAGGCCGCGGCGCTGCTCGACCGTCCCGGGATAGGCCGGATCGACCTGCATATGATGCACCTTGCGGATCTGGTTCAGCCGCCCGATATCGATCATCGCGCCGGTGGTGAGCGGCGCATCGGACAGCGACCAACCGCGCCCGACCGCGCGGCATTCGATCCCGTCTTGCTTGGCCTCCCGGATCGCGCGCTGGATCTGTTTGGTGCAGCGCTTCACCGCGTTTGTCGAATAGGTGAGGTCATCGGGCGGGCGGCTGATCGCATCGACCCGCGCGATGGTGCCCGTGATCGTCTCGTGCCAGTTCTCCCACGTGTCGTTGACGCGCGAGCGATGAAACATGGTTTGGTCGTCCGACATGGCTTACCCCCTCGCTGCCTGCGCGCGTTCGAGCATCGGTAGTAATTGCAGCCAAGCCGAGCCATCGGGCGTGCAAGTGAACTCGCCGATCTTTGCAGGATCACTCGTGTCGGGCAGCGCCTTGCAGGTGAAACGCACCGCGTCGGGCTCTTCGTTCGTCGAACGGCGGACGCACTCGATGTAGTCGAGCGTTCCCGGCTCCGCAGTGCCGGGAATGAAATTGCATTCGATCTGCGAGGTCTGCGGCTGCTTCATGCAGGCGAACTTGATTTTTGCCGGATTGACCGCGCCCAAAGTGAGGACGGTGGCGAGGCCCTGAGCGAAGCTGCGCTGCACTTCCACCCGGCTGAAACCATTTGCGCCGCATTCCCCCGGCACCGCGCCCGTCGCTGCGTTCGAACTGATGCCAGCGCGGCCGAAAATCGAAGTCTGGGAGCGGTCGCATTCACCCGCTGCGCAGACGCCGTCGGGTTGCTCGGAACTGATGAGATGGCTCGCGCAACCGGTTTGCGATAAACTAACGCAGACTAATGCGGGAAGTATAAGCTTTTGATATTTCAGCATCGGACGCTCCGCCTTTAAGTAAATCGGGTGCGACCACGAGCTTTTTCTTTGATTTTACATTAGTTGTGCGGATTTGACAAAAACGGGCCGGAAATCGCGCCGGACAGGCTGGTCATTCTCGCGACGGATCACTATTGCGCGGCCTCGACTGATTCCAATCTGACAAAAGGGTACCCATGGCAGAAGCCACCGATGATCGCCTGCGCCTCCTGATTGAGCGCATCGAACGCCTTGAAGAAGAAAAGAAGGGCATCGCCGACGATATTCGCGATGTCTACGCCGAAGCGAAAGCGGTCGGATACGACACCAAGATAATGCGCCAGATCGTCCGTCTGCGCAAAATGAAGCCAGACGACCGGAGCGAACAGGAAACGATCCTTGAGACATACAAGGCCGCACTGGGTATGGGCTGAGGAATTGCTGCCTCACGGTGATGACGACCTTACAAATCTGGGCTGATCTGCTGAGGCACAAAGTTGGCATCGCTGCCGCCTTTCTGCTCTTTCTATTCAACATTCCAGTAAGCGTGTTTCTCGGAGATCTCGCAACGCGGGCGGGCTATTTCGAGTATCGCGCGGTAAGCGACGCCATCGGCATAGTTTATTTCGCGTTCTTTATTTTCCCGGTTCTGAGAATCACTCTCCGCGGAAAGCTGGCCCTGGGGCCGCCGCGCTGGGCGGTTTGGGCCGGGGTCGAAGTCCTGCTTTCGATCGCGACGTTTCTTGTCGTTTATGCGCTGATTATCGTCGGGATCCTCCTATGGCCCAATCTTGGCATGACGATTCCTTCGCAATGGCAGGAATTTATCCTCGAGGTGCTGATCGTTCCGTTTCTTCTCGGCGTGTTCGTCTGGCAGGTGGGCCTAGTTCTCGGTCGCGAATCTCCATTGTTTAGGCGTGCGCACGGCTACGTATTCGGGGAACGCAAGGCGATAGTGGCCCTCTATCTCATCATATCGGTTTCCGATGTTTTCGTCTCATGGGCTCTCGTGTCGCTGCTCGAAGGCGAGGCCCAGCTTGTGATGGATGCCGCATTCAGTGCGCGTTACGCGATTTACACCTGGTTGCTCAGCCTGCTTTGCGCCGCACTCTATGTCGAGCTCGCTGACTCCGAGCGCGCTCTGGAGGAGATATTCGGGTGAAGGCAAGTCTGCGAAGTTGAAATTCTTCCCTCGTGTCTTAGGTATGTAAGACAGCAGCCTAGGGAGGATACTCAAACATGGCAGGACCTTGGAAAGACGCGCGCGGCGTGATCGTCACCACCACCCCGACGGTGGAGGGAAGCCCGATCCAGGAATATTGCGGCATTGTCGTTGGCGAGGTCATCGTAGGCGCAAATCTCTTCCGCGACCTGTTCGCCAACATCCGCGATATCGTCGGCGGGCGCTCTGGGAGCTATGAGCGGATCCTTTCGGATGCCCGCAACCAGGCGATCGAGGAATTGCAGGCCGAGGCTGCGAGCCGAGGCGCGAATGCGGTGGTCGGGATCGACCTCGATTACGAGGTGATCGGCGATACCGGCTCGATGCTGATGGTTTCGGCAAGCGGCACGGCGGTGAAGGTCTAGGCGGATGGTCGCCGCCCGTCGCCTTGCACCGGGCGAAGTCGCGGATTTCCGCGCGATGAACGCGCTGTTTGCGGATGTTTTCGAAGAGCCGGAGAACTACGCAGAAAAGCCTCCGACCGACGAATACGCAAATGAATGGCTTTCCAATCGGGACAATGTCGCGATCCTTGCCGAGGCCGACCGGAAGCCAGTGGGTGCGCTGGCGGGGTATATCTTGCCGAAGTTCGAGCAGGCGCGCTCTGAAGGCTTTATTTTCGATCTGGCCGTGCTTGAAAGCCACCGCCGCCAAGGCGCAGCTACCGCGATGATCGCAGAAATGCGACGAATTTCGCGAGAGGCTGGCGCGTGGACCGTCTTCGTCCAGGCCGACATATTTCCCGAAGACGAACCGGCGCAGGCGCTCTACCGCAAGCTATCGCATAGCGAGATTACTGCGCTGCACTTCGATATCGCGCCCTAGCCGATCCCGTTTTCCATCGCGAGCGCCGCGACCGACAGCGCGAACCCGTTGTGCAGCGCGTGGAGCACGATCGCGGTCCACAAACCGTAATGCACACGCACATAGCCGAGGATCGTGCCGAGCACGAATTGCGGGATGACGAGCGGCAGCGCGAGCCAGAAAACGCCTTCTTCCGGGTAGTTGAGCAGGTGGATCAGCCCGAAGGCGAGGGCGCTCAGCCAAAAAACGGCCGGGAACAATTGCACGAACCAGCCCAATGGCGGGCGATTACGCAAAGCTAGAACAAGCATAACCGCGACAGAGGTACCGAAAACAATTCCGATACCTAGTCCGGCCAGACCGCTGGAGATTGGGTCGTCCGCAACAGAGAACCCACCCGCAGCCAGCAACGTTGCTACTAAGACAGTGACAACGGCAAAGGCGAGCAGACCGAACACGTGGCCCGGCTTCCCCGACAGCCAGCTGCGGAAACCGAGCTCTTCGAGGATCGGCGCAAGGACGACCACCAGTCCGACGGTCGTGAGGTTGAGCTCAAGCGAGGCGTTGAGGTTTTCGGGCAGCTCGAAACCGGCCGATACGATCGCCATCAGCACGCCGATAAAGACGGTCATGATGATGATATCGAGCCCCAGCATGCGCGCCATGCCTTTTGCGGCGTCGCCGGTCTGCGCGGTAGTTTGCGGCAGGCCGGGCGACTTCAGGAATGCGAAGAATTTACGCCATTCGCCTCGCACAGTTTGCACGTGCCCGATCGGGCGGCTCTCACCGAGAGTCGGGCTTGTGGATTCACCTGTCATGCGGCTATTGGACCCCCTGATTTCTCATACAGCCTTACAAAGAGTTCCCATGGCAGGCCATTCCAAATTCAAGAATATCATGCACCGCAAGGGTGCGCAGGACAAAAAGCGTTCCAACCTGTTTTCCAAGCTCAGCCGCGAGATCACCGTGGCGGCGAAAATGGGGATGCCCGATCCCGACATGAACCCGCGCCTGCGTCTCGCCGTGAACAACGCGAAAGCGCAGTCCATGCCCAAGGACAATATCCAGCGGGCCATCGACAAGGCCACCGCGGGCGATGACGAGAACTACGAAGAAGTCCGTTACGAGGGCTACGGCCCGGGCGGCAGCGCGATCATCGTCGAGGCGCTGACCGATAACCGCAATCGCACCGCGACCGCCGTGCGCACGGCGTTTTCCAAGAACGGAGGCAATCTCGGCACGGAAGGCTCGGTCGCGCACGGTTTCGAACGCCTGGGCTATATCGAATACGGCCCCGAAGCGGGCGACGAGGAGAAGGTGCTCGAGGCCGCACTGGAAGCGGGAGCAGCGGACATTTCCTCATCCGAGGACGGCCACGAGATCTGGACCGCCGCCGAGGATCTCCACCAGGTTGCCGCCGATCTGGAAAAAGCGCTGGGCGAGGCAAAAGAGGTCAAGCTGGCGTGGAAGCCCAACCTCACAGTCGACCTCGACGAGAAGAACGCGGGCACTCTGCTCAAACTGATCGATGCCCTCGACGACGATGACGATGTGCAGACCGTCTGGGGCAATTACGAGATCAGCGACGAAGTGATGGCGAAACTTGACGCGTGAGTTGGCGCGAGTGGTCCTTTGCACTCGCGCTGGGCGCCGCTTTCGTGATCGCTATTGCGTGGCGGCTCGGATGGCGGGTCGGGTTGGGTTGAATTGGTAATCCTCGGCCTCGACCCATCGCTGTCTTGCACCGGCTGGGGAGTGATCCGCGTTGAGGGTACTCGTATCGTACACATTGCCAATGGGCAGGTGAAGACCGAACCGAAGGCCCCAATGCCTGAGCGGCTCAACCATCTCCATGATGCGGTGCGCGCTGTTATTGATGCCCATGTCCCCGACCGCGCCGCATGCGAGGAAGTGTTCGCCAACAAAAATCCGCAATCCACGCTCAAGCTGGCGCAGGCACGTGGAGCGGTGCTGGCGGCGTGCGGCGCGTCCAGCCTGACAGTGAACGAACACGCGGCACGTCTCGTGAAAAAAGCTGTCGTAGGCACGGGCGGCGCGGACAAGAACCAGGTGCAGGCGATGCTAAGAGTGCTGCTTCCGGGAGCCGACATCGCCGGAGCCGACGCTGCCGATGCGCTCGCGGTCGCAATTGCCGACGCGCATTTGGCGCGGAGTTGATCGGGGCCAAGATTTCGTATGAAAGTGATGCAGCCATGACCATCCATTTTTACGGCATTTCCAATTGCGACACTGTCAAAAAATCTCGCAAGTGGCTTGAGGCGAAGGGTCTCGATTACACATTCCATGACTTCAAGAAGGAAGGCGTCGACGAGGGCAAGCTGGAGGCGTGGATTGCCGCGCACGGGGTCGGCACGGTCCTCAACAAGCGCGGGACGACCTATCGAAAGCTTTCCGATGCCGAGAAGGCGCAGGCCGAGGATCGTCACGGCGCTGTAAAGCTGCTCGTTCAGCACCCCTCCATGATCAAGCGGCCAGTGGTGGAATATCGCATTGCAACCGGGGAGGGCACCCTGGTCGGTTTCAAGGAAGACGAATGGTCAGCCGCCTTTTCCTGAGCGCAATTGCTCTATCGCTTGCATTTCCCCTCCCTGCGCTTGCCGAGGGCGATCCGATCGTCATCGCTCATCGCGGCGCAAGCGGCGAGCGGCCCGAGCACACGCTTGCCGCATACGAGCTCGCGATCGAACAGGGCGCCGATTATATCGAGCCCGATCTTGTAGTTACCAAGGATCTGGTGCTCGTCTCGCGCCATGAAAACGAGCTGTCCGGCACGACCGATGTCGCCAGTCGCGAGGAATTCGAGGATCGTCGCCGCGACAAGATGATCGACGGTCAGCGCATCGCGGGCTGGTTTGCCGAGGACTTTACGCTCGCCGAATTGCGCACCCTGCGCGCCAAGGAGCGCGTTCCGAATGCACGACCGGGCAATGTCCGTTACGACGGCCTCTATCAGGTCCCGACCCTCGCCGAAATCGTGAAGCTGAAGCGCGCTAAGGAAGCCGAAACGGGTCGCAGCATCGGCCTTTACCCCGAGCTCAAGCATCCGACATTCCTGCTCGAAGAGGCGGGAATCGACGTGGTCGACCTGTTGCTGCGCGAACTGCGTGACCTCGGCATCGGGCCGGAAGATCCGATTTATATCCAGAGCTTCGAGGTCGGCGTCCTCCAGCGATTGAACCGGCGCAGTGATTACAAGCTGGTGCAGCTGATAAGGGATGAGGGCGGCCCGGCGGACGAGCCGGACATGCGCTATTCCGAAATGATCTCGCCATCGGGGCTTGAGGAAATCACGGCCTATGCCGATGCGATCGGCCCATGGCTCGGCCATGTGGTGAGGCCGGACGGTTCGATCACCTCGCTCGTCGCTGACGCAAAAAAGGTCGGGCTAAAGGTCCACCCCTGGACGCTGCGCAAGGAAAACGGCTTTCTTCCTGCGGCCTTGCAAGGCAGCGGCGGTCCGTCCGCCGATGGCGGCTATCGCGCATTATGGCGGGCGGCGATTTCCAGCGGAGCCGACGGGTTTTTCACCGATAACGTCAAGGAATTCGTCGAGCTCGCCCGACAGGCGAACGATTAGGCGGCGTGGCGCGCGCTCAAAATGTAATTGAGCGCCTCGTTGTCCGACAGGTGCAACCCCTTGCCGATGCTATAGGCAATGCCGCGACGCTCCGTGACCTCAAGTCCGACCTCGCCGAGCAATTCCTCGAATTCCTCGGGCGTGATGAAGTCTTCCCAATGGTGCGTCCCTTTCGGGACATAGCCGACCGCCTCGGCCGCCCCCACCAGCAGCAGGCGCGAAGCGGCGGTGCGGTTGGGAGTCGACATGACGAGCAGGCCGCCCGGCGCCAAGCGTGCGGCAACGTCTTTGAGAAAAGCGCGCTTGTCGGCGACATGCTCGATCACCTCAAGGCAGGTGACGAGATCGAACGTGCCGATATCGAGGCTCGCGACCTCGCCCGCCATGTAGCGGATATCGAGCCCCGATTTCTCCGCATGGGTTGCGGCGACCGCGACATTTTCGGCGCTTGCATCGACGCCGGTGACATCGGCCCCCAACCGCGCGAGCGGTTCGCAGATAAGGCCCGCTCCGCATCCGATATCGAGCGCAGACTTGCCAGCAAGCGGTTTGATGTCTCGATCATCGCCGCCCCAATGCGCATCAACCGCTTTTCGGATGAACTCCAGCCGCACCGGATTGACCTGGTGAAGCGAGGCCATTTTACCTTTCGGATTCCACCAGTCTCTCGCAAGATCGGAGAAGAATGCCGCTTCCTCCGGGCGGATGGTAACATTTGATACGTTTGCGTTTCCCATTACGTCTCGTTAGCAGCGCCCGGACGCACTCACCAGCAGGAGTCTGAGAGCCTTGGCCAAGGACAGGCAGCGCATTGTGATGAAATTCGGCGGCACCTCGATGGCGGGGACCGAGCGCATTCGCCGCGTCGCGAATATCGTGCGGGCGCAGGCAGCCGGTGGAAACGAGGTCGCGGTGGTCGTGAGCGCGATGGCTGGCGAGACTGACAGGCTGGTCAATTTCTGCCGCGAGGCAAACGCGCTCTATGATCCCGCCGAATACGATGTCGTCGTTTCGAGCGGTGAGCAGGTCACGAGCGGCCTCTTGGCCCTGACGCTGCAATCATTGGGCTGCAAGGCCAGAAGCTGGCTCGGCTGGCAGCTCCCCATAAAGACTGTCGAAGCGCACGCCAAAGCGCGGATCGAGTCAATCGATGCGCCCGAAATGGTCGCGAGCATGGAAAGAGGCGAGATAGCGGTCGTACCTGGCTTTCAGGGCATAACCGACGAAGGTCGCATCAGCACGCTGGGGCGGGGCGGATCGGACACCTCCGCAGTCGCGGTCGCGGCAGCGGTCAAGGCGGATCGCTGCGATATCTATACCGATGTCGACGGGGTTTACACCACCGATCCGCGGATCGTCGCGAAGGCGCGCAAACTGAAAGCGGTGACCTATGAGGAAATGCTCGAACTGGCGTCCGTCGGCGCGAAAGTCTTGCAGACTCGCTCGGTGGGTCTCGCGATGAAGGAAGGAGTGCGCCTGCAGGTGCTTTCGAGTTTCGTTGGCGAAGATGCAGTCGCCGCGGATGAATTGCCCGGGACCATGATCGTCTCGGATGAAGAAATGGACGAATTGGTGGAGAAGGGCCTCATGGAACGCCAACACGTGACAGGGATCGCTCACGACAAGAACGAGGCGAAGATCATTCTCACCCGAGTGCCCGACAAGCCGGGCGCGGTGGCGCACATATTCGAGCCGCTGGCCGATGCGAGCATCAATGTCGATATGATCATCCAGAACGTGGGGCGCGACAAGGGCGAAACCGACGTGACTTTCACCGTGCCACAGGCCGACCTTGCTCGTGCGCAGGCTTTGCTCGAGGACCGTCGCGACGATATCGGTTTCAACCGCATCATAACTGACAGCAAGATCGCAAAGATCAGTGTGGTCGGCGTGGGCATGAAAAGCCATGCAGGCGTCGCCAGCACGATGTTCCGTGCGCTTTCCGATCGCGGCATCAACATTCAGGCGATTTCAACCTCGGAGATAAAGGTCAGCGTGATGATCGACGAGGACGAGACCGAACTGGCAGTCCGAGTGCTCCATACGGCTTACGGGTTGGACGCAGTCGATTAACGCGGCTCACTTGGCGGCTTTCCGCGGGCGTTTGGTCGCTGTTAACCATACTTGGTAGGACCTGTTTAACTCCGCTAACCGGACTCATGGGGCTCCCACGCAAGGAGTCGCATCCCATGGCCTTGAAAGCCCATATCGCCCCCGCCCCAAGCACGCTCGACGATCGCCGAGAGGCGCGCCGCGACATGCAACTGGAAACCTCAGGCACACTTCCGAGCGGGCTGGAGGCGAATGTTACAGTCCACAACCTGTCGAGTTCGGGCCTGCTGCTCGAAACCGACTTGCCGCTCGAAGAGGATGAGATCCTCGCAATCGAGCTTCCCGAGCATGGACCTGTCGAGGCCCGCATAGTCTGGCACAGCGACAGCCTGTACGGATGCGCCTTCGACGAGGAACTGCCGGCCAGCGTATTGGCCGCGGCAGAATTGCAGGGTGAACTTGGCGGTGGTCAGGGTATTGCCTTGACGACGAACCCCGGTACGATCTCCGAAGCGTTTGGAACCAGGTTGAACCGGTTGCGCCGCGAGCGTGGGCTGACCTTGGCCCAGGTGGCAGATGCTCTTGATGTGAGCAAGCCGACGGTCTGGGCTTGGGAGAAAGGCAAAGCACGTCCGCTACCGGAAAGAATAGAAGCAATCGCCGAAGCTCTGGGAGTGTCGGTCGCGGATCTCGCCGAAAGTCGCGACGGTGACAAAGGGCGAAGCGTAATCGAAGATTGTCGTCTACGTATTGCTACTGCTTACGGAACACAGCCCCGAAGCATTCGTATAATGATCGAGATTTGATGGCGGCTATAGTAATTATTCCCTATAGTGTTGCCTATAGGTCGCGTTGATAATCTCGAAATTATGGTAAACAAACCCTAGCGTTGATTCGTTTTTTAGTTGGGTGAGCTTACTAAGCTAACAAATATTATTGTCAAATACGGAATCAAAGGGGAAATATGGTTCCGTAGTTGGGCAATTTGTTAGCTTACCGGCTTGCCTGCTTTCAGCGAAACGACAGGGGTTGGTCGCTAACGCCGGGGGCATCGGCATGAAAATGGGATTAAGTGATGTAGAAGGCCGTGTGTTGCACGGCCTGGTTGAAGAGGCGTCGGGCGATATCGTTCTGCGGCTCGATGCGAACGGATTTATCGTCTTCGCATCGGAAAACGTGGCCGAGATCGGCCTGGACTTATCTGGACTGCTGGTGATGCCACATATCGCCGATCTCGCTGAGGCAGACCATAAATCCGCACTCAGCGACTTTACGCACAGTGTCTTCAGGGGCGACGCGCCGCGAGGTTGGTTCGAATTCCCCATCCTCGCCTGTTCTCCCGAAGACGAGTGCGGGGCGGCCGAATGCCGACGCTGGTACGCATTGAGCCTGCGCCGCATTGAGGGTGATGGGGGCGAAACGCACGGCGCGCTCGGCCTGCTGCGATCGATACAGCACAAGCGATCGCTCGAAGGCGAATTGCATAGCAGGGCGGTCACCGATCCGCTCACGGGCCTAGCCAACCGTCACGCCTTTTGTGCCAGTCTCAGGAGGCATCTCGCCCATGGCGGAGGCGAGATGATCGCGATCTTTGCGGTGGACCGGATGCGCGCGCTTTTCCTGCAGTTCGGCCAGCGCACCGCCGACGAGATCATGTGGGGATTTGCGAAGTTTCTCGAAACCATGATGCTTCCGGGGCAGGAGATTGCACAGATCGACAACGAACGACTGGCCGTGATCCTTCCGGACATGTCTCCGCGCACCGCACGCGAGTGGGCACAGGACGTGCTTTCGACCTTTTCGTCTCTGACGCTGCCTTCGTCTTCGCGCGCGCCGCAACTCACTGCGAGCGCCGGGCTTGCGCGAGTGGAATGCACGGTGGACTGGACGCTTCGTCAGGCCGAGCTTGCTCTCGTCATGGCCCGGGCGGGCGGAGGTATGCAGGTCGGTCATTGTGGGCGCCAGGGCGGTGCAGGATATGGCGGGTATTATACCGGCCAGCCGCCTGCCAATGCGACCGGCGAGGTCGACGAAGTTGGAGTTGCTGCCCGGGCGCGCTAGGCGTCCCCCCATGGCGCACACTTCAACGATTCTCCTTCTTGGTTCGGGCGAACTCGGCCGCGAATTCGTCATTTCAGCAAAGCGCCTGGGCGCGCGGGTGATCGCTTGCGATGCCTACGATGATGCGCCCGCTATGCAGGTGGCGGATGAGCGCGAGGTCTTCTCGATGCTTGATGGCGATGCTCTGCGGAGTGCTGCCGAGAAACACCGGCCCGATTGTATTGTGCCGGAGATCGAGGCAATCCGTACCGAAGTGCTTGCCAATCTCGAAAGCGAGGGGTTCAACGTCGTTCCTTCGGCGCGCGCGGCACAGTTGACGATGAACCGCGATGCGATCCGCGACCTTGCAGCGCAAGAGCTCGGCCTCGTCACTTCGCGCTATCGATATGCCGAAAGCTTGGAAGAGGTGCTGGAGGGCGCTCAGCACACGGGTCTCCCCTGCGTGATCAAGCCGGTCATGTCCTCGTCGGGCAAAGGCCAAAGCAAGGTCGAGAGCGAAGGCGAACTCGAGACCGCGTGGAACTATGCCGTCAGCAACATGCGCGGCGACCGCGCTCGTGTCATCGTCGAAGAGTTCATCGATTTCGAATACGAAATCACGCTGCTGACCGTGCGTCACAAGGATGGTATCAGCTTCTGCCCGCCGATCGGCCACAGGCAGGAGCGCGGCGATTACCAGGAAAGCTGGCAGCCGACTAACATGAGCGAAGGCGCTCTTGACGAGGCGAAGGACATGGCCGCAGCAGTGGTCAAGGCGCTTCAGGGCAACGGACGCGGCTGGGGCCTGTACGGCGTCGAATTCTTCGTGCGCGGCGAGGACGTGATCTTTTCCGAACTCAGTCCGCGCCCTCACGACACCGGTATGGTGACGCTGATATCGCAGGACCTGTCAGAATTCGACTTGCATGCGCGCGCTATCATGGGCCTGCCTGTGCCGGACGAGATCGCGGCGTGCCCGGCGGCATCGGCAGTGATACTCGCAGACCGCGACAGTGCGGATTTCGGCTATGAAGGGCTAGCGGAGGCGCTCGATAGCGATGCGGATGTCGATGTGCGGATCTTTGGCAAACCTTCAACGCGCCCTTTTCGCCGGATGGGCGTTGCACTTGCTACAGCCGACGACACCGACGAAGCGCGAAGCCTCGCCGGTGCCGCGGCTGGAAGAGTGAAAATCGCCTACCGCGATTAGCGACAGCGACCGCGTTCGATCTCGCGGCCGATCAACGCGCCGCCAGCTGCACCCAGTACGGTCCCCAGCGTCCGATCGCCGCGCGTATCGATTTCACGGCCAAGCAATGCGCCCAGAGCGCCGCCGACAATCAGGCCGGTCGTCCCGTCGCGCTTGCGGCAATAAACGCGGCCGTCGCGCCCGCGCCATACGCGGGTGTCGCGATAGACGCGGTCGTCGTAGTACCGGTCGTCGTAATCCCGATAACGTGCGGCGCGCTGGCGATCGCGGTAGTACCGGCGCTCAGCCTTGCGGCGCTTCTTCCAGTACTTGCGTTCAGCCTTGCGACGCTTTTTCCAGTAATCGTCGTCATCGTCCCAGTCGTCGTCTTCCCAGCGATCATCGTCGTGATAAGCGAACGTCATGTCGCCTACGACGCTGGCGGCAGTATACGGCGTGGAGTGGAATTCGTAGGCATGCGCGGGTGCCGCGAGCGCAGCGCCTCCCATGGCGATCCCGACTGCCCCTGCGATTATTGTCTTTCTCATCGGTCTTCTCCTGTGCTGACGACCCCATCTGTAGTGTCGCCTGGTATCCAGTGAGTCAGCTTTGAACCTCTTTTCCTGAACGACCCGATTGCGCATCTGACAGGAAACAGACAGGTAAGATGAACAGGTGCATCCTTGCGATGAGTTGTGGGTGCTTGCCGATTTTCATGCGCGCCACTAGTCCATCGCCCTATGAAAAGTCTTCCCCACCACATCGGTTCGAAGCGGCGTGCACCAGTTCACGCGATCTACGGGGCAGGCCGGGCGTGAGCGAGGCGCTGATCCTGACACTGAGCTGCGCGGACCGGCCCGGCATTACTGCGCGAGTCACCGGATTCTTGTTCGAGCGCGGTTGCAACATTCTGGACGCACAGCAATTCAACGACCGGGGAGCAGCGGGAGGGGGCGACCGGTTTTTCATGCGCGTCGCATTCGACCCGACCGGCACCAGCAGCGATGCGTTGCGCCAGCAGTTTGCTTCGCTCGCCGACGGATACGCAATGGACTGGAAACTGGCCGCGCAGGATCGCCCGCGCCGGGTCATAATCATGGTGGGCAAATTCGATCATTGCCTCGTCGACCTCATCTATCGCTGGCGCACGGGCGAACTGAATATAGAGCCGGTCGCGATCATCTCGAACCACCCGCGCGACAAGGCGATCCAGACTGATATCGGCGATATCCCGTTCCACCACCTGCCGGTGAAGCCCGAGACCAAGCCGGAACAGGAGGCGGAGGTGCGGCGTATCGCTGAGGAGACCGATGCGGAGCTGATTGTGCTGGCGCGCTACATGCAGATTTTCTCGGATGAACAATCAGCACATTTCGCGGGCCGTTGCATCAACATCCACCACAGCTTTCTTCCCGGCTTCAAGGGCGCACGTCCCTATCACCAGGCGTATGAGCGCGGGGTCAAGATCATCGGCGCGACCGCGCATTTCGTGACTGCGAACCTCGATGAGGGGCCGATCATCCACCAGGACGTGGAGCGAGTGAGCCACGCCGATACCGCCGCCGATCTGGTGCGAAAGGGGCGCGACATAGAACGCCGGGTTCTCGCAGAAGCCGTGAGGCTTTTCGTCGAGGAGAGAGTGCTGCTTAATGGCGGCCGAACGGTTGTGTTCCGCGGTTAAGTCAGCCAGCCTTTTTCGCGCAATCCCTGAACCGCGGACCTGCTGACTGGCACCTTCGTCCCATTGACCAGATCCAGCTCAATATCCCGACCCTCGCGCCTGTGGCCTGCGACCGAAGAGCGAGCGACCCACCAGCTCCGATGCACTCGTTCGCCTGTTCCGTCTGGCAGCAGATCGATCGCTTCGCTGAGAGGCATCAGCAACATTTCGCGCCGATCGCTGGCGTGGATATGGACGTAATGATCCTCGACCGAGAGCGCGAGGACTGGAGGAAAGCCGGGCGGAAGCCGGTTATGTAAAGTCGTTTTCGCGATACCTACGGCGTCGCCGACTGGGGCGGGATCGGCCATTTCAGGCTTTTTCGCGTCGCGAGCGTAGAGAATGAAGAACACGGCGAAAATCGCAGCAGCGATGCCCATGGTTTGCGGCCAGATCTCGGCAAAAGCTGGCCCGAACATCGCCGCGGTGCCGCCAAGCCACCAGAGCAGCGTCCAGGAAATCACCACGGTCGCGAGCGGAATTGCGATCACGTATCCCCATACGCTTGCAACACCAAGCAGACGCGCGATAGCCTTGCCAACTTGCCCCACAACTCCGAACAGGACCCATGCCGCAAGCAATCCGCCGATCCAAAGAGCCATGCGTGCGCCCAGTTCCATCCCTGTCGGGTTGAACAGGTTCGCAAGCGCAAAGCCGCAACCGATTATCGCGATGATCCCGGCCTCGGCGAGGAGGTATTCGGTCTGGGGTCGGGTTTTCTCGGTCATTCGCAACCAGTCCGGGCCGGACAGTCTGCGCAGGCGGCGGACCATCTGCGCATCGACGCGACGGCGTGCGAAGTTTCGCTTTCAAATCTGATGGTTTGCTCAAGGTTCACTGCCTCCACACACTATCGCGACGATCGCATCGGAGGCAAGCATGACGACACAGACACGCAATTCCTGGGCGGCCGGAATGGCGGGCGTGGCATTGACAACAGCTGCAGTCACGGTGGTGCTCATGGCACTATCGCAGCTCACCGGGGGGTATGCTGCGCCGCATACACAGCAAGGGGCGGGCAGCCGGATTACGCTGCCCATCATCATCCATCTGTCGACCGCGCTGTCAGCGGTAGTGCTCGGTCCGTTCATCCTGGCGCGGCGCAAAGGCGATGCGCTCCATCGTGCGTTTGGAAGAGTGTGGGTCGCACTGATGCTGACGACCGCCATCGCTTCAGCCTTCATCCGCGCACCCGGCGGTGGGATCGCCGGGACCGGTTTCAGCTTCATCCATCTCTTCACAATATGGACGCTGATCGTCGTCCCGCTCGCCGTCATCGCGGCGCGGCAGGGGAAGATCGAAGCGCATCGCGGAGCGATGAAAGGCCTCTATGCAGGGCTATGCATAGCCGGCGCGTTCACGCTTATTCCGGGTAGGCTGCTGGGAAGCGTCGTCTTCGGCTAGCGTCGCGCCACCTGGCCTGCAGCGTTCAATTCTGCCTCCATCGCCTTGTCCTCGTTGGCGCGGTGGATCACGTAAGCGCGGATAGCCTCGATCTCCTCTTTGCTAAGGCTGTCCGCGAAGGATGCCATCCCATTGTCCTTGAGCAATCCATCGTGCACCACTGCCATCCAGGCCTGCGCATTGCCGAGCGAACCGGCGCGGCGAAGGTCCGGGAGCACGGTCGAACCGACGGCTGCAGGTGCGTGGCATACAGCACAGTAGCGGGCGTATTTCTCACTCCCCAGAGCGATAGTGTCTGCAGGCGCTCG
Organism: Erythrobacter sp. THAF29; assembly: GCF_009363635.1. Lineage (GTDB taxonomy): Bacteria > Pseudomonadota > Alphaproteobacteria > Sphingomonadales > Sphingomonadaceae > Erythrobacter. The sequence continues at coordinate 106,413 of NZ_CP045392.1, read as the reverse complement.
GCTCGGCGGTGGATCGAGCGGCAGGCTCGCGAGCTCCATTTCAGGTGGCAATTCGCCGGTCCCTCCGAGCTTGAAGACCAGCAGGCGCGACACGTTTCGCACCGGTGCCTTGTCAGCGATTAGCGCGCCATCGACCGAGAGTGCATAGGCGCCGCCCCATCCGGCCAGAACCGCCACATATTGCTCCCCATCGACCGTGTAGGTGATCGGAGGAGCGACAACGCCGGTCTGCGCGGCAAAACTCCATAGCTCTTCGCCAGTGGCAGCGTCGTAGGCGTTGAACTCGCTCCCCGCTGTGCCCTGAAAGACGAGGCCGCCGCCGGTGGCGAGCAGGCCGCCATTCCACGGGCCAGGATGTTCGACCGTCCACTTTGCTTCCTGCGCCACCGGGTCCCACGCGACCAGCATGCCGCGCACGGTCCCTGCAACCTCGCGGCGGAAGCCGAGGTCTGGCGGAAGGTCGCCAGCACCAAGATTGAAACCCACGTTGAAGCCGCGCGCGCGATCGGGCTTCCAACCCTCTTCGGGCGCATAGATCATGCCCGCTTCGAACGCCGGGATGTAAACGAGGTTTTCGCCCGGGTGATACGCCATCGGGTGCCAGTTGTGCCCGCCGAGCGGTCCCGGCAGGACCAGCGCCGGCTCACCCGTCTTGTCGATCCGCGTTTCGGGGTTTTCGATCGGCCGCCCGTTCTCATCAATCCCGGTGGCCCAGTTAAGGCCGACATAGGGCTGCCCGCTGATGAACTCGCCGGTTTCGCGGTCGATGACGTAGAAAAAGCCGTTCTTGGGCGCCTGCATCAAAACTTTGCGTTGCTCGCCCTCGATCTCCATGTCGGCAAGCACAATGTGCTGGGTCGCGGTGTAATCCCAGGTCTCGCCAGGCGTCGTCTGGTAATGCCAGACATATTCGCCGGTCGACGGCCGGATTGCCACGATGCTGGAGAGGTAGAGGTTGTCGCCTTCCCCCGTTCCATCCTCACCCGGAGAGCGATAGGCGCGGTTCCATGGGCTACCATTCCCGACTCCGATATAGAGCAGATCGAGATCGGGGTCGTAGGCCATCGAATCCCAGACCGTACCTCCGCCACCGATCGCATCGGAGCCAGCGCGCACATCCTTGTTCCAGGTTTCAGCTGCGGCTCTCAGATATTCGGGCGACGCATCATCCTCGGTGCCTTCGGGCACCGTGTAAAAGCGCCACACTTCCGCGCCATTGTCAGCATCGTAGGCGGCGACAAAGCCGCGCACGCCAAACTCCGCGCCGCCATTGCCGATGATGACCTTGCCATCGATCACGCGCGGCGCACCGGTGACAGTGTAGCTTTGCTCGGGATCGGTGGTCTGCACCTCCCACTTGATCGCGCCGCTGTCGCGGTCGAGCGCCACGAGCCGTCCATCGAGCGTTCCGAGAAACAGGCTGTCGCCCCATGCGGCCAGGCCGCGATTGACCGTGTCGCAGCACGCCTTGACCGCAGTCTCGCCCGGCACCTCCGGGTCATAGCTCCAGAGCGGCGCACCAGTCGCGGCGTCGAAAGCCTTCACCTTGCTCCACGCAGTGGTGAGATAGAGCTTTCCATCGATGACGAGGGGCGTCGCTTCCTGTCCTCGCGCAGTGTCCATATCTGCAAACCATGCAAGGCCGAGATCGCCGACATTCCCGGTATCAATCTGGTCGAGAGGCGAGAAACGCTGTTCCGAATAGGTCCGCCCATGGGTGATCCAGTTGGCATCGTCGCTATCGGCATCGACCAGCATGGCGGCGGTAATTCCACTGTCGCCGACCGCATCGAGCATCGAATCGCATGCTGCCACGGACAATGCACCGGCCGCCAATGCGGGCAGCGCCCATCTTCCCATCGTCATCGGAATTTTCTCCCTCTCTTGGCCACCATGTTGCCGCGCGTATCACTGCTTGTCCATCGCGCGCTCGCGCGCCTATTGAAAGCGAGAGGGGCAAAGCAGAGGAGAGGCGAATGTGCGACGAAGCAAAGCTGAAATACTGGGCTCGCGAAACGATAAGCCGCCGACAATTCGGAGCGTTGGCTGGCGCCGCTGCGGTTGCTGCCTGTGCGCCGCCGACCAGTGAGCGATCGTCCGTCGAAGACAAAGGTACTGGCGGATCGATGTTCTCGACCGTCGCCTCGATCGAAACGCCCTCGGGTACGATGGATGGTTTCCTGCTCTATCCCGAAGCGGACAAATCCTATCCTGGTGTGATCCTGTGGCCCGACATTGCGGGCGTGCGCCGTTCCAAGCTCGAAATCGGAATGCGGCTTGCAAGCGAGGGCTATGCGGTTCTCGTCGTGAACCCGTATTATCGCGATGTGAAGGGCGAACAGTTTGCCGACTTTGCAAGCTTCATAGATTCAGACGGTTTCCAGAAAGTCCGACCATGGCGCGAAAAGCTCACCGCTGAGGCGATCCAGAGCGATGCAAAGGCAATCGTCCAATGGCTCGACGCGCAGGAGCGAGTCGATGCCTCGCGCGGCATCGGCACGCAGGGATACTGTATGGGCGGTCCCTTCGCGATCTGGACCGCGGCTGCGGTACCCGACCGCGTCAGGGCCGCGGCGAGCTTCCACGGCGGTGGCCTGGTGCGCGCAGACAACCCGATGAGCCCGCACAAGGTTCTGAGTGAAGTCGACGCGCGACTGCTGATCGCTGTTGCTCAGGATGACGATGCCGAGGATCCGCAGGCGAAGGAAATCTTCGCAGAAGCCGCGGAAGCGGCAGATGTTCCGGCAACGGTTACCGTTTACGAGGGGGACCACGGCTGGACTGTGCCAGACAGCCCGGCCTATGCCGAAGCGGCGGCAGAACGTGCCTATGCGGACTTGCTGGAGCTATACTCCGCCGCGCTCTAGGTTTCGGCGCCGGCCCCGGTCGAAGGCGCGGGGACGCCTCGCGCCTGGCGTTCCTTGTTTCGCTGGTTGCTGCGGCCGAACCGTCCGAACTTGCGATAGCGCGTCATCCACTTGTCGAGGAACAGGCCGAGGGGACGAGGGGTAATGCCCAGGTCGGCGACAGTGCGGTGCTCGCCGGAGACGACGCTTCCGGCTTTCAGGAGCCGCCACTGGTCCTTGCTCATGGGCGAGCCCGGGAGGCTCGCGAACAGCCCGGACATGCTGTCGGACATGGCGACGAAGCGCCGCTTGCGACCCTGGGCTTCGGCTATTCGCTGGTTGATCTCCATCATGGTGAGCACTTCCGGCCCGCCAAGCTCATAGATGTGTCCACCGTGCCTGGCAGGGTCTTCGAGCGCAACTGCAATAGCGTCGGAGACATCATCGGCGAAGACAATCTGCATCTTCGCATCCGGCCCGAAGACCGGGATCACAGGGAACATCTCGATCAACTGGGCAAACATGTTGAGGAAATTGTCGTCCTTCCCGAACACGATCGAAGGGCGCATGATCGTGGCATTGGGAAAGGCTGCGAGGACGTTCTCCTCACCCAGCGCCTTTCCGCGCGCATAGGCCGTGGGGGAATTCCTGTCGGCACCGATTGCGCTGACATGCACCATCGCCGTCACCCCCGCTTCGCTGGCTAACCTAGCTATGGTTCCGGGTGCCTCGCCCATCAATTTCTCGAGGTCGCCTGTAAACGCGCCGACGAGGTTCACGACATAGTCTGCGCCTCGAAGAGCAGCAGCGACGCTCTCTTCTTTCGTGATGTCGCATCGAGCGAATTGCAGCTGGCCCAGATTGGCGAGCGGCTGCAACGCAAAGCCTTTCTCTGGATGACGGCTGGCGATTCGCAGGCGTGCGCCGCGTTCGAGCAGGCTCTGCGCGACATAATTGCCGATATAGCCGCTTCCACCGAAGACGGTGACGAGCTTGTCGGCGAGCGGTGAAGTCTTGGTCATGGTCCTTACCGGTCCCGTTGTCGGGTTTCATTGAGTTCAAGATGCCAATGCTTCAACGCGCCCGTCGGGGCAAGCGTTCCTGTGGTATACTTGCCTATTCAAGGTCACGAAGATCGTTGACAGGCAACCGCGCGGCTCGCTATTGGCGCGCGCCTACCCCGCAGCGACGGCTTCGATGACTCGCTGCACTGTGTGCCCAGATGGCGGAATTGGTAGACGCACCGTCTTCAGGTGGCGGCGCTCGCAAGGGCGTGGAGGTTCGAGTCCTCTTCTGGGCACCATTCAAGCATCACTGATGTTCATGAGCGATTGCTGAAACCGCAGAATTCTGCCAAAACCATCAGCCTTGGCCGTGCTTGTTCGCTCGTGTTCGCTCGCAATCGCGGCTTGAGTGGGGCCACATGAGGGGCCACTTTCTCGAAGCGGACTGAGGTGGCCCCCAAATGGCTCTGACAGATACGGCGATTCGAAATGCAAAGCCTGGTGAGAAACCGCGGAAGATGTTCGACGAGCGCGGCCTGTTTCTGCTCGTGCAGCCATCAGGCGGCAAACTATGGCGGTTGAAATATCGATACCTTGGGAAGGAGAAGAAACTTTCCTTGGGACGCTATCCTGATGTTTCGCTCAAGGTGGCTCGTGAGCGACGCGATGAAGCTCGCACTCTTCTAGCGAATGGCGCTGATCCGGCCAGCGTCAAGGCGCAGCTTAGTCATGAGAAGCGTGAGGCTTCGGAGAACACGTTCGGAAAGATCGCCGACGAGTATGTCGACAAGATAGAGAAAGAGGGGCGTGCTGCCGTTACCATAAAGAAAACCCGATGGCTGCTTTCGCTGATGGCAGGTGATCTCGGCGGCCGCCCGATCACGGAAATTACGGCAGCTGAATTGCTGTCCACGCTGCAAAAGGTTGAGGCAAAAGGCCACCACGAAACTGCGCGCCGCATGCGTTCCTTGTCTGGTAGGGTGTTCCGATACGCAGTCGCCACGTCGCGCGCTACGGCTGACCCATCGGGGTTGCTTCGAGGAGCTTTGATCACTCCCACGGTCAAACATCATAGCGCTATTGTTGACCCCAAGCAGGTTGGCGAGTTGCTCCGAGCCATCGATGGCTTCTCGGGCCAACCCCTCACCTGCTTGGCTCTAAGACTCACCCCACACGTCTTCGTTCGTCCAGGCGAACTGCGCCGCGCTGAATGGGAAGAGTTCGATTTGCAAAAGTCAATCTGGACGATCTCCGCCGACAAGATGAAGATGCGCGACCCACACATGGTCCCCCTGTCACAGCAGGCAAAGGACATACTGGAAGCCGCCCGAGTGATTAGCGCGGGGCAACGGTATGTGTTCTCGTCGCTTTATCCCGGCAACCGCCCCATGTCTGAAAACACAATCAATGCTGCGCTTCGAAGGATGGGTTATAGTGGCAGCGAGATGACTGCTCACGGCTTCAGAGCGATGGCGAGTACGTTGCTGAACGAAAGCGGCAAGTGGTCGGCCGACGCGATTGAAAGAGCCCTTGCTCACAAAGACACAAATGCTGTGCGCGGCATTTATCATCGCGGAAGGCATTGGCGTGAGCGCGTTGAGATGGCGCAATGGTGGAGCGACTACCTCGATGAACTCAAGGCGAGTGTATAGCTCTTAACTACATGAAAAACAAGAATAATTGGACGGTGCTGTGCGGTGCTGCTAAATTGGCCCTGGCAGCGTTGCAAAGTGCATCGGTGCTAGAGGAAGGACGAGGCCATGAAGGGACAGCCCGCAAGAGTGCTTGAGCGAAGTGACCTTGATCGCTTGCTACTGCATTGTATCACTAAGAGGCACAAGCTGAGGGACCAGGCGATTGTTCTTCTAAGCTTCAAGGCAGGTTTGCGCGCTTGTGAGATCGCTGGCCTCACATGGCAAATGGCGCTTCGGTCAGATAACAAAGTTGGCAGTCAACTCACCCTGAGTGGCGGGATCGCAAAGTATGGCAGTGGCAGAATAATCCCCTTGCACAGAGACCTGAGGCGTGCGTTGAAGCGTCTCCATAAGGAGCAGGGCAATCCCCCAATTGGTCCCGTAGTGCCTTCGGAGCGAGGGGGTCATATGACCCCAAGAGGCATCGTTAACTGGTTCGGTTTTGCATACCGCGAACTTGGCCTGGTTGGCTGCTCATCGCACTCGGGGCGCAGAACATTCATCACACAATCAGCAAGGCTGGTGAGCAAGTTTGGTGGCTCTCTTCGCGATGTACAAGAGCTTGCCGGACATCGCGCGCTGACAACCACCGAGCGCTACATTCAGGGGGATAGGGATGCGCAACGGACATTGATTGGGATGCTGTAGCAATGAGTGGTACAAAACAAGAGCACAGGCTCGTTCATATGACCGACGAGACAGACGGTAGCCGTGAAACGCGGACCGCGCGCATCCGCGAGCTCAATGACCTACTGAGAAAAGAGCGCAGTGGTGGGTACATGTGCGTGAGCGATGGAGTGGTCGCGCTAGGTTACGAGGTGTTTTGCGAGATCAGAGAGAAGGTCAAGGCGTTCGATGCCTTCACTCCGGCCAATGACCCCTATGGCGAGCACGACTTTGGCAGCCTCGTACACAACGGGAACGAGATATTCTGGAAAATCGACTACTACGACAAATCAGAAACCGATGCTTCGCCAGACCCAACCGATCCTAGCGTAACCAATAGGATCATCACGATTATGCTCGCTCGCGAGTATTGATGGGTAGAAAGCCGCCCTTGATTGAGCTTCGGTTCCCGATCAGCGCGAAACAGTTCCGAAAAATCGACCGAGCGGTGCGCCGAGCAGGCTACAAGGCAGCGATTGAATGGTCAGAGAACATCAGGATGACCGCCGACGCCGAGAACTTCGCTTCGGAAGCAATCTACGTGATCTGCAACTCGGGAATGGGAAACCGCATTGCACTCCCAATCTTCCAGGACTGCATGATCGCATTGAGGGCTGGCCACTCGTGCAAGACAGTGTTCGGCCACCCAGGCAAGTCAGATGCAATCGACTACATTTGGAAGGAGCGGCGCGCGTTGTTCCGCAAACTCATGAAGGCAGACGATCTCATCGAATTTTGCGCGAAGTTGCCTTGGATCGGACCGGTCACGAAGTTTCATCTAGCAAAGAACCTTGGAGCCGATGTCGCAAAGCCAGACGTCCATCTAAACCGTCTTGCGGAACCCGAAGGTGTGACTGCACAAGAGCTGTGCGAAAGGCTTGCTAAGGAAACCGGATACCGCGCTGCAACGGTTGACCTTGTTTTGTGGAGAGCCTGTGCCGATGGAATAATCCACTCGCGCTGAATGACTGCGCAGTGTTCTCCGATTGCGAGCATTGTGGAGCCAGCCGAGGAAGTTGGTCATTCTAACATTATCAGTTACTTAAAAAGACAGGCCCGCGATATATATGCAAACATGCAGTGAATAGCCGTATGTTCATCGAGTCTGCTTTAAGGATCCATGGCGGTCAACTTCGAGCCCGATCATGAGGCATATGTGCTGTATCTGGTAGCGATCTAGCCAAAGCAAATATTCTGAATGTTGTGGCTCATCTACCCGACGCTTTCTCCTATCGATTGGCTTATCACCCTCCGCGGACGCCGCACGATTTCGCTGTGGCCAAAACGCCATCACGCAATAACCAACTAGGCGAGGAAGATTTTCAAGCTTTCTGATCACGCGTATCGGGGTATTCACATTTGCATCTGCTGTCTGACCTACTCGACGGAACAGCCGACTCTTCTTCCTTGCGTTCTCGAAGACTGCATCAAAGTCTTGCGTGCCAACGCCATGGAAGTGGATCACAAACTCTCTGTTATTCTCTTCGAATTCGCCATCAAGAAAAACGATCATCCATCCGTCGCATGAGGCTGAGCCGTACCTCAGAAGCACTTGCCGAAGCCGCTCGAGTATCTTCTCGGCTTCTGCCTCCCACAGTGTTCCAGCTGGGAACCGAAGGGAAGGAGATACGAGGTTGACCATGATGAGGTCGCCTTGCGTGCGACCAGCGAGATCGCATACCGCGTTAATAATACGCTTTCTGTGTTTGCGCATGTACCGACTGGAGGCGACTGTCAGCCGTCTCTTGATTCTCTTCCGCAGCCTGAAAAGCTGCCTCTTCCCAAGACTGCTACGGGCTTCACGCGACCAGTTTGCAACCTTCTTGATTGCCTTGCGTCGCACTTCATCTTCCTCACCCGCTTGAGCTTTGGTTTCAAATTTGAATGCAGACAAGAGAGGGTTCGAAGACTGGGTCACATCCTTAGATCGAGCGGGCTTTCTGAGCTGACTGATGTTTCGTTTGGCCATCACTGATCTTGCTCACCGATGTCTGATGACAGCTTCTCAGACACGAAATTCTCGGCGCTCTCTCGGTCAATGAGTCTTCGGCTGCCAATTTTGGTGGAGCGGACCTTGCTTTGCATGAGTTTATAAGCGGTGGTTCGGCCTACGCCGACCATCGAGCAAAAGTCTTTTATTGATATTAGTTTGGGTTCCATTGATCTACTTTCAGACGAGCGATCTCCTCACCGAAAGCGAGCGCTCTCAGCCGATAAGACCGGTGCCAAAGTTTGGAGTTGGCGGAATTGGCCAACCGGTGAGTGTGAGCCAGGACGCAGGCGTTAAGTTGTTAGGCCGACCCGGCTGACAAGAGCAAACGTACGCTATTGCTCGCACTTGGCCAGAAAATGCGATTGACGACATTAATGTAATGCTTTTACAGTTACATTAAGTTTAGAGAAGATTGCCTTACTGGGAGATGGCCAATGAAGAAGAAGCCGACCTACCAAAGAGCCTTTCAGCTTAGCGAGGGACGGATAAAGAGGACTGATTTGCCAAAGCTGATCGAGCGGATCGGCAATGAATATGTGCGCCGCAAGACAGCAAAGGTTAGCTTTGAGGATGGGACCGACACCAAGAACGAGTCGGCAAAGAACTTCCTAAGGCGTGAAGTCTATGCGCTCGGCATTGCCTTGCTCCACCACGGACCAAGGAATTGGAGCCCTCGAGCCCTCGTGGAGTCGATAAGGAAGACGCGCACGACCAGGCCGGAGGCGCTGTCTAACGTGTTCCATGCTCTGCTGATGTCCATTTTCGAAACCGATGAGTCGATCAATCGCAACGAACGTTCGCTGATTGCAAAGGAGTTAGAGTACGCTCATCGCCATGAAGTCCCGCCGGAGTTTCTTTGTGGTTTCCTCTATCAAAGCACCGATCGAAAGAAGATTGGTGAACGTCTGCGCTCAGATTTTACGGAACCCGCGTTTCGCGACTAAAGAAAGGGTCTGATGGTGAATGAATCCAACTCACTACAAAAGTGGTAAACTGTCTTGAGTAAAATCTGATTATGCCCACTCTTCAAATTAACGCGATATCGGAGCATCGCTACACGTCCCGTTGGTTCACGCGCTCCCGGTGAAAGTTGAAACAAACCGACGAAATCGCGATGGCGACGTCGCAAAGCTCTTCAGCGCGCTGCTTGATACTCTCGTCGCTCCGTTCGTCTCCGGCAGAGTTGAGCAACGATTTGTTGAGGGGGAGCAGGCTGTGTTTCGCCAGAGCATCTCATTTGCTCTTGGCTGAACCATCAGTGGCCAGTCGGCTCGCGTTGGATAGCGCGGGACTCTAATTGTCGCTCACCAATGCGAAGTTACCGGTACCATAAACTGCGAAGTCATTTTCATATGCAGTCAGGCGCGACGGAAGCGGCCAGTGCTTCTTCGCTTTCGGCGAGAGTCTAATGTGAGGCCGCGATACAGCTCTTGGCCAAAGTGCGGCCCGTTCATGAGAAGGCTATACTGAGAAGATAAGTGTGTAGTATTCGAAAGAGGATTGGCGCAGTACGATTTTAACGATGGAGCTTTATCGCCGCGATGCTCCCGAGCGACTGCCGGCGCTTTCCTTGGTGTGCGCAAAGCCAGGCATCGAGAATTCAAGGACGTTAAGTCCGGACGGTGGATCTGAGGTTGTGATCGTTCGTCGCTAATACCTTCGATATGAGAACGATAGAGAAAAAACCGTAGTGAATTCAATGCCTATGTAGAAGCACGTAAGTGTTCGCCCTGATCGACGTACCTCCAGATTCGCTCAAACCTTTGCTTCATCATTTGAGTGCGGAGAGCGAGAGCGATTTTGGAGCGATTGGAATCAGCGACCATTGTTAGTGAACAGACGGTTGATTCCATCGATCAAGAAGATGGGCTCAGCGGCGGCATTTCCCAAAGGGTGGCGGTGCTTGCACCCATTAGCCTCAGCGTTGCTGCCTGCGGCGGTGGAGGTTCAAGCCCCGCTCCATCGCCGCCCCCTCCGTCAGGTGGAGGGCCGCCTGCGCCGCCACCAACTATCAAGTCAGGGTCTTCGATCACTCGTTCACAAGCTGCGGCTGCAAGGGCCGCGCTTCATTGCAGTCTCGCGACGACATCCTCGACGATCCGGACAATCGAAAACGAGGGAATTGGGCAATGGCTCGATCGCCAGATGCGGTCCAGCAACAAGGTGCCTGCCACGGATTTTCTGATCTCGCGTGGCTATGACAAAATCGACTCGGATCTGAATTGGCTGAACCCGACCTACTTCGACCACATGATCTGGTCGCAGGTTCTGACTGGCGGCAATGTTGTTAGAAAGCGAATGGCTCTGGCGCTTTCGGAAATATTCGTAGTGTCGATAAATGAGTTGGACATTGATTGGCCCGTCCAGGCGCTCGCTTCCTATTGGGATTTGCTCAACAAAAATGCTTTCGGCAATTTTCGTGAGCTTCTCGAACTGATCACGCTGAACCCTGCGATGGCAGTCTTTCTCGACACTCGAGGAAACCAGAAAGCAGATCCGACAACTGGTCGAGTCCCCGATGAAAACTTCGCTCGCGAAGTGATGCAGCTTTTTACGATCGGATTGTACGAGCTCAATCAGGATGGCAGCCAGCGGCTGTCTAATGGTGCGCCGATCGAGACATATACAAATGACGACGTAGTTGGCCTTGCCAAGGTATTTACAGGGTACGATTTTGATTATTCGGGCGTTAGCTTCACGCCTGATCCAAGAGCGAGTTACCGCCCACACGTGCCCAGCGCGCAGGTCGTAAGACAATCAGTGACAGCTGACCCTGCAAAGTGGATTCCTCGAGGCCGCGCCTCAACTCATTCGCTGGACGAGAAAAGATTTCTGGGGGTCACGATAGCTCCCGGAGTTGCTCCGGCGAGAAGCCTCGAGATCGCACTCGACAGGCTTTTTGAGCACCCCAATGTCGCGCCGTTCGTCTCCAGACAACTGATTCAGAGATTAGTGACCAGCAATCCAAGTCCAGGCTACGTCCGCAGGGTCGCCGCTGTATTTGCCGATAATGGCAAGGGTGCGCGTGGCGATCTCGGAGCAGTTTTCAAAGCGATAATACTCGATGATGAGGCTACCAGCGAGAATGGCCTCAGAGACCCTCGTTTCGGCAAACTTCGAGAACCGATGCTTCGCTACTCTCAATGGGGCCAAACGTTTAACGCGCAGTCAACGTCGGGCGCTTGGCAAATTAGGGACCTGTCAGGACCTTCGCTGTTGAATCAGGTCCCCTTGCGTGCCCCCTCGGTGTTCAACTTCTTTCGCCCAGAGCATATTCCACCAAGATCGCAGGCAGCGGCAAACAACATGTTAGCACCAGAATTTCAGCTGGTTACCGAGTCTTCCGTGGCGAGCTATGTCAATTTCATGTGGAGCACTATTGATGCGAGCGGCTTCTGGGCGGACGATATTGCCGCTGACTACTCTTACGAGCTGGATATTGCATCGCGACCTCCTGAATTGCTGGACCATCTCGACCTGGTGCTCACCGGGGGACAGCTAAAGCCGGAAACACGGTCACTGATCCTAGACGCACTCAATGATGTCGAGATCGAAAGCACCGATGACGACGCTGGTAAACTGAGCCGAGTTCGCATCGGGATTATGCTGACGATGTGCTCGAATGACTATCTGGTGCAGAAGTAGGAGGTCGTCATGCATAGATCTAGAGCCGATCTCCTGTGTCGCCGAACATTCATTCGCCGGACAGCCGCTTTGTCGATCGCAGGGGCGGGATCTTCTTATGCGCTTGGCCTGGCCGGACTCGGCGAGCTCGCAGCGCAATCGTCTGAAAATGACTACAAGGCTCTGGTTTGTGTCTTCCTTCGGGGGGGGAATGATCACGCGAACACACTTATTCCGTATGATAGTCTGAATTACTCCAGATATTCGCAGATTAGGGGCGGTCAGCAGGGCATTGCGATCCCTCACCAAGACCTCAGCAACACCTTCTTGCGACTGCCTGAGGATCAAATTCTGACCGACGACCAGCTGTTGGCACTCTCACCGGCAATGCCGAAAATGAAAAGGAGATACGATGAGGGTTCGCTAGCGCCACTCCTAAATGTTGGCCCTCTGCTTGCTCCGCTTACGAGAGCGGAGTTCGATAGCCCCAATACTCGTGCCTATCCACGGCCAGCGAAGCTCTTTTCGCATAACGATCAACAATCGACCTGGGAGGCATTTCAGCCCGAAGGCGCAACAACTGGTTGGGGCGGCAAACTCGGCGACATTGCCTTGTCGAGCAATCAGAACACCATGTTCACTGCGATAGGCGTAAGCGGGAACTCGGTTTTTTTGAACGGACAAGATGCATCCGCTTTTCAAATTACCCCCTCAGGCCCGCTCATCATGTGGCCAGTCGGTTCGACTCTTTACGGAAGTAGGTTCTCCGGTGACGCTCTTGGAACGTTGTTGCGACAGCAAAGCAGCCATGTTCTTGAGAATGACTACGCGATGATGAATGCCAGATCGATCGAATACAGCGCATTCGTCAAGGACGCGCTCGAAAATGCTCCGGCGTCGACGAAGTTTGGCGGTTCGGGCGGGCTCCACGCTCAGCTTTCAATAGTTGCCCAAATCATTGCATCGCGAAGCGCGCTTGGAGTGAAGCGGCAAGTCTTTCTTGTGTCGATTGGCGGCTTTGACAACCACAGCGACCTGAAGAGCAAGCACCAAGGATTGTTGCAGAAACTCGATGGCGCGCTCGATGCATTCTATGCATCGCTCCTTTCTCTTGGTGTCCAGCGCGACGTCACAACATTCACAGCCTCGGACTTTGGTCGAACACTGACCTCAAATGGGAATGGAACAGATCACGGTTGGGGCGGTCACCACTTCGTCCTTGGCGGCAATGTCAATGGCGGTCGGTTTTTCGGGCGGGCGCCCTCAATTTCAATCTCATCGGACGATCAAGTGGGTTATGGTAGGCTGCTTCCCACAACGTCGGTAGATGAATACGCATCAACTCTCGCGCTGTGGTTTGGGGTCAATGCAAGCGATCTGCAGTATGTCGCACCGAATATCGGGCGTTTTGCGCGGCCTGATCTTGGTTTCATGAGCCGGCAATAAGGAAGTCGATTCTGGCGATGCTATATTTTTTGACTGACGCCGCATGAAAGCCATCGAATCACAAATTCTCAAATGCAGATTCTGAACGTTGTCAGACTGTCAACACGAAAGGCGCCTCGTTAACCATAAATAGGGCAGTTTTAATCGCTCAAAACGGATGCAATCGCCCGAATTGTATAGGTTTTCTCAAGTAGTCAGCGGCCAGATCGCCTTCGATGACTAGATGCAGTCATTGGGGGGTGAGTAAGATGTCGAACGCCGATCAGGTTGACCTAAGAATAGCTTTACATGTTTCTGAAGACTGCACATCTGGGCCGATCTCCGTGCCCAAGCCAGTGCAGATTTCGAGTCTCGCGATCTCGCTCGATGAGAGGCAATCCACAGAGTTGCGCAGGCGCCTTCTGCCGAAGGAATGGCGTGGGAATATTCCGTGGGACATCCTTATCGAACTCTATGTGAATGAGCTTTCAAGAAGACCGACTACAGTAAAGCAAGTGGGCCTGGCAGCTGATGCACCGTGCGCCACCGTTCACCGCCACTTGGCAAATCTCGTCGATAGAGGCTGGATCGTAAGAGACCAGAATCATCGGGACCAGAGGGTCGTGAATCTGAGTTTGACTACCGATGCGTTCAAACTGATCGAGGGCTGGTCAGATTCGCGCATCAAGCAGCTTAAGAGCCTTATTGATAGATATTGAGATCCAATCTTTGCGGTTGCCTAAACGAAGGAGCAGAATTGCTACCAACCTTTGCAGCGGAGCCGCATTAACCAAGGAGTTTGCAGCTGCCAGTCGGCCATTTGATTGTAGTCGGCTCATGACCAGCAAGACAGGCAATGATTGTCGTCTATTCAAGCTAATCTTGGACCCGAGGAACCACGATTAAAAAGAGCATTCGACTTCGTGTGCCGACTGAGTCATCACCGGCACATGAATCGATTGGACGACACCATCGCAGATATTCCCCGCCAGTCTTTACGTCAGGTGCGAGAGACTTCGGAAAGGGGCACAAGCTAATCTGCGCCCTCGGTTCGTTTGCCCGTCCTGCGGCAATTGATTGCGTACCAGCTGCAAGAGCGAAATACAGGAAAACTCAAGGTGGGAGCTCGGCGCAAGCTGGAGCAATTGACCGGCGAACGCGAACATAGATTGAAGCGCAAGAGCTTTGGAGGTTCGCAAACGACTCTTGAAGACCGGTTCTTACTGTACCCGTCATTCGCAATGTTTCAGTGCGAGTATGATCTCTGGGCATAGATTGCGGAGCTCGATGAAAGCGATAAACGCCTGGCCTTTGACGAGGAACATGTCGCCATGTTTTCCGGCTTCTGGAAATTCTTTGCACCGGTCGAATGCGTTCTGGACGCGAAAAGCAAGGTCTGTGTTCATGGCTTCCGCCTCAGCGACCAGACGAGGGTGGAGATAGCGCCGATCACCGCCGCGAGCGCGACGAGGGCTGCGGGATCTAGAACAAGCATGGGAGCCTCTGATTCGATTAAGGCCCATATGTTCACTAAATGTTCCAAGTAGGAAAGCACTAATTCGGCAGCGTCTCGGGCTGGCCGTGGATCGGGATCAGGCCAACCCTGAGTTTGTGGTATCGATCCGCGACGATGCGCCAGAGATCCGCGCCGTCTGTTTCGCCCTCTGCCTCGAGGGCGGCAATTCTGTTCTCGATAAACTCATCGCCGTTGTCCCCATGGTGGCGCTCAACCCATACCGCCAATGCCCAGAGTTCCTTTTCGCGTGTCATCGTCATTTGGCGATCCTTGCAGCGAACGGTTCGTCAGGCCAGTCGCGAATTCCAAGAACACTAATTGTGCTCGATGCTGGAATGGCCGACGCCTTCTTCAGAATTGATTGAAGCATTTTCAATTATTTGTGATACGCCTGCGCCTCAAACGGGGTATCAAATGACATTTACAGTTTTGGCCTTGCTGCTCGGGGCCGTTCCTGCCGGACAAGAGTTTGCATGCACACCGACTGCGGTTTGGGATGGTGATGGCCCCGTCTGGTGTGCCGAAGGACCACGCGTCAGGCTTTCCGGTATTGCCGCGCGCGAGATGGACGGAAGTTGCAGATCTCGCCATCCTTGTCCGGCCGCGGGCGCCATTGAAGCCCGCGATGCCCTCGTACGCCTTGTCGGGGTTGCGCGCGGAGTTGGAGAGCACGGGCATATACTGGTGAACGGGCCTACCATGCGCTGCATCTCGGACGGTTCTGCTGGAGGAAGGCGAACCGCAGCCTGGTGCGTTTCACCGCGAGGCGGCGACCTTTCCTGCGCTATGGTAAGAAACGGTTGGGCTGCGCGCTGGGATCGCTATTGGAAAGGACATCGCTGCTCATGAAGGAATGGGGTTGGCACGCACGTAAGGGTGCCTGGAGAATAAGTCTTGAGTTCGGCCTGATCGCCGGT
Source organism: Erythrobacter sp. THAF29 (assembly GCF_009363635.1). Lineage (GTDB taxonomy): Bacteria > Pseudomonadota > Alphaproteobacteria > Sphingomonadales > Sphingomonadaceae > Erythrobacter. The sequence goes on along the minus strand of NZ_CP045392.1, from coordinate 90,728 downwards.
GGTCTCATTCTCGTCGTGCTTGCATGGATCGCTGCTCTCATAATCTCGATGCTAAATGGCGCTTGAGCGAAGTAGAGGTTCATCGTGAGATTCTAGGCTGCGCCTATCGCGCCCGCTATTCGCCGAGCTTGCTAAGTAACGCATCGACGAGAAAGCCGTATTGCTCGACAAGGACGGCAATGTCATAATGACGATTAGAGAGCACAACGGGTCCGTTTGTGTCGACGTTGACAAGACGATCGGAGCGGAACTCGCTGAACTGGAACGAGCTCCAAGCGGAGGTAGCGACTGAGCGGGCACCCCAAAGGCTTTGTTCTTGGGGTCCCGGCAAGAATGCCGGGGCCCATTTTCTTGGCATGATCCGAGCGACTTAACCCGCTGAGCTGGTGCACCTGCGGATGATCCTGAGGGATGCGATTGCCCTTCGGCGAAGGGCAATCGCTGAGCCAAGCCGGCCATCCTCTCTTGAGCTCCCGAGCCTCAGGAAGGTCTTCTCCATTTGGCGAGCTATGCAACTGAGACGTGTGCCGAGAGGCCGAGTGTTCTTTGTATTGATCTTTGACCAACCCCCACCGCCGGAGAAGCCATATGCATGATCAAATTGATTCGCCTGTCCGGCGCTGCGCAATTTATACCAGGAAGAGTACGACCAACCATCTTGATCAACGCGTCAACTCACTGGTGACCCAACGCGAGTTGAGCAGCGCTTACATCAAGAGCCAAGAGTTCAAGGGCTGGCAGGAATTGCCGGATAGATATGATGACGGTGGTCAGTCAGGTGGCGGACTTGATAGGCCGGCACTGGCTCGCCTCATGAAAGATATCGAGGCTGGCAAAGTCGACGTCGTAGTAGTTTACAAGATTGATAGACTGACGCGTAGCTTGCTCGATTTTGTCCGACTGATCGAGGTTTTCGACAGAGCCAATATCGCGCTGGTTGCGATTACACAGGCATTCGACACTTCGGACAGCATGGGGCGCATGATCCTGAATGTCTTGCTTACTTTCTCGCAATTCGAGCGCGAGCTGATTTCAGAACGCATGAAAGACAGCATTCGAAGTAGAAGAAAGCACGGCAAGTTGCATGGCGGTGTTCCCCCCTTCGGGTATGATCGAGTTGACGGTGATCTGGTACTCGACGAGCCGGAGGCCGCGATTGTTCGATTCATCTTCGATGAATTCCTGAGGACTCGCCGGTATTCGATAACGGCTGAATCAGTGAAGATGGCTGGCTTCCACAGCTCGGTGAAATACACGAAGAAAGGCAAGCCAAGAGGTGGCAAACCCGTCGAGCAGGCGACTGTCTATCAGATACTGAACAGCCCGATTTACGTAGGTGAGATCCATGGAGATGGCACCACATATAAAGGCGCTCACGATCCCATAATCTCGAGGGAGACGTGGGAGGCGGCACAACAGGTCAGTGAGCAAAGGAGACGTAAGGCGCCCGATCCCAAGAATACAAACCACTTTCTTGCAGGAATGCTGTGGGACGATACCGGCAGACGGATGCGATTGGAAATCAGGGTCAGACGGTACCAGACCTACTACACCTATGTTTCTTGCGAAGAGATGTGGTCGCGGCGCGAGCTAGTAAAGCCCTATCGATGCAACGCCCGGATCCTCGATGAAACTGTCCAGGCCTCGGTCGTTGCGTTTCTTGAAGATCGCCGACGCTTGAGGGCAGCCATTAAGAAGCTTGGGATTTTTGACGATGAACTGCAGCGACTCATCCGAAAAGGGAAACGAGCCGCCCGGCGGTTGAGAAAGAGCCTGCCAGAAGCTCAAAAGCTGATCTTCACAGCGATCCTGTTCCGAGCTGAGGTGGGGCCGGAAGCTATGTCGCTACACTACAGGCTACGCGAACTTCGTCGCTTCCTTCTATGGAAAGACAAGATTGATTTTCGCGGCGATACCTCATCCTGGCTCAGCAGCGATGCAAGATATGAGGACGTGATCGAAGTGCAAACGGTCGCTGCTGCGCGTTGGCCTGCGCTCCATATTCATCCGAGAGAGCAATCAAAGTCTTTGGCTCCGAGAAGAGACTTAATTGGTTTGATCGCCACCGCTCGCAAGGCGCAGGCCTTAGTAGAGCAAAACCGGGAAAGCGATCTTGGAGCGCTTGCCGCAAAGTTTCGGTGTGGCCCCATTCATTTTGCTCGATTGGTGCGCCTCAATTTCTTGGCGCCAGATATTGTCACGGCGATCCTAGATGGCACGCAGCCCTCGGCCCTAACCAGGAGACAATTGCTCGAATGCAACCTTCCGACGGATTGGGTGGTTCAACGGCAATTGCTGGGTTTTGCCCAGCCGGCGAATATGAGTGCCGGACAATGGAACATCTATGGTCGGCCGCCCAAAAGAATCATTGGCACCTAAACCTCACCGGTTCGTAAGTTTTGTCACCTCGGCGGTGTTGGCAAGGGCCGCTGAAATCTGAGATCCCGCAGTGGAGTTCGCCAATACACAGCACTCTTTGGCGACGCAGTAAGGCTGCTGGGGGCTCCCTTCGGATTGCAGGCCGTAAGTTGATCGATCGCGCTTGGCAGCAAGTTTAAAGAAAACTGGCATTGGCCCGTCGTCATACGGAGCCTGCACGTTGCACCGCTCTACCCGTACCGATTAGGCCGTCATTCAGGTGCAGTCGGCTCGATTACGCCCTCAAGAAACCACAGCCTCACGTTCTTGTGGATGCCTCAACCCATCAATTTCTCTATCCCTTGCAACCTCTTATGGGAGTGCTAGTTAGAAAGCCAACTCAAAGGGGGCATGGATCAATGAAGAAGTTTATTCCAAGTTGTGGCGTAGTCTTGTTGGTGGCCGCGGGTTCTCTGTCCGCACAAGAACAAGCTGTGGATGCGACAACCGTCACCGCAGCAACCGAACAAGTCGAAACTTCTGTTGGAACCGCTGTTCCTGCAGCTGTGGCCACGACGGTTACGCTACCCAAAGATACCCTCATCAAGGTCTCTCCTGTTGCGGAGATCACATCGAAAAAAATGAAAGAGGGAACAACACGTGAGTTTCGTGTGGCTGAGGAAATTCGGCGCGATGGAGTGACTATCGTGCCGCTTAACGCTCCGGTAGTTGCAACCGTCTCTTGGCGTACCGGAAAAGGAATCTTCGGTAAGTCGGCCAAGTTTGAGCTGACTTTCACGAGCATCGTACTTGACGGAAAGACCTACGACCTGACCGGTACTCATCGCCAAGAGGGTCGAGGAAACACGGCTGCCGCATTGCTCGTGTCTGGGATAATCACAGGACGTTCGGCCGTCATGGTGCCTGATCAGGTCGTAAACGCCCGCACGGCCGAGGACATCACAATAGTAGCATCATAGTGCTTCCCTAGTGGTAGCTGGCCCCGCCATACTTTGACTATCGGCCAGATACGTCGGTTACCAGGGTAATGCCGGCAAGTTGTGGTGTGTTTGCAGCTTGGGGACGAGCAAGTCTCTCGGTATCTCTGTTTGGTTTCCAAAGGTTGGTTCCCAATGACCGAGTGATCTTGGATGAAGCGAGCGCCTTCGCTCTTGAGGCTTCGCCGGAATGCCTACTCTTAGACTTTGTTCAAACGCTGAAGATTGGCGCCAGGCCAGCTGTGCCGTTTCGAGAATTTAAAGCGACCAGCCGTGGTGCCGGTCACGATCACTAGCTCGAGCATCAGGGATGGAAGAAATTGGGCCGGTTGCTGACGGGCCGCTTTCGGATCTCAAACCGGAAATAGCGGTCGTGGTTAGCCGCAAAGTTTCGTCGAAGTCTTAGCCAATTGTGACTGGGGACGTTTGCACTGAAAAGGTCCTCAGGGACGCTGATGGCCTCGCGAAACGGCGAGCGAATCTTCCGCCATCCTACAATTTGCCTGAAGCAAGCCATGCGCGAACGCGATCAAGTTCGATAGGGCTAGGCACGCGGCTGCGCTTTCGACGTTTGAGAAAATCCTGGGCATCGCCCGATCGTATCGAATCGAATGCCTTGATCTTCGCATCAAGCAAGCTGTCGAACCTTTGTTTGCCAGCAATGAGATTCATCGAAATCCCGAACTCGCCGTTATCTTGGTGAATCTCGACGTGAATACCTTTCTGTTTAAAATAATGCGTTCCGTCGGCCCGAACTTCCCAACGCTTCGAAGCGACGAAGCGTTTTCGAGCGTTGATCACCTTGATGTATTTTTCGTGATGCTCGCTAGCCTCGCTAGTTTGCGTCAACTTGTCGCAGCAATCTGTGCCCACGGCCATCGCACCCCATGCCGCATGTTCGATCGCATAGACGTAGCGAATTTCAGTGCCACATAGTTCGCAGTTGCCAGCAAGGTCGCCTAAATCGTCAACGCCAACCCAATTCCAACCGTGTCGCGGCATAACATGGCCGTGTTCGGCGGCATGGCAACCTTTGCAAAGCGCCTCGCAATCCGTTGTTTCGTATTCCCATGGCAATCGACCGCGAATGTATCGTTTGTGGTGAACTTGAAGCACAACATCGTCGAAGGCAGCCGAACGAAGGCATCTGGCGCAGCAACCGCGATGCAGCTCGATAACTGCGTGTCGGAATTGAACCCAATTGGCGTGTCGATATTGTTTCATTGCTCGTCTCGTTCGTTGTTGTAGAGCCGAGCATTCGAAGTTTTGAAGGGGGATACAATGCGAGTAACCGGACTTTTTGCCCTAGTCTTGGTCGTAGGTTGCAATAGTGCGCCAACCGATAGCGTCGAAACTGGCGAAGTCTCCGATGGTAAGGGCAAAATGTGGGTCACTTCGCAATACACTGACCGCCATACTTGTGCATCGGAGACTTGCGGCGTCGTGGGGCGCTTGTCATTCCGCGAGGGTGCAACGATCCTCGAAACTGAAGGTGATTGGGCGCGCATCACGCAACCTTACGACGCAAGTTGCGTCAACAGAATCAGCGAATATGTCGATGAAGGCAATGCCAATTGCACCGCAGACAACGGAATTGACGAAGGTCGATTTGCGGAGTGGGTCTCACTTGCGGACATGTCCCCGACAAGACCTGCTGACCCCGCCGAATCAGCCGCCGAAAGCGAGCGTGTAGTCGCGCAGTCCGACGATTATGCACAACATCGAGACGCGTTCGTAGCAGCTGCAAACCAGTTGATCGCCGATGGACGCTGCACCTCCGAAGAAATCGAAGAAATGGGAGGGTGGGTCAAATCGACGAACGAGCGAAGCCGTCCAATTTACTTCACATACTGTGGCGGTATGACGACGGCGAACCGCCTCTATCTGAACGTCGAAACCGGCGAGATATATAAGTAGATTGGGGGAAGCCATGTCAGCCACAAAATTCCTAGCGGCGCTCGCTATCACCGGCCTTACGACGAGTGAGGCGCAAGCCGCCGAATATCTTACCGAAGTGACTAGCGAAGTTTATCAAACCCATGGAACGGTTCGCGAGATAACCACGCGCGCACAGACTTGCATTTCGCAGCATTTGGCGTCGGGCGTGACTGGCGGGCAACTCATTATCAATGCTGATCTAGACGGGGGGATTGTTGTCGCGAATAGCGCGATCGAATACGGGAGCCTACCGCGCTGGCAAATTCGAAGCCGCTTCACGTTCGAATCGCGGGAAGGGCGCTTTCGGATTCAACAAACGAACCTTGAACGCTTCAACGATCAATTCAACGTTGGTTGGCATCCCATAGGCAAATGGGCGGGTTCCCAATGGCGAAAGGCCGAAGAAGCCTTCGCAGCGTCGGCAACATTGGTCGCAAAATGTGTCCGGGCCGAATCGCGACAAGAGCATTGGTGACGCCAATCCGGTGTCGCAATATAAGAGGTAGCCGCATTGAATCCTTACTCAGGCCGTGAAGAAGGAAGTTGTCGGAGACGGAAGCTGCCAGTGTCAAATGCCCGGTCTTAGGGTGACTAGAGCTTCGGCGGAAGGTCTGAGAATGGGCCGATAGCGGACTGTCTGCTTCTGGGGATCAATTTTCGGCAGGCGTACCTTCAACAGCGATTTCCGCAGCTGTGAAAGCAAGATTCTAGATTTAGCGGCTACCAAAACATCAAGATGAAAAGCAATCGAACTTTGCAGAACCTATCCGCAACACTATTGTCCCAGAATGTTTTGGTTTCTCCTTCTCTTTGCAGCTGTCCCCGCTGGCGAGTCATTCGAATGCACTCCTCAAGCAGTTTGGGACGGCGACGGTCCTGTATGGTGCGTTGAAGGTCCCCGTGTGAGACTGTCTGGAATTGCGGCCCGCGAAATGGACGGCACATGCAGTCCCGGACATCCCTGCCCATCTGCGAGCGCCATCGAGGCGAGGGACGCGCTGGTCAGTCTCGTTGGCGAGCCGACAGGCGTGGGCCAGCACGGCCACATCCTTGTGAAGGGTCCGACCATGCGATGCCGTTCAGATGGATCAGCGGGTGGAAAGAGAACTGCTGCATGGTGCATCTCGCCAATAGGCGGCGACCTTAGCTGTGCCATGGTCAGAGGTGGTTGGGCTGCCAGATGGGACCGCTACTGGCGCGATCACAAATGCTGAGCCAGACAGATCAAATTGATGCGAGGTCAGCCCCAGCACGCGTATTGCAGTTAGCAATAGCGCGCCAGCCATGGGCCGTTGTGCATCCGGTGGATAAATCGCATACGGATGATCGAGACCGGGAGTGCAGGCGCAGCCTCGCCGCCTGCGGTCGGACCATTGCATATGACTGAGCAACCCAAACAGCAGAGCTCGGGTTGGGGCAATATACTACTTGGGGTCGTTATCGGCGGCATCCTGATGCGCGCATTTTTTGGCGGCGACGATGCAGAGCCCGACCAGCAGTATATGTATGACGAAAGTTCGATCGAAGTCGTCGACGATGCGGTTGCCGAAGAAACCACTGTGGCGGCTCCGAGCGAAGTCACGGTCGCAAGAGCCGCCAGGCATGCTGGAAAGGTCGTCGGTGCGTTCGGGACGTCGGGAGCGGAGGAATACAGCGAACTGTGTTACGCGGCCTTGGGCGAGAAGTTCTCTGTCGAGCAACGCGACCGATGCTACGCGTTCGATCTGTTTGCGGCGAAACTGATCGAAGAGCGCGATGGATTTGCACCTGTAAGGTTCAACCGTTCGTCGATCAGGTCTCGGTGGAAGGCTGGTCCTTCGGCTTCATGGTTTGACGATGAAAGCGAGAAGCGCGAGGCCGTCGACGCCCTGATGACACAGACCGACGCTGACTTGGTAGCCCCGCCCCAAAGTGCAAGGCCGCGCGGCTCGCAATCCTACGAACCCAAGTTCGAAGAAGCGTTGGCGTCGCCGAGTAATGAGACCGAGGAGGCGGACGTTCGGCTTGAAGATTCCGAAGGCGAAACTGCGTTCGTCGGCGACGCTCTGGACAACTAATTTCCGTCTGACGAGAATTCCAGCATGGCGAGGAAGGCGACCAGCTGGTCAACCTCCTCGTCACGCAGCGCTGTGGGCAGAGGCTCGAGGGCTGCAGGGCCAAGCCGCGCGTAGAGGTCGCTGCGCTGCCGCACATCCATAGAATTGGTATCGACGAGCCTCAGCGGATCGAAATGCGCGATGATCGCGTCCTTAAGCGACGTGATCGACCCCGAATGCGAATAGGGCGCTGTCTGCGTGACGTTGTGGAGGGGCGCCGTCCGGAAAAGGAAGCGATCGCGCGGGTCCAGCGTCACATTGTAGCGCCCCTCGTCGATTCCGAACCCGTTCTTGCCGAAGCCGGCCTGCGGAAACGCCACCGCATGGAAATCGAGATCCGAGAAATAGGGACCGTTGTGACAACTGACACACCGGCCCCTGCCATAAAAAAGGACGCCCCCCGCCAGTTCCGCTTCGGTGATTGGACCGCGATCGAACACGAACCGCTCAAGCCGTGTTGGCCGGAGGCGGAACTCATGCCGGATGAACTGGGCCAGCGCGTCGGCAATCTCTGCGAAGCTTATTTTTGAAGCATCGCGGTCATAGGCCGACCCCAGCAGAGGCCCAATGTCGGTATCCGATGCGAAGCGCTTGGCCAGCTCGCTCTGGATGGTGTTGGCAGCGCCGACATCTTCCGAAACGACGGTTTCGCGGATTTCAATCGTGTCCTCGACCATCTCGCGCAGTTCGACCGAAGGAAGATGGACCGCAACCACCAGCGGATCATCCGAGGGCGAGTGCTCGCCATACTGGCTTGCCACCACGTCGTCCTTCTTCTGCACCTTCCCGTCCCAAAAAAACGTATCGAAGCCTTTGCCTCCCCTTCCCCAGAAGGGTAGCGCATTGCGGGGTAGAATCCTGCCATCGGATTCCATCCGCTCCCTGCCCTCGCCTTCTCCGCCGACCCCGATCGCGTTCGGAAGTCCGTCAGCCGAGCCGAACTTGTCAAGATGACAATCGCGGCAGGAAATTTCGCCGTTGATGCTCATCGCTCGGCTTTCGAAGATCAGTCGACCCACTGCCACGCGCTCCGGATCGGTCGGTATCTCTAGTGCGGCCGCCCTCCGCAGACCGCCTTGTATTGCCGCCTGCCTCAATGCGGCCATTCGCATGGTATCCGTGGCGACCGGGCTGAACCCGGTCCGAGAAGTCTCGGGCCGATCGCAGGAACTGGTGAGGGCGGTCAGGAATGCAGCCGCTGCCAGTAGCAGGATGACCCTAGAAACGGATTTCATGTGTATCGATCACTTCCTGAAGGTCGGTGGCCCGTGCTTCGATGGCTTGGAGGCGCATTTGCGACAGTTCCTCTTCGCGCAGTCCCCATTGCAACAGTCGCTTCTGGTATAGGTCGTAATCCTGGCAAACAATCAGGCCCATCTCGCCCGCTGCCAGGCCAGTCTCGTTTTCCTCACTCTGGTCGACAGCAATCGCCTGTTTGGCCTGAAAGTGATCGCGCATGGCAGTGTCACATTGTTCGACGAGGATACCATACTCGTCCTGGTGCCAGGCCATCACCGCTTCGCGCCACAAAGGCATGGCCGTCCACGCGATGCCTGCGCCAATCAGCGCAGCGAGCCCGTGGGACAGCAACCTATTCCGCCACGATCCGGAAGGCATCGAGCACCTCGGGCGTGATCGTTCCCGTTTCTGCTAGGTCGTAATCCTCCTGGAATTTCTTAAGCGCTGCCCGGGTCATCGGGCCGACAATGCAGTCGAGATCTCCGTCGTAATAACCGTAAGCCATAAGTCCGGTCTGAACCTTGCAGACCACCTCCTCGATTGCCGGGCGCGACGGTTGAGCCGAAGTGTCGGGCGAGTAGAAGCGATTGGGCACCGTTGCAGGCGAAGCCGGAAGGATGGATGAAGGCGGGTTGCTTCGTTCATTCCGGGTCGGTGTCGTTGTCGGTGCTGGCACAGGTGTCGGCGTCGGAGTTGCGCGTGGTACTCGCGGCGGCGGCGGGGTGTAGGACGGCGCGCGCTGGCGTCCGCTGGAGCCCGAGCGATGGCTCGAATGCGAAGCGTGGCTCGAATGCGATCGGTGTTGGGCCAGCTGGAACCGGTGATCCTGCGCGAAGCGGCGCACTGCCACCTCATCGTCCGGGTCTGGCCCCGAGACCTGCGGAAAGACATCGCCGACGCTCCGCCCATCCGATTGCGACATAGGAGCGATGCCGGCCGCGACCAGGCTTGAAATTAGAAACCGTGATTTGTTCATAGTGGAACCACTTCCTCTACAAGTTCGTCAGGGTGCCACTCGAAAAAGCCGGAACAAGAGTTCTTGACACTACACGCATTGCATGCCTCGGCGAAGCGCTGCTTCCAGTCCGATATCGAAGCCACTGCCAGATGCCGATAGTTTTCCGGAACGTGACACAGTGGTGCGTTAAAGAGCTTCACTGGTACGCCGTGAAGAATAGCCCGATCGAATGCCGACGCGATTTCCTCGAACTGTTCGGATAGGGGGAAGCGCAGCTCTGCAAATCTCGTCCGAGCGAATCCTGCATTTTCCAGGTCCATGATCGACCATTGCTCGATTTGCGGAAGATTCATTGTAACGAAGTGAGCCAGGCGATCGAGCCCGGGCGCGTTAGTTGACAGCAATACGGTTCTCAGTTCGATCCGAGCAGCGCCAGCAAACAGATGGCAAAACGATTCAAGAAGCCGCTCGTAGGCTCCAGGCTTACCCACGATGGCATCGTGGGTGGCGGGATCGGATGAGTAGAGCGGTATGCCCCAGACCACGCTACGATAGAGTTTCTGGCGCAATCGCTCGACGTGATAACGCTCGAAGTGCTGGGCATTGCTGAGGATATGGAAATTGAGATCGGGGCGTTTGGTCGTCACCGTCTCGATCATGTCCAGTAATCGGTCCATGTGAAGCGTGGGCTCACCCCCGGAGATGCCGATTGTGATGTTCGGATCTGCCAGAAGGCAGGCCTCGATAAAAAAATCGAATCGGTCGGTGTGACTCTTCTTCGGAGGTTGCGAGCACATGGTGCACAGCTGATCGCATTGTTCGGTCACCAGCAGGGTGTTGTGATCAGAGCCCGACCTGATCAGTCTTTCAACGCGCCCCACGCTTGGCTCCGCCAGTACGACGTCGCCATGAAGCTCCTCTGCTCCGTGGGTGACCTCCAGAAGTCCATGCTGACCCGACCAGAGGGAACTTTCAGCGCCCCCCTTCTCCAGCCTGCTCTCGCCTGGCGCATTAACCGAACGAGCGCCTAGTCTGGTCACGAAGGGAGCGCACGCGCTGCTAGAGGCAGGCAGGGACAGCGGGATCACTGGGTGAGCCTCATGTCGGGCATCGGTCCTGGCAAGTCGAGCCAGCGGCCCAGCGAATGGCGGACCTTCTCGTCTTCGGATCCTATCAGTTCGAATGCATAATCGAACAACGCCATGTGGCGCTTGCAGAACTCTGTCTCCTCGCGGGGTACATCAATGGTGCCATAACGCGAGATGTCGTCGACAATATCGCGCCCGCAATAGGGCTTGTAAGCGCAGGCTTCGCAAACGGGATCACCGTCGAGGGTCGAAGCAGCATCCAGCGTTGCCCGTCTGTCGCCGTCCCACCCTTCGTGGACGTCTCCGATAGACAGATCGATGACACCGGATCGCGTGAGCATTCTGGCTTCATCGCTTGGATAGGCATTGCCGTCATAATCTATGACAATGTAGTCGCGGCCGACCGGGTTGGGGTTCCTGAGATCGACATGACGATCGGATCCGGGCCGGAAGATGCGCCGCAGCAGCATCGAGAAGTATGTTTCCTCGACCCAGGCCTCATGTTTCCAGTTGTAGTCGATCAGGTATTCGATGAAGCGCCGCTGGTAGGCAGACCAGGTCTTGCTGATATGTAGGCTCTCGGCATGGTTCTTTCGCGCGAAACCCTGATAATTGATTGGGCGCAAGTAAATCGAATTGAGACCTTGGCCCGCGAACGCTTCGACCAGTTCCTGCGGCTCGGGCGGCGAGAGCGGATCGATTGTCGGCAGAGCTGAGACCTTCTCCGGCCCGTATCGCTTAACGACGTATTCTAGGTTCGCCGCAAACTTGCCGGAAATCTCTTGTGGACCGCGCTGACGCGTGTGAACATCCGAAGGTCCGTCCAGCGAAGTGCTGATCGAGACGTCATCCCGATCAAAGAGTTCCAGTATCTCATCGTCGATATTTTGGAGGTTCGTACAGACGACGAAGGATGCGTCCACTTCTTCTGGGACCGCATCGATGACGGCACGGATCAGATCGGGTCTCAGGCTCGGCTCACCGCCTTGAAACTCGATCTTGATGGAAGAAGCTCGCAAGTTCGAGATTAGCCTTACAACGCTGTCCAACGTTCGCTCATCCCAATCATAACCCGCGGCATTTTCGCTGGCGCGCGAAACTTGGCAATAACTGCAAGCAAGATTGCAGCGAAGTGTAGGCACAAGGATCAGGTAATCGAGCATATCCGAAATGGCGCGCCGGCGTTCGTCCAGATACGCACCAGCAAGCTGCGTCAAAGGAGTGGGGACATGATCGATCTTTCGCGACCGACCTCCCAACAGTGAAAATCGACCGGCAGGATCAATTGCTACGCCTGCTGAGGATCGCCGCTCTGATTGACGCGTCGACGTCAAATGCCGATCCTTCGAAAGTCTCTCTGCAGCCGCCATCTCAACATCCCCCACAGGCCTAAAGCGCAGTTCATTAGTCATTTTGTTCAAAGTAGTGGCCAACCCCGCCAAAAAATTTGGTCTTAGCGATCTTTCGCCAGCCCATGTGTAGCAATGAAAATTCGCATTGCCGAGCCACTGATTTTGAGCGCTTGAGGCCTCCGCGATTAGATTTGCAGCAATGGCAACCCCATCACGCAAACCGCCTGCCCGGTTGTCCGGTTCGCTCGCCGCTCACCGACGGCGACGGCGCGCTGCTTGGCGCGTCAGGCCATCTCGAGCTGGGCGTGGGCTGGACGCTTTCTGCCCATCACCGTGCTCTCACCGACTGCGACAAAAATGAAAATGCCTGAAGCATCAGCGTAGGAGACGGTTCTTGCGAATGGGACGAAGGCGCTAGTCACCATATGAGACTCATCGAAACAAGCGACTGCTATCAAGAAATCTCGACCGCTTGGCGAACGACCGGAACTGGGGCGCAAAGCTGCCATTCTTACAGAGTTGCAGTCTGCTCACATCCGCGCTGAGAAGCGGAAGCCAAAAATGCCACGGGTCGCTCATCTTTCCGAAGAGTCTCCGACTGCATTTGTTGTGCGACGAGATGGGGAGGGGCGCGGAACCGCGCAATTCTCTCAATCAAGTGCTCCAAGACTGCTTTGCAGTTTGGAGACTTGGACTGTTTGGTGCGGTCGAAAAGACTCTAACTCCGACGGGCGTTAGCCCACTTCGGCCTTAACGTTGCGCATCTACCAGTTCCGCCACGACTACATTCGGTAGAGGTCCGGGTGGTAACAAGTGTGCAGCCCTCTGTAGGAGCGCGGCCCTAGCAAGGCGCACAGGAGTGGCGCAAAAGCTTTGTAGATAATAATGTGCACGACGGCGAACCACTGTGAGCAAAGGGAACCCAACCATTCCAGAAGTCGCCCGCTGGGGGCCCTTTTCGGGGCCGCCAGTTAGACCGGCCAGGTATTTCTATTTATTAACAAAAGGTTGAATGGGGCTTACGAGTCCTCTTCTGGCACCATTTCTCGCTGTTTTATGTGAGAGACGCCCACGTTCCGCAGTCGGGCGAACCAAGCAGGATGCTTGGTGTCGAAACGGCATTGCCTCGGCGATGTCGTCTGTTATCCCACCGCAATGCTTGTGCGTTTCCTTGCTCGCTATTGGCCGTTCGCGAATGGGTCCGGTCGCCTCCTCGACACCTTTGCCAGAACGGCAGACCTGGGGAAAGGAGAGCAAGTGGCTCAAACCACCGATGGTTTCCCGATCCACGTGTTTGCGGAGGACTGGATCGGCAGGCACCTGCTGATGAGCGGAAAATTCGATCGTTCCAATATCCAGCTTTTGCTCGACCGTGCCGAACCGGGAGATACACTGCTCGATATCGGAGCCAATATTGGATATTATTCTGCTGTTTTCCTGGCAAACGTGCCGAATGGAAGGGCCGTGTGTTTCGAGCCGCAGCCCGGTGTTGTCGACTTGCTCACCAAAAACATGGCGCAATTCGAAGAGCGCGCATCCGTAATGCCGGTTGGACTGGCGGAACAGGATGGCGAGCTTAGATTTGCGGTCAATGAGGAGAACCGCGGGGCATCAAGGATCAGCCCCGAAGGCAATGTACTGGTCAAGGTAAGGCAGGCCAGCTCCGCCCTGGGCGATCTGGATCGCGTCGACTTGCTGAAGATCGATGTCGAGGGCTTCGAAGAGGCGATCCTCCGCAACGCCGAAGGCGAACTCGCGCGGCTTCAACCGCGGGCTATCCTGGTCGAGGATCAGACCGGTGCGCTTGCGCCCGACGGCGCTATCGGAGCCATCCTGACGCGGCTGGGATACGAGATATTCGGGATCAGGAAGCAGCTCTTGAAGACCGACCTTACCCCGATCCGAACACGGGAAGACTGCCGTTACAATGATTACCTCGCACTGCGTGAGCGGGAAAAGGGCTAATCTGCGCGGCTGATCAACACTGTCGGCGAACGAGCGCCTCCAGGCGATTGGTCGCTGTCGTCGATTTCGATCGGAGCGATCCGGCCGCGTGTTGCAGCAGCCTGCAATCAAACGGTGTGCCGCGCTCGGACGCCGCTACCACAACCTTTGCAAACGTTTCGGCCGGTATCACGCGCGCACCCCGCTGGAGGAAAGCACTGGGCCACCGGGTACTGCCGCCCACTATATCCGCCAGGGTTCGGGCTCCCTCACCGTCGGGGTCGCCAAACAGCTGCGCCCCGAATTCCGAAAGCAGTGCGTCTTCGGTTCGATTCTGGAGCATCAATGCAATGTAGCGACGCGTTGCCTCGGCATCGTCACCGGCGGCGGAGGCGAGCCGCAACATGGCCTCTTGCGAGTTGGGTTCGCGCCAGCCCCGCTTCGCCGCGATCTGTATTGTCACGAAGCCTTCTTCGACCTGTCCGGCCTTGATTTGTGCCTGTGCCAACAGGGCAAGGGTCTCCGCAGGTACGGGACGCTGGTGGACCAGTTTCTGCGCGTGAGTGAGAGCCTGATCGGCAGAACCCTTGCGATAGGCGGTCGCGGCGATCTGGGCCTGCGCGAATGCCCTTGCGGGGTCGGGGACCAGACGCGACATCGCGGGTGTGACGGCAGATTGACGGTCGAGTTGCACGGCGATTGTAACAACAGCAACGGCCAACAATCCGGCGTGCCAGACAAGTCTCGCGATCAAGCGTCCCTCTCCACCTTTTCGGATCCCAATCGCACAAGTACCAACAATGCAAAGCTGGCCACCGCGAGCATGGCCTGATTGCGCAAGGGATAGTCTGTAATCGACTGAAGCGCGACGCCGAAGAGGATGGCGGAGCCAGCCCATGCACACCAGCGGAACGGTGATTTGCGTGCCCTCAGCGTCAGCCATGCAAGGTAGGCAAGCCAGATGGCGATCAGGGCCAGCCCGGCAATCCCCGCTTCTACAGCCACCTCGAGGTAATCGTTATGAGCACGGCCCGGGCGCTTGAGCGTCGCGTTTTCGAGCGATTCATCCACCTGGAAGACTTCGTCGAACGTTCCCATTCCAGCGCCGACCGGCCAATAGCGCCGCGCTGCAAATGCCGTATCTTCCCAAGTGTAGCTGCGCGATTCCCCAATCGACTGGAAGCGCTCCATTGTATCCCCCACCCTGCCGGGCGCCATGACCACGGTGGCCGCTAACGCCCCAAGAGCCAATGCGAGGCCTGCAACGAGCATAGTGCGCATTCTCTTGGAAAAGCCCGAAATGCCGGTAGCGCGCGAATGCATGGTCCAGGTTATTGCCCTGAGTGCAGCCAGCCCCAAAGGCAGAACGGCAAGCGCCAGGGCCGTTCGCGACTGGGTCAGGATGACTCCGGTGGACAGAAGAACGCACAGGGCAATCCTTGTCGGCAGGATAGCCGGATGAGCAACAGGTGAGGGCGCAAGGGCCGCGAAACCGATTGCGGCTACGAAGAAAAGGCCGGTTGAATTTCGATTTGCGAATGTCCCGTTGAGGATGCTCGTCAAACCCCTTTCCGTGTAAATCGCACCTGCGGACCCTTCGCTGAGGACTTGCGGAATTCCAATCAAGAGGTTGGCGAGGCCGAGCGCAACGATGATCCAGGTGAGCAGCACAAGGTTATCCCGCGACAAGGTCCATCCCGCGCTGATGATCGCAATCGGCACGATCAATCCAGTCAACGCGACAAGGGTCCGAACAGGGTCCACGCTTGCAGGAGCCCAACCTGTTCGGCCAGACAATTCGAACGATTGAGCGACGAGATCTCGACCGGGAAGGTCGCTCCATACGGACTGGGGGAGGGGGATCAGTTGCGAAACGGGCACTGCGACGCTCAACACGATCAGCAATCGCAGAATGGCCGGCGCTTCGCGCCAGAAAGCGATGACGGCATCGCGTCTGATAGCCAGCAACGCAAGCGCGCTCAGCTGTACCAAGAGGTTTGCAAGGGCATAGCGAACGCCGCCGCCGCCAAAAACGACAGCCAGGCATAGCAAGGCGCCGATCGCGATCGCCGCGCCCCAGTATTCTCGCAGCCTTCCTCCGGTTCTTCCTGCGTACGAAGAAGAGATCGATCTTGGCTGAAGAGCCATCAGACTGCGGGGCCCCAATTGAAAAAGCGCACGGGCGAAATCGACCGTGCGCTCAAACTATCGACTGACGCTGTTCGTTTCAACGAGCGGTCAGGTGCCTGGCGACTGATCATCCTCGTCGTCAATGATGATAATCGCGACTATCACGGCTGCCCCGCCTAGGATCGCCAGCAGAATTGCGGCCAGCCCGTCACCGTCATTTACGAGATTTTCGCCAGACACATCGCGACCCAAGCCCGGCTGTGACACAGCATTGCCAGAATAGATCGTTCCGTTATCGCCCGCACGGGTATTGGCCTGCGCAGCAATTGGCGCAACCACCATGCACGCTGCAGCCGCGCTCATCGCGATGCGGGAAAAGAATTTCTTCATGCAGCCGGTCCCCTCGGGCCTTCCGATACGCAATAACGCGTAGTGCAGTGCAGCAACAAACTCAAGATGTATCTAGATCAAAAGGGTAATATCTCGTTAACGCGCGTTGATCGCATCGCAGCGTAACCTGACAAGGAGTGTGATCGATGGTGGCATCAATCGCTCGCCTCGGATCCGGTTTCCTCTCCGAGCATAACGCGGTAGCGACCGACATCGCCGCCGGTGATGACCTTTTCGTTCAGCATTAGCCAGGCATGTGAACCGAAACCGCCATCTCCCGGCTTTTCCACGCCAATGTTGATCTGACTGGGCAATCCGGATGCCAAGAGCCATCTCTGACCGGCCATTGCCTGAATAAGGCAATCGCTTCGCCAAGGCAGACGTGTTGAAATCCGTGGAAGGACGTAGGCGATCCGTTGGACGTGGAGTGCACTCGCGCCGGTTGCGGACTTCGAGGACTTGCTGGCGTTTTCGTTCAGCTTTGAAATGTCGCGCACGCTAAGATGGCCGAATGCCAGCCGCGCTTTTAAGAGCTCCAAGACACCGCGCACGGCATAACGCAATAGCCACGGCAAATCGCGCCACCCGGGAGCTATGGTGTTCTGAAAGAGAGGGGCCTGCGCTTGATCGCTGGCGATTTGCCGTCCTTCTTGCGCGCGTCTTACCATCAGACAAGGACATAGATCGATCGAGGCCGGCAGGCGAGCAAGAAATCTGGCTGAGCGAATTCACGCTTCTTTTTCAGGTGCAGACGATGTTTCGGATTGCGCATGCGGGGGAGGCGGGTGGAAGCTAATAACACGACGGTCGCGGTAAGAGGGAAATGCGGGCTGGCTGGGCGATTGCACGCTCGCAGCGACCAGCGATGCTGTTCAAACGGCGCAACGCAATTCCGGGATTTGTATGAAGATCTGCGCAAGCTGCGCCAAGAATCTGAAACACCACAGCGGTCACCAGAATAGGGTTATCGAGCCAATGCAAATGTGAGCCGCTCGTTGGCCGATACCTCTTGGCCCCAAAGCATTCTAAACGCTTCGGAATAGCTGCGACGTTGACGGTTTGTAGAGATGGCCGTAGTTGACTTTCGGTATGGCTATGGCGTTTTTGCGCTCACCAACAGCTCAGGCGGCAGTATGGGCGTCACGGACATCGGCATGGCAATGTGATTGCGGATGGCGGTCGCGGTCGGCCCTCTTCCGCTACACGTTGGCCGTGATGGTTGCGCGCTGATGGCGCATCCGATCTCTGAGCACGTTGGGTACCTGGCTCTTCCAGGCAGGTATGAACTCTTCGAAAAATCGATTTCAGCTGTTGTGCGCCCCGGCGATGTCGTTGCCGACTTGGGCTGCGGCGTCGGTGTCCTCGGCATCCAGTGTCTCGAAGCCGGCGCCTCTGAAGTTTACGGCATCGATTCCTCCGAAGCGATCCATCTTGCCCGCGAAACGATGGTGCGTGCCGGGCTGACGGATAGGTACCACTGCATCTCTGCTTCCACTTATTCGACCGACCTTCCCGAGAAAGTCGACGTCCTGATCTGCGATCACGTCGGCCATTTCGGTTTCGATTACGGAATAGTCGACATGATGCGCGACGCCCGTACGAGGATGCTGAAGCCGGGGGGAAGAATAATCCCGGACCGGCTTTCGCTGAGGATCGCGGGCGTCACTTCCGAAGCCGCTCGGTCGAAGGCCTTGGCTTGGAGGCAGGAAATCATACCCGAGCCCTTTCGCTGGCTCGATGAGTTTGCTGCCAACACGAAGTACGGACATGAATTCACGCCCGAGGACCTGTGCACGCAAGATGTCGCGATTGGCGAAATCGACCTCTTATGCGACGAGGGTGACCTGTTTTCGTTCAAGGCAACACTCAGGGCGAAAGGTGACGCCACGCTGGACGGGCTTGGCGGCTGGTTCGACGCGCATTTGGGCGGCGGTGTATGGATGACGAACTCGCCTCTTGAGGCCCGATCGATCGGTCGGCCGCAAGCCTTCCTTCCTCTCAAGAATGCGGTGGAAGTGAAGGAAGGCGACGAAATTGGCGTGAAGGTTCGGGCCGGCGCCGATGGAAAGCTGATCGCCTGGTCGGTCGAACCACCGCGTCAGCGCGGGCCAGCGCAATCGATGTCGACCTGGGCGAGCATGGTTCTGTCCGAAGGCGACCTGACCAAGAGATCGGATCGTCCCGCGCACCTGTCCAACGATGGGGAGAATGCGCGATACGTCTTGGCTTTGGTCGATGGCGAACGAACGCCCGCCGAGATCGAACAGATCGTCTTGCAGGAACGCCCCGATCTTCGCGGTACGCGCAGAGCCACTCGCGAATATGTACAGTCCGTCCTCGCTCGAAGCACTTCGGCATGACCGAGCTACGAATATCTGAAGAATTCGGGCAGCCCGTTCTTTCGAGCAAGCCCTACGATCGATGGATATCGCCCAATGGCAATTGCACCGCGGAATTTCATCGGGTGGAGACGGGATATCTGATGCGCTTTCCCGATGAGGCGGATTTTTTCATAGATCGGGATCTGGGGAACGTGACGGCAAGACCCGCCGATCAGACCGACAGGGATCACATCCTCAAGCTCTATCGCAACGCCGTCGTTCCGGTGATCGGCAATCACGATGGTGGGCTGTTTCTTCACGGGAGCGCGGTTGCCATAAACGGGGCGGCGATCGTTTTTCTTGGACAATCGCGAAGCGGGAAGACCACGCTGGCAGGAGCATTCGCCAAGAATGGCAATTCGTTGCTTACGGAGGATGTGATCGACCTCGTAGAGGGAGATGGGGGCTATCGCGTGCGCCCGGTCCGGTCGAAACTGCGCCTGTTTCCCGATAGTGCAGAATTCCTGTTCAATGACATCGGTGTCGACTTGTCCGTGGACGGGAAGGCCGCGGTAGAGGGTGGTGACTGCATCAGGTTTGCCGACAATCCGACGCGGTTGGCGGCAGTATTCATTTTGGGCAACGATCCCGCCGCGCCCCTGTCGGTTGCGCCGCTTTCGCTGCCTCAGGCCTTGCCAGCCGTGATTCCTCATGCCTTCGTGCTCGACGTGGAGGACCGCCAGCGGATTAAGGCCCATTTCGGTCGCCTTGCAGATCTGGCCGAAATGGTCCCCATATTCGCTATCGATTATCCACGTCGATATGCGGCGCTAACTCAGGTATGCGAAGCCGTCACGCGCACGGTACTGGAGGGGCCTCGCTGATGGAGCTCGCCGATCGTTTTTCTGTCTCTCAAGACGTCGTCTCTCGCAAAGTCGGGGGCGAGATCGTCCTGCTCGATCTCGAAAGCGGGCAGTATTTCGGACTCGATCTCGTTGGCGGGCGCGTTTGGACCTTGTTGGCCGAGCAGGCGCAGAGCCTCTCCGAGCTGTCTCGGGAAATAGAGAAGGAATTCGATGCGCCTCTGGACGTTATCGAAGCCGATATTCTGGCGATTGCGAAAGAAATGCGTGAGCAGGGCCTTATCGTCGAAGCAGGACGATGAGTAAACTCAGGCTTCCTCTAACCCAATTTCAATGACTTTTTCCGGCGAGACGCGCAGGATCCTGTCCGCGAGAGCGAGGCTCGCCTGTCGGTGGGTGATGATAATCACCGTGCGATCGCGCAATGCATCCACGCAATCTTCAACAAAAGCCGCCTCGCTTTCCATGTCGTACATGCTCGTTGCCTCGTCGAGGATATAGATCGGAGGGTCACGAAACAAAGCGCGTGCCAGCGCAATGCGTTGGCCCTGGCCACCCGACAAGCGAATGCCATGATCGCCTATTTGGGTTTTGAGCCTCTCTGGCAGGCGGGCGACGAAACTTTCCGCCTGCGCCAGCCTCACGGCACGTTCGATAGCATCCGTGTTCTTGGTCGGATCGGCATACCCCTGTCCAAACACGATGTTGTCGGCAATCGATCCATTGAAGAGCAGCGGGCGCTGCGGGACGTAACCGAATTGCCGGCGCAGATCCTGGACCCGAAATCCGGAGATGTCTTTCCCGTCGATTTCGATGCTTCCCTCGTCGGCCGCATAAAAACGCAACAAGAGCTTTACGAGAGTCGATTTGCCCACTCCGTTGTCGCCCGTCAGCGCAACGATCTCGCCCGGCTTTATGTCGAGGCTCAGGCCGGTAAGCACGGGCGGTCGACCGGGATAGCTGAACCGGATATCTCGGATACGGATCGCCCCAGTCGCGCGGTCGATTGCCTCACCGCTCGTATAGCCCGTTTCGGGCGGCATCTCGATCACGTCCTGGAGCCGGGCCAGCGTTCCGCGTGCAATCTGGAAACGGCCGTACATGTCGGCAAGGCTGCCGACCGGGCGAGTCAGCAAGGCTGCGTATAGGAGGAATGCGAAAAGATCTCCCGCGCTGCGCTCGCCGCTGGCGACTGCCCCGCTCGCTAGCACCAGGAGCGCGACCGCCGCCAGCGCTGCAATGAGGGCTACGATTGGCCCGACAAAAGCATTGATTTTGGCCTGTCTGAAAGCGAATTTCTGCGACTTTTCGACCGCCTGCGCGTAACGGGCACGGTAGTGCTCTTCGCTTGCGAATGCCTTGATAGCGGAGGCCACGGCCAGATCGCTTTCCGCTGTTGCGATCACGTTGACTTCGGCTTGCCTCGCATGCTTTGCCAGTACGCGCAGGCGCTTTCCCAACAGCTTCATCAGAACGAAGAAGACCGGTATCAGTATCGGGACGACCAAGGCCATGGCCGGATCGATGAGGAATAAGAGGACTACTGCCCCGCCGGCAGTCAAGACCATGGATGGCGCGTTGGCGAGAGTTGAGGCGAGAAAGCTGCTGAGATTGTTCGCTTCATAGGTCATCAGCGCAAGCAGATCGCCAGTGCTGCGCTTGTCATGGAAAGCCATCGGCATCAGGAAAATGTGTTCGTACACTTCCTTGCGGATCTGGCCGAGAATTCTGAGCGATGCGGATGCGGACGCAATGGTCGCGGCGATATTCAGTCCCGTCAGGCCGACCAGCGCGACAACGAGCAACCCGAGCAGGCGAGAGCCGTCGAGCGCCGTGCCTTCCACGATATCGCCCAGCAATTGCCCGGCGATCCATGGAACGGCAAGTGTTGCGAGGGAACTCGCGATCGTCAGCCCGCTTATCAGCAGCAACTCGCCGCGGAACTGGCGCGCATGCCGCCAGACGAAACCAAAATCCATCCGCGTCAATTCCCCCTTTGCCGGCCATCGAATATCCGGGCGTACCGGCGCATCTGTAACGCGAAGGTGGGCCAAGTTGAAAGCGAAGGATACTGCCTGATCAGATCGTCGCGGGGGACAAAGGCTGCATCAAGGACCAACCTGAGCTTGAGCGACAGCGAATCCGAGGCCCTGATGTCCGCGACAAGATCACTTGCGCGGCTTTTCGAGGTCACATAGCGTTCGACAGGCGACACGTCCTGGGCTTGCGCGATCAAAGCTTCAGCCCACGCCGGGCAAGGAATGATCGACACCGATCGAGCGGCGTCGAGCGCGATGCGAACGATCCCGAAAAGATGCCGATCTTCGGCCAGCGCAAGGAGCCGTCGCCAGTCATCATCATCGAAACCGGAAAAGATGAGTGCGAAATCGACCATCCAGATCAGGCGCCGCTCATTGAGAACACGCTCGGAGTCTGTGCCGAACCCGCGCTCCTGATGCCACAGCATATTGATCGCGCCATGGATCAAGGCAATCGCAGGCTCGGGCGCGCGCGCGTCGACCGACAGCTGTTCGAGAGGGTGTGTGTTTTTCCAGAAGTCTTCACTCGGCAAGACCTTTTGGAGCACAGGCCGGTCCGTCGCGACCCAATGCAGGTCTATCGAGTGCAAAAATTCTCCGGCCACCTTAAGTTGCCAGGTTTCCTGAAAGCGCAGCCCGTGCGGCGAACGGCGCAAGACAAAGCCCTGAGCATCAAGGCACTTACGCGCGCCTTCGAGATCTTCCGGGCGTATCAGCAGATCGGTATCTCCACGGCGTCTTGCACACGGATCGGCGTAATACTGGTAGGCAAGCGCGGTTCCCTTCATCACGACGGACAGAATACCGGACTCCGCAAGGCTACCGATCGCGCTCGCCACGGCAGATTTATGTGTCATTTCCCATAGTGCCGCCAATCGGGTGAGCTCCGCGATGCGCTCTCGAACCGCTGTGGGCCAATGGTCCAACGAGCCAGTACTGGCCCCCAACAAAGCGCCAATTCCGTGAAGATCGGCGCGTTCCGTGACGAAGATCAAATCTTCGTCATTGCGCCAATCGGCGGGCCACCCGCGCACCTTCTGCCCGGCCAGACTCCTTCTAACGCAGTCGGCAAGAAAACGGTCGGCTTCGTCCTTCGTTGTCATGTGTCGCTTTCGACCCGCTGGCCGCCTGATTGTCGAGCAAACATGGACAAACCGTGGACCGCTTTCCAGTGCAATATGGCTGATTTCCCTCGGTTATGAATCCTTGCTGGGTAAAGCGCGGGATCTCCGATTGACCTGCCCAATCCATGCTGCGATGCCGCATGGGGCTTTCTCGCGCATTATTCGGGACATTGAACAGTGAATTCGGCCCGCAAAGGCATCATCCTGGCAGGTGGTTCGGGCACGCGGCTTTACCCGTTGACGCGCGGAGTTTCGAAGCAGTTGATGCCAATTTACGACAAGCCGATGATCTATTATCCAATGAGCACTTTGATGCTTGCGGGTGTCAGGGACATTCTCGTCATCACCACGCCCGAGGATAGCGAGCAGTTTCAACGCGTCCTGGGGGATGGGTCCGATTTCGGCGTCTCGCTCAGCTACGCCGTCCAGCCGCGCCCCGATGGCCTCGCCCAAGCGTACCAGATCGGGGCCGAGTTCGTTTCGGGCGCTCCAAGCGCGCTCATTCTCGGCGACAACATCTTCTACGGACACGGTCTGCCGGACCTTCTTGCCAACGCAAGCGGTAAGCCATCGGGGGCGAGCGTCTTTGCGTATCGTGTTTCCAACCCCGAGAGTTTCGGCGTCGTTGAATTCGACGGTCAAGGTGTCGCGGTTTCGATCGAAGAGAAGCCTTTAGAGCCGAAATCGAACTATGCTGTAACGGGCTTGTATTTCTACGACGAAACAGTCGTCGATCGTGTGCGGGACCTAAAGCCGTCCACACGCGGGGAACTCGAAATCACCGATCTCAACCGTCATTATCTCGATGATGGGGTGCTCTCGGTAGAGGTGATGGGACGCGGTTTTGCTTGGCTCGATACCGGCACGCATGCCTCGTTGCTCGACGCCGCAACATATGTCCGGATCACCGAAGAGAGGCAGGGGCTCAAGATCGCTTGCCCGGAGGAGATTGCCTGGCGACAGGGCTTTATCGGCGATGACGAGCTTGCCCGTATTGCCGAACCATTACGCAAATCGGGCTATGGCGACTATCTCCTGGGGCTGCTTGAAAACCGGGTGATCACGTGAAGGCAAGTCCCTGCGGAATTCCAGGTCCGCTCATCCTGGAGCCAACGGTTTTCGGGGACGAGCGCGGTTTCTTCATGGAAACCTGGAACGCGCAGACCTTCGCCGAAGCGGGCCTCAATCTTCAATGGGCGCAGGACAATCACTCGCATTCGCAAAAGGGCGTTCTGCGGGGGCTGCATTTCCAGAATCCCGGTCCGCAGGGAAAACTCGTCCGTGTTTCGCGCGGAGCCGTATTCGATGTCGTGGTCGACGTGCGGCGGTCGTCGAAGCATTTCGGTGAATGGGCAGGAGTTGAATTATCCTCCAGTAACAAGCGGATGCTCTGGGTGCCGGAAGGTTTCGCGCACGGCTTCCTGACGCTCAGCGACGATACCGATTTCCTATACAAGTGCACCGCACCCTACGCTCCAGAAGCGGAGCATACCATTGCGTGGGACGATCCGGATCTTGCGATCGACTGGCCCGATGTCGGCTGCGACCCGATCCTGTCGGAAAAGGATCGAGCCGGCCTGCCGCTCGCGCAATCGGCGGTGTTCGAATGAAGGTTCTCGTCACTGGAGCGACAGGGCAGCTGGGCGGAGCGCTTAAACGCACTGCGCCCCAGTCGGCGCAACTGGTGGCAATCGGAGTCGACGATTGCGATCTCACAGACGTAAAGGCCCTGCGCTCGTGCATTGATGACGTTGCGCCGGATATCCTGATCAACGCCGCTGCCTATACGGCGGTCGACCGCGCCGAAAGCGACGAGTCGCTCGCACGTGCGATCAATACCGATGCTGTTGGCGAAATGGCCATTGCCATGAAGTCGCGTGGCGGAAAACTGGTGCATGTTTCGACCGATTTCGTCTTCGACGGGACATCGCCGCGGGCCTACGCACCGGACGACAAGCGTGCACCGCTTTCTGTGTACGGCCGGACAAAAGCCGATGGCGAGGATCGCCTCGGCAAGAACGATCTGCTCATACGCACGTCCTGGGTTTACGAAGCGGGCGGTTCGAATTTCGTCCGCACAATGCTCAAATTGATGCAGGAACGCGAAGAGCTTCGCGTTGTTATCGATCAGATCGGCGCACCGACTTGGGCGAGCGGGCTGGCAGAAACGATCTGGGGGCTTGTGCGGAAGGGGGCGAGCGGCACGTTCCACCACTGCGATGCAGGTGTTGCCAGCTGGTACGATTTCGCTGTCGCAATCGGGGAAGAAGCGTGCGCCCTCGGCCTTATAGATCGCATCCCCGCGATCCATCCGATCTCAACGACCGATTTTCCGACCCCCGCCTCGCGCCCGGCATTTTCGCTGCTCGATTGCAGCGCCACCCGAGAATTGCTTGGCGATGCATCGGTGCATTGGCGGCAAAACCTGCGCAGAATGCTGAAAGCGGAGAAGGAGCTTGGCTGAGATACTCGTGACAGGAGGCGCCGGGTTTATCGGGGGCAATTTCGTCCATTACTGGAACCGGCATCACCCTGAAGACAGGGTTTGCGTCCTGGACGCATTGACCTATGCCGGAAACCGCTCGACCCTTAAAGGCGCGAGCAATTACGAGCTGGTCGAGGGCGATATCCGCGACACGGCGCTTGTCGAACGGCTGCTGCGCGAGAGGGGCATCTCCACGATCGTCCATTTCGCCGCCGAAAGCCATGTCGATCGCTCGATCTCAGGACCCGACGCGTTTATCGATACCAACATCCTAGGCACTAACAGCTTGCTCAAGGCTGCACGAGAAGTCTGGCTCGATGAAGGCTCGGGACGGGAGCATCGTTTTCATCATATCTCGACCGATGAAGTGTTCGGATCGCTCGGTCCAAATGATCCGGCATTCAGCGAAACCACGCCGTATGCGCCCAATTCGCCATATTCGGCTTCCAAGGCGGCGTCCGACCATCTGGTACGCGCCTATCATCACACTTTCGGCCTCGAGGTTACGGCAAGCAATTGTTCCAACAATTACGGCCCTTACCAATATCCCGAAAAGCTGATCCCGCTTTTCCTCCTCAATGCACTTTCTGGCAACGCGCTCCCGATCTACGGTGACGGGATGAATGTACGCGACTGGCTCCATGTCGAAGACCATTGCCGTGGAATCGAAGCCTGCCTTGAACAAGGTGTGCCGGGTGAAACCTATAATATCGGGGGCGGAGCCGAGCTTCCGAACATGGCCGTCATCGATGCGATTTGCGCCGAAGTCGACTATGCATTCGAGCGCATCGACCGTCTCGCCGATCGGTTTCCCGATGCACCTGCGGCAAGAGGTGAAAAGACCGGATCGCTCAAGACATTCATCGCCGACCGCGCGGGGCACGATCGCCGCTATGCAATCGACGAGACGAAGGCGAGGCGGGATCTTGGCTATTCGCCTCGGCACCAATTTGGTGCCGGCCTGCGACAGACGCTCGACTGGTATCTCGACAACGAAGCTTGGTGGCGGCCCATCATCGCGCGCCAGATGGAGGCTTAGGCAGGTGTCTGCGGAATATCATTCAAGTGTCCGCCGCGACATAGTGCCGCTGGTGCCTCGCGCCGAGCGATTGCTTGACGTTGGCGGAGGAACGGGCGCTACCGCCAAGTTCCTCAAGCGGGAAGGATATGCGCGCGAAATCGGAGTGATGGATGCCGTAGCGCCGAGCGATGATCGAGAGATCGATTTTCATTCCCGCGCCGATCTCAATGACCCCAGCGCGATCGACAGTTTTTTTGAAGAGGCGGGTCCGTTCGACACGATCCTGCTGCTCGATGTACTCGAGCACCTGGTCGATCCATGGACGATAGTGAAAAGCTTCGCCAAGCACGTGCCAGAAGATGGCGTTATGGTCGCAAGCATCCCCAATGTCAGGCACCATTCGGTCACGGCTAACCTGCTATTCCGCAATCGCTGGACCTATACCGATTCTGGCTTGCTCGACCGCACACACTTGCGGTTTTTCGTGCGAGAGACTGCGATCGACCTGATGACGCTGCCAGGCTTCCGGATCGAAGAGGTTGCGAATTCGCCCATTAGCGGGAGATCGAAACAGTTCCTCAATGCAGCGACTTTCGGCGCCCTGCGCTCATTCCTGACCCTGCAGTATTTCATCCGAATCCGGAAAGTTTCCGCCTAGCGGGAAACGGCGCGATGGAGCAGCAGGAACCAGCAGGAAGTGGACGCGAGGGGCGTGGTAGCGTCGCCCGGAATGCGGCCTTTAACCTCGCTGGCTTCGGAATACCTCTGCTCCTCTTTCTCGTCACGACGCCGTTCTACATTCATCTCATCGGTGCCGAGCGGTACGGCGTCTTGGCAATCGTGTGGCTCGTGCTGACGTTGTTCGGAATGCTCGATCTGGGGCTTGGCAGGGCAACGATGCAACGCATTGCCGGAATCGATTCTGACGCGATTGAGGATCGGCAGAGTATCATCGGCACCGCATTGGTATGCAATGTGGTATTCGGAACAATCGGAGCTGCCCTGATGGGTGGCGTCGCTTGGCTTGTTTTCGCAGAGGTGCTCTCGCTCGATGACTGGCTGAGGGCTGAGTCGATGATACTCGTGCCTTATGTCGCACTGGCTGTCCCGCTGATGACGACGATCGGCATCCTGCAGGGCGGACTTCAAGGGGCTGAACGTTTCGGCGCCGTCAACACGGTGCTCATTGCTACCTCGAGCCTGTTTCAGCTCCTGCCCCTTGGCGTCGCTGCCTTTTTTTCCAGGGAGCTCCAGTTCTTGGTTCTGGCCGCACTTGCCGCCCGGTTTCTCGCCTGCATTTGGCTGTACAGGATCACCATTGGTGTATTTGGCTCGGGACTGCTGGGGCAATGGCGGCGCGAGCTCGTAAGGGGACTGGTCAGCTATGGTGGCTGGGTCACTCTCGGAGGAATTGCCGGCACAATTCTTGTCTTTTCCGATCGCATCCTGATTGGCGCTGTCATCGGGGCTGTGGCGGTGACGGTGTACGCGGTCCCGCTCGATGGAACGCGCCGCATCGCGGTGATCGCTGACGCTTTGTCTACTGCGCTATTTCCTCGATTTACCCGCGCAGATCAGGCCGATGAGGAGAGGCTTACCCGACTGGCAGTTCGGGCTCTTTATGCGATCTGCACTCCGCTTGTCGCTGTCTTCATCGTTGTAGCTCACCCGTTCATGCGGCTGTGGCTGGGAGACGATATCGGGGGGCAGTCCGCTCCGATCGCACAGGTCCTGGCGGTTGCCGCCTGGATAAACATCTTCGCCAAACCCTTTTATTCGAGACTTCAAGCACAAGGTCGGCCGGAAGTTGTGGCGAAGATCCACCTTATACAATTGCTGCCTTTCCTGCTCGCACTTTTCTGGGCTTTGAACGCATTCGGCCTCGTCGGTGCTGCAATTGTGTACCTGGCGCGCAACACGATCGACACCATCATGTTGCAAGCCGCTTCGGGAGAGCGGCTGCAGCATCATCCCGAATTGCCGCTGACATTTGCGGCTCTCTTGGTTCTGGCCCTGGCCGGAGTGCGCTTGAGCCTGTCGGAGCCGATTCAGCTTCTCGTCTGGACGGCATTGGCCGGTATTGTCTCGCTGGCATTGAGTTGGAGGACGGCGCCGCCAGGACTCAAAAGGCTCGCTGTCGGCACCCGGCCGCTTCGCTGACACGAACGCATCGAAGAGAATCCCGCACGTTTGCGACACTTTTTGCGGCGAAGGGTCGGGCGGCTCGAATTCTTGTTTTGCCGATCCGCCCGACGCCCGGCTCAAACGGGAGCGATCGCCCCAGCCGACGAGTTCGGCCTACGGGCCCTTCCTAGAATGTCGAATTCGAGGGCTTTCCGTTTCGGTTGGGCAATCAATTCGTCTTTTGGACTGAAATTGCCATTTTGCTCATCGGCATAGAGCGTTGCAGCCGTTCCGCCACTGGTTTCCCCGATCGTCTGCGGCACTGCGCTCGCATACCCGCCGTGAAGGTGATTGTCCTTGAACACCAAATCTGTGTCCACGTTTTCCGCGTCCGCGTCGAGCATGCTGTTTGCCACGACAATGCAATAGGGGTCGCTGTCGATACCGCCATTCCGCAGGACCAGGTTCTGATTGCTCAGGGTGTTGTGAACAACCATTACGTTGCTGAGGCTCGTGCCCCCGCTTGTCCGACCGATTGTGCTTGTGGGAAGCTGTGCGAGATTGACCGCGTATGTCGCGGCAAGCGGCTCACTGTTGGAATAGGCATTGCCGACGATCGCCACATCGCGCAGCGCGGTATCGCCGACAGTGATCCAAGGCATCATGCTGCCTTTGCCGCTGTTATACGCGAAGATGGAGTTGTCATGATCGACCGCACAAAAATCGTTGTGAAGGTCGAAGACCGTATGCAACGTTACCGGTTGTGACACGTCTAGATCGGTGAAAGACCCGCCAAGAGTTGCCGCGCTGAAATGGCTGAGGGCAGTCGCTCGCCTCGTATTATCGAGCAACGTGGCATTCCAGCCGGCTTGGCCGTTGATCCAGTCGACGACATTCTGGACTGTATAGTTCGTGTCGGCGTTGAAGTCGGAGACGGAATTGCGAACCTGGAAAGTGCCCTCGGCACCAGCATCGGTCGCGAGCGTCAAATTGCGCGTTACTTCGTTTCCGCCCGATAGGGAGAGACGGGGGTTTGCATTGGAACCGGAATAGGAGATGGCGATCGCGTCGACCGGAGTCCGCCAATCTTCGCTATGTGTGCTGCTGATGCGACAATAGGTTGCGCAATAGGCGCTGCTCATTACATCGGCGAACCCATCTGCAACGTCGCAGCCGCGTGCCAGCGACGCATTGTTGAACGGGTTCTGGATGTCCTCGGTCTTGCATTCGAGAAAGTAGGACTTGTCTCGGGCGACATAGCTCGTTGGCCATTGCCCCTTCAGCCAAAGCGATGCCCGACCCTTGCTATTGAAAAAACGAACGCGCTCGAAAACGTGGGCGGTTTGCGATGGACTTTCGTGGTAAAAGCCTGTCGCTGCGTCGCTCAGATCTGCTGATATGTTGGGTCCGTGGACCCACAGACCGCCCATCCGGGTGCGCAGCACATTGTTGCCATTCCATCCTGATGCGCCTGTTGGATCGTAGGTTTCGCCCTTTCCAAGGGTGACGGGGACGTCCGCTTTCAGGTGCAGGTGTCCGTCGAGAAACACAGTAGAGTATTCGGGCTGCATTTCGTAGTTGCCGGAAGGTGTTCCGCCATCGATCTCGGTGAAGGTGAGGAGAGGATTGCGCGGCGACTGGCCCCTGAGCCATTGTGTTGCGTTGAAGATGTTCTTGTACCGCTGCCCCGCAATTTCGGCGAGCGATGGCGCAATTTCGAGCCGGTAATCGTGCGGAGTAAAGCCGCCCTGCCCATCATCGTAACGCTGGGGATGAAAGGAATAGGGGCCGAGGACGCGACTTTGCTGGGCAGGGTCGGTCGGGATCACCTCGACATAGAGGTGCGCATCGCCATCTCCGGTATGCGCAAGATCGACCCAGTAACCGAGGCATTGGTAAGTGGAACCGTCATGCCTCGTTTTTTCGCGGAAGCTGACTGCGGGTACTGAGACCTGCGTCCCTTCATAATGGAAAATCACCTCGGTGATGCCTCCCACAAGGCTGGCATTGCCGTCGTTCGCGAAAGCGAGCACGCCAACCTCGCAAGCGTCTGAAAAGAACTGGTTGGGCGGTGTCAGCAGGCGGGCAACAGGCTTGGCGGTCGTCCGGACAGGGTCGCTCGGGAGTACCGAAAATCCACTGCCTGCGGTTCCAGTCCAGGCTGGTGCGGGGGTCAAGATAGGCGTGGGAGCCTTTTCTGTCGCGCGTGATCGATGCTGCGAGATGCCGAAGCCAAGGTAAAACCCCGTCATCAAGCAAGCCCAACGATATCGGACGCGTCAGTCCCGGTTGCACGGATCGCCTTAACTCTCACGTCGAGAATCGAACCGCTGACTACATTTCTGAACACGACATCCTGCTCACCAGCCACGGTGCGCAGCGTGATGTCCCCGCCCGTGCCGATGTAGATCGCCTTGGTCGCTTGGGGAAGATCCGCCGTGTCGCTGGCCGCGACGGGAAAACAGTCGCGGGCTGGCGTGACAAGGCTGTCTGAAGCGGATTCGAAAGGGTCGACGAACATGCGTTCTCCTGTTGAAGCAAAAAGGGGAACGCGAGGTAGTGGATTCGAATGAAGTAGGAAAATTGTTTCAAAAACTGTTGGATTTATTTCAGAACTACAAATCGCCGACGGGTTTCAATTTAACTTGGAAGAAAATGACCGTCTAGGGTCTGCTCCCTTTCCCTTGAATCCGTGCCACCAGCAATTGGGATTGAAAGCCACGGGTCGATTTGCGCGCGAGATGGAGCGATACCTGCTTACCGCGAAGCCGAGGATACCGCCGACTGCGTATCTGACGAGGAAGTGCAACCAGAGAACCAGTTTGTACGCAAGAGCGCGACGTGCTGAAAAATGTTTGTTTGCGTAGTGAGCTGCAGCGATGGTCTTGAAACGGTGACTGGCCGGAGAAAAAAAATCGCCACTCCCCACATCATGGAACACCCTGGCAGAAGGTACGTATCCGATACTTTTTCCAAGGTGGGCGATACGCAGGCTCAGGTCCACATCTTCGCCATAGAGAAAAAAGCTCTCGTCAAAACCGCCAAGGTCTCGCCAAACGGCCGCGTCAATGATGCAAAAGCCGCCATTCACGGCCTCCACTTCGAAGACGGAGCCATCGCGGTCAGACAAGATATTCATGTCGTTCGATGTCATCCCGATCATACCGCGCCAGACGGTTGAAAAGCGCGGGAGCGCGCTCAGCATGGGCTTGGGATCGTGCCCGGTCCGGTCGACGCTTGCACCGCCGATCGCGGCGAACTCTGGAAACTTTTGCGCCGCCTGATGAAGAGCTGCGATCGAGCCGGGGAAGGCGATAGTGTCAGGGTTGAGGAGCACGAGCCGTCTACCTCTGGCTTCGGCTGCCAGCATATTGCACGCACTGCCGAACCCGATGTTACCACGCGAAGGCAGTATTCGCACGTTCCCGTACAACTCTTCGACAAGTGCTGCGGTCCCATCATCGCCGTTGTCGATCATGATTACTTCATGTTCCACATCCGCACATGCCTCAGGGATCGCCGCGATGCAGTCACGGATGAAATGGCGCGAATTGTACGCCACGATCAATATGCTGAGTGCGGGCAATGAGTCGCTGTTTGTCGCTGCATCGACCACCTCATTCGCCCCCGATATCCGTTGCGTCGACATTTCGAAAATTCAGGCTGCTTTGGCCCGAACCTGATCGCGAACCAGTTCGATAATCTCGTTTCGCGTCGACCGATCCAAGCCCAAGTTCGATTGCACGACGATCGCACATTGGTGATCGGCGATATCGCGCGCGAAGCGGAGGCGTTCAGCGCGCAGCTCCAAATCATAGCCCCATGAAATATGGCACATCGTCTGCTGTGTGGGCGAAAGATGGGCTTCGATGTCTTTCGCGACAAAGCTGGCATAAACTCCATAGAGTACGCATTCGCTGAAACGGAATGGGCGGATCAGGACATCGTGCCATGGGCGATTCCAGAGATCACTGATATGCTCCAGCAGATCGCGGACGATCGCGGGGGACCAGACCAGGGTGGTGGTGATATAGTCGTGCCCCGTATATCCGACCTTGGGTAGGCCAAGGGCGTCACTTGCCGCATCATGCCATTTGGGCGATTCAGCGGCGGGTCCAGAAGGCCGATCAGGTACTTTGAAAAACCTGATCCGCTTTCCGTCGAAGACCTGGTGCGGATCTATGGGGCGAACGAACACAGCGTCGCTATCAACGGACACGACAGCGTCGCAATCGAGCCTCGAAGCAAAATGCAGCCTTGCGATTTGCTGGAAGATCCAACCCCGGACGATCCTGTGAGGAAACCGCCACCAAATCCGTCGCCCGAAGACGTCGAGCTCCTTAAAGCGGGGCAGTTCCCGGCTGCAATCGATTATGTGTCGCCGGTCGCCCGAAAACTCTGCGAAAAGGGGGAAGTCGCCTCCATCGACAAGTACGTAGTGCTCGATTTCGGGCATGTGCTCGTCGATACTCTCGCACAGTTCCCCGAAAAGGCTGGCATCGCCGCGATAGGTTTTGGTGAGGAGGCTAAATGACCGTGTCATATCGAACCGGGCCGGGCCAAGCGCTTGCCTTGGGGCTCGAGGTCCGTTCGCGCTGGCGCGTTTTGTGACAGCAGGGGGCGACTTTCGAGTCCCGCATAGCCCGCGGCGGATAGCGAAACGCCGATCCCCGTAAGAAACTGGTACCAGATTCCGACATTCTGCCAGATATGCACACTGAGGCCGGAAAAGACGATAACGAGCACGCTCATCGCGATCGCGATATGGACATCGCGGTCCCGCACATAGCGAAAAGTCCGTGCGGAATGGACGAGCGAAAATGCGGTCCCGAGGGTGAGAGCAAGTAGCGCGATGCCGAGCGGAAGGCCGTATCTCATGCTGATTTCGAGCCAATAGGAGTCGAGCGAATCGTTGAACATCCAGTAGGCGCGGTTCCAGTCGCGTTGCCCGATGCCGAAGATCGGGTGCTCGGAGATTTCCTGGGTCGCGTACTTCCAGATCAATTCGCGATATTGTCCCGACAAAGCATTGAACAGCACGTACCTCGAGAATACGGACAAAGCACCGCTCTGGCTCGCAAATGTCAGGAACGCATATACCAGCACAATTCCGATCGCACTGATCGCGAAAACCGGGATTTTGAATGCGCGCTGTGCGTAGAGCCCGGCAAGAAGCGCACCACCGGCCAAAAGGTTGAGCAACGCGGTAGAGCTTAGGGTGAAAAATCCGGCGATCGCGATTGCGGCGCCTGCTATCTTCATTTTCCGATCGCGGAAGGCCAGCCAGAACAAGGGCAACAGGCTGGTAAGAAAAACGCCGGCAAGGATCGGGTGGTTGAATGGTCCCAAGCCGCGAACGAGGCCGAAACGAAATTCCGGCGTCATGTAAAACGCCTGGCCCAAAAAGGTTGCCAGTGCCGGACGTAGCAGTAGGCTGCCGGCAATGGACTCGATCACCACCACCCCGGCGGCGATCGCAGCACCGGGGATAATCGCTGCAAGAAACATTCGAAAATGCGTCGGTCCGCGGATGCAAAGTCGCCCGATCGAGTAAGCGAGGACGAAGTCTCCGGTGATAGCGATCGCCACAACCATGTTGGCATCCAGACCATGCAGGACAATGGTCGAAAAGAAGTACCAGAAGACCGCGAAGCCAGCGAGCAGATCGAGCTTGGACGGGCGAAACGGCAAAGAAGGGGCGAGCAAGAGAACTACCGGCAGCATCGCAATGCCGACGACACGATAGGGCCACATCTCCACCCCGCCGAGCTCGAAAGCGAATTCGGCGGGAAGCAGGCACGAATATGCGAACAGGACCGCGGGAATGATGAGTTTTGGCATCGAAGCGAACATCGCCGTCAACTTGTGCCACGGCGCAATCCCGGGAGAGGGTGGAGGAAGGGATCGCGTCGCCACTATGGCATCCTCGTCGATAGGTCGCGGGTCCAGACCGTCTGCGCTCCGCGAACGGCGCGCCATTTTGATTTGAGCCTTGCAGCAGCTTTCATCGCGAGAAAGATTGCGGCGTCCATAGTGGACGTGCCACTGCCTTTGGCTGTTGGTATGATGGTTGCCTTGCCGGTCAGGGACAGGTTGGGTGTCGGATATTCGCGCCTGACCTGCAGCGAACCCGAGTGGCGCCTGCTTTCCACCCGGATCTGGCTAAGGAACGACTTGGGCGCGGTCACTGTGGAATAGACCGGATTGCCATCGTCGTCCGACGTCACGATGCGCCTGTTTTCAGGCGGGAAGCGGCTCATCGCCCAAAGGTCATCGGCTATGATTTCCGGGAAGGACCCCAGTTTTCGCAAGGCGCGGGCTGACAAACCGAAACACCCAGTGCCGCCGAGCGCGCTCGCAGCGAAAGGTTGGCGTAGCCAGACGCGATAATACGCCTTCACGAGCGCATCCGCCCCATCGGTATCGATCCGGACTTGCGGCACGGCCGCTAAGACATCTGGGTCACCCAGTATTTTGGCGAGGGCCGACAAGGAGCGGTAGTCGCACTTGACATCGGCATCGAGGAAAATTCGGGGCGCACGTGTCGCCGCCCTGTTCGCCTGGTTAATCGCATTCGTCTTAGAGCCTTGCGCAATCTCGATCACCCTGATGCGCCGATCGAACGCGCGCGCGATATCGGCTGTCCGATCCCGGCATCCGTTCGCAACCACGATCACCTCGCAATTGGCATCGAGCGGCATTCCGTCAAAGACGCTTTCAAGGCATGCGGAGATTACTGTCTCCTCATTGAAAGCCGGGATAACTACCGTGAACGGCGTGGCATCGGCGCCCGAGCTGCCTTTCATGCCTAGCCCCCATCAAGAGCCATAGTGGTAGTATTCGTATTCCTGACCATACCCCTGACCCGCCTTGAGGGGGACGTATTTTGTCAGGACAGCGCCGATTATGTTGCCGCCAGCGCCCCGCAACCGTTTGACCGCATTCACCGCGTCGCCGCTCTTCGCTGAATTCGCTTCGACGACGAAGACGGTGGCGTCGACCAGTCCCGAAAGGATTGGAGCATCCGCGATTCCAAGGACAGGAGGGGAATCGATGAGGACTATCGAATATTGATCGCGACACGTCGCGAGGAAATCGCGCAAGGCATTGGAGGAAAGCAGATCGGGCGGATTGGGCGGACGAGTGCCCATCGGAAGAATCTCAAGGTTCTCATGAACATCGCGATAGAGGGCCTGTTCCATCGTTGCATGCCCCAAAACCACCTCGACCAGGCCCGGCTGCGAACTGTCGCAATCGACCAAATCGGCAATGGAAGGCCTGCGAAGGTCGGCATCGATCAAAAGCGTGCGACGACCCATCCGGGCGAACAATTCGGCGAGGATAAGCGCAGTGGTAGACTTCCCTTCCGATGCCTTTGTGCTGGTCAGCTGCACAAGGTTCATTTCGCGCGGAACAGCAAAGTCGATCGCGGTCCTGATAGAGGCATATGATTCGACCAGCGACGTGAAAGGTTCTTCGCCGCTGATATGTTCGTCCTTGGGATCGACAAATGGCGTCAGGCCCAGGGCTGGCAACCCGATCTTGGTTTCGATATCGCTGGTCGAACGGATACGGTTGTCGACAAGTTCTCTGACCAAAGCCAGGCCGAATGCGATGGCCAGACCCGCAAACAGCGCAACCATCATGTTCTTGAACAGGCTCGGTGCGATTGGCGCAGTGGGAACACGGGCAGAATCCACACGGGTGATCGACGGAACTTCAAAGTCCGATGCACTGGTCAGCGAGTTGTAGCTTTGAAGCAACGAGGCGAGCTGGTCGCGCAAGGCCTGCGCTTCCCTCTCGTAAACCTCATATTCGACCTTCCTGTCCTGTTCATCCAGCGTGACCTCGGTAACCGAGTTCAGTTCGCTTTGAAGGGCCTGATCCTGCCGCTGGGCGATGAGAAAATCGTTGCGAATACTCGATTTGATGTCGTTGCCGATGCGATTGATCTGAGCGGTAAGGCTATCGACCCGCCCTTGCTTTTCCACGATCTCAGGGAATTGTTCGTTGTAGCGCTGCCGGAGGTCGATCAGTTCGGTCTCGAGCCTGCTGCGCTCGGTAATCATTGCCTGAACCGCCTGGTTAGACTGGACCTCGGGCAGTTGTTCCGGCGGAACATTCTCTATCTGGCGCCAGCGCTGCTGGGCCCTGATGCGATCGGCGCGCGCTTCTGCTGCTGCAGAGTTGATCTGCATCAGGTTGGCGCCCGTAGTCGTCAGGACCGCTTGCCCATTGGAGCCGGAACCAACCGTTTCCTGGGCAACCAGTCCATTCGACCGCGCGTATTCGTTTGCCTCGCGCTCGGCATTTCGGAGGCGCTCACGGACCAGGGTGATTTGCTCTTCGTAGAAGTCCTTGCCGTACTCGTTCAGCTCGATCTCGGCGCTGGTTTCAGTCTTCAGGAAAGCATCGACGTACCCATTGGTGATTTCGGCAGCAAGGACAGGGTCACCCGATTGGAAGGTGATTGTGATGAGGCTGGTGTCGAAGGGAATGTCGACAGCTATCCCGCGCTGGAGGCTGGCGGCAGCGAGTTCCAGTTTTTCCTGCTGCCAGGCCTCGTCGGACATCGATGCAGGGCGCTGCTCGTCGATATCCGCGCCGAGCAGATCGTAACGCTCCCCAAGTTTGAGATTGCTTGCCACTTCGGACGCGAGGCTCCGGCTTTCGATGATCGAGCCCTGGGTATGGCGATACTCCTGGACCTGGCGGTCGCTCATGTAGCCGCGATATTCCTGGCCTGCGACTATGAAATCGCTGCGGGGCTCAAGCTTCACCGTCGCGCTTGCTTCGTAGACAGGTTTGCTCAGGAGGGTGAGAACCAGGCCGCCGACAAGAGCAAGTGCGACAACCGCCGCCACGAGCCAGGCCTGGCGAACCAGAGCCCCCCGAACGAAAGCGAGGTTGAAAAAGTGCCCGTCGCGCCCTGGCCCGCCCGCAATTGCAGGAAGATGCTCCGGCTCATGCCAGAGATCCTGCCGCCGGGGGTCTATCAAATCCAAGGGTTGCGACTGGTTCACGGTCTATCAATAATTGATGCTGGCAAAAATTCCCAATACGGGGATGGCCCGCAAGGCATCCTGCCACGCCTGCGAAAGGCCGGATGTGCCGACTACGACACGGTCGCCGGGCTCTATCACCGGGTCGAGCATGGTGCCTTGGCTGACGGCTTTGTAATCGAACTTCGCCGCGTAAATCCCGTCCGAACGCGTCCTGAAAATAGCCACCTGCGACTGGTCTGCAACGCGATCCGTACCCCTCGCAAGTGCGATTGCTGAAGAGAGGCGGGCACCCGGCTGGAACTGGTAAACGCCCGGCTCCTTCACCGCGCCCTCGACGGTAACAAGATGCGAAGCGTATTCGTTGATATTGACACTGACCTGCGGGCTCTTGAGGCCGGCTGCGGCAAGGCGCTGGGTCAGCATTTGTTCGACCGAAGTGGTGGTCATCCCACCCACGGGAACCGCGCCGATCATCGGGATCGATACGACGCCATCGACACCTACCCTCACCTCTTCCAGCGAGAAGTCCGGCTCACGGAACACAGTGACCGAGATCACATCGGAAGGGCGCAGAGCATAGGTGGTCGGCGCGGCGAACTGGTAGCCCGCCTGGCCGTAGTCATTGCGAGGGTCTGTCTGTGTTGCACCAATGACAGGATCGGGCGTTCCGGCACAGGCCCCGAGTGACATGATGGCGACAGCGCCGAACAACCTGAAATGGATCGGCATTTCCCTTGAGTTCACGGCGGATTTCCCCTCGTTACCGTACTTGAACACCTCAGGGAAAACCCGTAAACGCGAACATGTTGCAGCGCAACCTGACCCCCGAGAATGCTGTCGGCAATCGGAGGCTTGTCGATAGACGGTTGCTCTCGGGGGACGAACCGAATCGGTCGGTACTCGCCGGGATGTCGCATTTGTGGCGAGGCAGCGCCAAAGGGATTTTCGACGCCAACTGGCGGCAGCGTTTAGGGGACAGACGTGGATGCGCCGGAGCTGACTTGGCTGAGCGTGGTGGCGGCTAGCCTTTATCTCGCTGTTGCAGGGGCCTGTACTTTTGCCGCCAACACCGCATCGCGATACCGCCAGCCACCTTTGTACGTTCGCAGCTGGATGCTGATCGCGCTCTTCTTCGCAGTGCTCGTCTCTCTCCGGCTTTTCCTGATCGAAGACCTGCTCGAATTCCGGTTGCGCGAACTGGCGCACGAACAGGGTTTTTACAATGAACGGCGGGTCGGTCAGATTTCGATCATGATAGGCTTGTTCGCTTTGGCGAGCCTTGCCGCAATCGTCATGGTCCGCAAGGCTTTGCGGCTTTCCAGGGGGCGTCGAGATCAGGCTCTATTTGCCGCCAAGGTTGCTTGCTCGACGATGGTGTTGCTGATTTGCCTGAGGCTCGTTTCACTGCATGTGATCGATGCACTCCTGTACGGGCCGCTAAAGCTCAACTGGCTGATCGACATCGGTACGTCATTGGCGGTTCTTGGTTGCGCGCTGGTCTACATACGTCTGGTTCGAGCGTCGCCCAAAGCAACCTAGGAGAGGCCCGAGGCTTCCGCGACGATGTCGGTGATACGACGGCTTGCCTGTCCATCGCCGAATGGATTGTGCGCTCTCGCCATTGCACCGAATGCCGAACGGTCATCAAGAAGCCGAGACACTTCCCGCACGATTACGTCGGCATTCGCGCCGGTCAGGAGCGCCGTGCCTGCTTCCAGGCCTTCGGGTCGCTCGGTCGTGTCGCGCATGACGAGCACGGGCTTGCCTAGGCTCGGCGCCTCTTCCTGGATGCCGCCTGAATCGGTGAGAACGATATCCGACATCTCCATCATCGCGACAAAACCAATGTAATCGAGCGGCTCTATGAGTGCCACATTGTCGATTGCGCCAAGCGCCGGGCGTATGACCTCGCTCACGTTCGGGTTGGGATGCACTGGATAGATGATGGCGACGTCGTCACGGCTCGCCAGGCGTTTGAGGGCAGAGGCGATCTGCCTCATTCCATCGCCGAAGTTCTCGCGACGATGCGCGGTAACGGCAATTATCCTCTTGTCCGCAAAACGGGTTCTGAGCGGTTCGATTGCTGCAGCAAGCGAGCTATCCGCGATCACCGCTTCACGAGCAGCCAGGAGCGCATCGATGACCGTATTGCCGGTCACGTGGATCGCAGCGTCCGGCACGTTTTCGGAACGAAGGGCATTGGCCGCGCTATCGGTCGGGGCGAAGTGGAGATCTGCGACTGCACCGGTCACCTTGCGGTTCACCTCTTCCGGCCACGGCGCATAGATATCCCCCGAACGAAGTCCGGCTTCAACATGGCCAACGGGGATGCGGCGAAAATAACATGCGAGCGTGGCCATCATGGTCGTCAGCGTGTCGCCATGAACCAGCACGCGGTCCGGCTTTTCCGCATCGAGCGCCTCGCCGAAGCGGGTCACTATGCGCGCGGCCAACGCATCGAGGCTCTGGCCCGGCTGCATCAGGTCAAGATCAATATCGGGTTCAATTCCGGCAATGGTGAGTACCTGGTCGAGCATCTCCCGGTGCTGCGCCGTCACCACCACGCGCACGTCGAAGCCGCCGTGATTTCGCAGTGCCTGAACAACGGGGAACATCTTGATCGCCTCGGGACGCGTCCCGAATGTGACCAGAATGCGTGGCTTCCCGCCGGTTTCGCTCATTTGTTGAGCATTCCGCGGGTGTCGAACACCAACTTGCCCGCAAGGTCGTCGGGGAGAAGGTGTTTGAAAGCGGTGTGATCGACGAGCACGACGATGATCTCGGCGGTTTGCAGTGCATGGTCAAGCGCGACAAGCTGTGCGCCAGTTCCTGCAAAGCCCTGGGGCAATTCTTCGGCAAAGGGCTCGACCAGCATGATCCGCTGGCCGCGCGTCTTCGCGAGGCTGAGCGCAATCTCCATCGCCGGGCTTTCGCGAAAGTCGTCGATGTCCGGTTTGAAAGCGAGGCCGAGCAACGCGACCTTGCCTCCAGGCACAGCATCGAGCAGCGCGCGGATGCGGCGCTCGGTGTAACTTGCCTTGAAATCGTTCACCTCACGGGCGGTGCGGATAAGGCGAGCGGCCTTGGGCGAGCTCGAGACGAGGAACCACGGATCGACCGCGATACAATGACCTCCCACGCCGGGGCCGGGCTGCAGCACATTCACGCGGGGATGGCGGTTTGCGAGCGCGATCACGTCCCACACATCGACGCCAAGGTCGTCGGCGATGACGCTGAGTTCATTGGCGAAGGCGATGTTGACGTCGCGAAAACTGTTTTCGACCAGCTTCACGGTTTCGGCAACGCGGCAATTCGTCGCATGACAGTCGCCCTCGACAAAACTGGAATAGAGCGCGGAGGCGCGTTTGGCGCAGTCCGGGGTAATGCCTCCAATGACACGATCGTTCTGGACCAGCTCGCGAACGATTTTGCCGGGCAGGACCCGCTCGGGACAATAGGCCAGCGCAACATCGCCTCCCTCCTGCGAGCCGTAGACGGGCAGTTTCAGGTCGGGGCGCATTTCGGCAATGATCTGCGCGACCCGCTCCGTCGTGCCGACGGGTGAGGTGCTCTCGACGATAATGCATGCGCCGGGCAGGACCTTTGGCGCAATGGCGCGGGCCGCGGCTTCTACATAGCTGATATCAGGTGCTTTATCCTCGTTAAGCGGGGTTGGAACTGCGATCATGTAAAAATGCGCGGTGGGAACCTCGGTCGATGCGACGAGCTTTTCGGATTCTGTCGCCTCGCGAACCAGCCGGTCGAGGTCGCGCTCCTCGATATGAACGCCGCCTCCATTGACCGTTTCGACAACCTTTTCAGAGACATCGACCCCGCACACATTCCAGCCGTGGCTAGCCAGCACGGCCGCTGTCGGCAGGCCGATATAGCCAAGACCGATAACCGCGACCTGGTGGTCGGGGGCTGGCTGGACAGCGGCATCCGGCCCGAAGGCGGTGGCCGCGTCGAATGGTGCATTCATGGGTTCGATTCCTCGCTTTTTTGCGAGAATTCCATGGTCCATGAGGGGTAAAGATCGCGTTAGGGTTGCTGCGAATTTTACCACACGCATTGTGAGCCTGGTGAGCTCGGAAATGCGACTAGATCGAAAGCGCCTGTTTATACGCAGCAAGGAGCGGATCGATCTGGTGCTGCCAGTTCAGCTTTTCGATGACGCGTGCACGGCCAAACTCGCCCATCGCCTCTCGCCGTTCTGGACTATCTACGAGTTCGACGATCTTTTCTGCCAGGTCGATGGAGTCGTTCGGGTTCGCATAGAGCGAAGCCTCTTGCGCCGAGAAACGTCCCTCGGTCACGTCGAACTGCACCATCGGCTTTGCAAGGCTCATATATTCCATGATCTTGTTCATGGTCGATTTGTCGTTCATCGCGTTTACCCTGTCGGGGTTCACGCCGATCTCCATGGTCGATAGAACCTCGAACAGCTCCTTGTCGGGCGCGCGCCCAGTGAACGTGATGAAGTCGGCAAGGCCTTTCTCGGCAGTGAGCGCTTTCAGATCGTCCAGCGCTGGACCTCCGCCGACGAGCACGAACTGGATATCGTCACGGCCTTTTTCGCGCACGATGTGATGAACCGCATCTATCAGAAGGTCGATCCCTTCCTGCTCGCCCATCACGCCGACATAGCCGACCATATGAGCCCGGCCGTTCTTCCACGCGCCGACCGGGTCCACGCGTTTCAGCCGCGACAGGTCAGGGCCGGACCGCACGACGTGGACGCGATCTGCGGCCATGCCGCCGCGCTGAATTGCAATTGACTTGTAACTCTCGTTCGTCGCGATCGATACATTGGCGACCTTGAAAGTCAGCTTTTCGAACAGGACCATCAACCGCCAGAAGAATCCGCGCTTGTCGAACTTCGCCTCGTAAAGCTCGGGATTGATGTCGTGATGGTCGAAAATGTATCTCACGCCCATCAGCTTGAAGGGCAGCG
Source organism: Erythrobacter sp. THAF29 (assembly GCF_009363635.1). Classification (GTDB taxonomy): domain Bacteria; phylum Pseudomonadota; class Alphaproteobacteria; order Sphingomonadales; family Sphingomonadaceae; genus Erythrobacter. Next base: position 48,301 of record NZ_CP045392.1, on the reverse strand, counting down.
CGACGAGAAAGATCAGGTCGGGCGGGTTGCAACCCTGGATCACATCGAACCGCCGCCTGAAAAAGATTCGCCAGGCAAGGACCGTTTCCCAGAACAGCGCGGCGCCATATTCGAGCAGGAAGCCGAGAGCGCCCTTGGCTTCCAAAGGCAGCGGATGGCGGTGAATTTCGATCCCCTCGATCACCTCGTAACGCTTCTCGTGTCCCTTGCCGGTCGGGCAAATGATCGAGACTTGCGCGCCTGCTGCTTTCAGCGTTCGGGCTTCCTGCCAGACCCTGCGGTCGAACGGGAGCGGCAGATTCTCGACGACGATAAGGACGTGACGCCCCTTCAGCGGCTCGCCTTCGATAACTTCGGGAATGCCCTCTTCCGCCACCAACGCGTTGCTCACGGAATGGTGCTCACATCCACCAGCCTGGCAGTGTCGACCGAGAGATCATTGACCAGGCGGTTGGTGGCAATGATGCAATCGTAGCCGCCACCTTCAGCTGTCGCCTTATCGACCAGAAGTCCATCGATCCTGGGGAGCCAGGCGTAGGCGTAACCTAGGTTCTTGCCGACGAGGTTCTCTGGCTCGATCTGCGGATCGAATATATCGAGATCGAAACCTGCTTCCAGAAGCTTGCGTGCCATGTCGACCGCCGGGCTTTCTCGCAGGTCATCGGTTTCGACTTTGAAGGCCAGCCCGACAAGCAGGACCCTTGCGCCTGGGCGAAGGCCCTCAGTCGCTTTTTGGAACTGATGGTGCTTGTGGGCTTCGTTGGATCGAATGAGCGAGTCCACCAGATGGGTCGCCGCCCCGGTATCCGCTGCGAGATATTGAAGCGCCCTCACGTCTTTAGGCAGGCAGGAGCCCCCGAACGCGCCGCCGGGCCGCATGTAATAAGGCGAAATGTTGAGCTTGGTATCGCTAACGAAGATTTCGTGCACGGCGCGGGCAGAGATGTCGAGATTTTGGCAGACCCTTCCGATCTCGTTGGCAAACGCGACTTTCACCGCGTGCCAACTGTTATCGACGAATTTCGTGATCTCTGCCTCACGAAGTCCGACTTCGAATACCGGTGCTTCGATCCCTTGGTGAAGGGCATGCATTGTCGGGGAGGGTCTTGCGTCGCGCGTTCCGATCACGATTTTCGGAGGGTTGAAATAGTCTTCGATCGCCGACGCTTCGCGAAGAAACTCCGGGTTGTAGACGAGTTCGACTGCGTCCCCGGCGGCATCCCCCAGAGCATTCTCGACAATCGGCCAGATGATGTTCTCGCACGATCCCGGACGCATGGTTGACCGGAAGGCGAGCGTAAGCGGCTTTGATCGCCCCGGTTTGAGCGCCTCTGCAATGTCGCGTGTGACCTGGGCCACAAAGCTCATGTCATGCGCGCCGTCTACGCCGCTGGGTGTCCCGACACAGACCAGTGCGAGGTCACAATCGTCGAGTTCGTCGGCAAGCGATATGACTGCGCTTATCCTGCCATCGGCATGCGCTTCTGCAATAAGCTCTCCAAGTCCTGGCTCATAGACTGGAGTGCGCCCTTCATTGATCGCATCGACCTTCGCCTGGCTGACATCGACTCCGATGACTTCGTGGCCTTGGCTGGCAATGCATCCAGCCGCGGTCGATCCGACATAGCCGAGGCCGAAAATCGCGATTTTCAAGAAACTGGCCCTCACGCCGAAAGTGGTCTGCAATAGGGGACTTTGCGTAACGAGGGCATCCATCTGTTGCAACGCACAGGGCGCGAACTGCGGGGGAAAGGTCCCCTTGCCACGCGCCCGCACCCGCGCCATTAGCTTGGACAAGGGAGAGCTTGAATGAGCGAAAGCAGTGGTCCGCTGACGGGCCTAAAGGTGATCGAGTTTGCAGGGATCGGGCCGGGGCCGCATGTCGCTATGCTGCTGGCCGACCTGGGGGCCGAAGTGGTTCGGATCGACCGACCGGGCGGGGGCGTGATCAACCCCGTGGTCGAACGAGCGCGCCACCGCGTGACAGTCGATTTGAAAAGCGAGGAAGGCCTCGCATTCTGTCGCGATGCGTGCGCGAAGGCCGATGTGCTGATCGAGGGATTGCGCCCGGGGGTGATGGAGCGGCTGGGGCTTGGACCGGACGAATTGCTCGAGGCCAATCCGCGCCTGGTCTATGCGCGGATGACCGGTTGGGGGCAGGACGGACCCCTCGCGCAGGCCGCCGGGCACGATATCAACTACATCGCGCTCACCGGCGCGCTCGACGCGATCGGCAAGGCGGGCGAACCGGCGGTTCCTCCGCAAAACCTGGTCGGGGATTTCGGCGGCGGCTCGATGTACTGCGCCTTCGGGATCATGGCGGCGCTCTATGAACGCGAGCGTTCGGGCAAGGGGCAGGTGGTGGACGCCGCAATTGTCGACGGCGCAACCAGTCTGATGAGCTTTTTCTTCGGTTTGCCAAAATCGGCTGTACGCACGACCGAGCGCGGCAAAGGGCTTCTAGGCGGAGCGGCGCATTTCTATCGCTGCTTCATCTGTTCCGATGGAAAGGAAATTTCGGTCGGCGCGATCGAGCCCCAATTCTACGCCGAACTGTTGGCGAGATCGGGCGCTCCGGCGGAGCTTGCGGAAGGTCAGATGAACCCAGCCAACTGGGATGAATATGCGGAAAAACTCGCGGCGCTGTTCAAGACAAAGACGCAGGCCGAATGGTGCGAATTGCTCGAAGGGTCGGATGCGTGCTTCGCGCCCGTCATGACGCTCGACGAGGCGCGCGAGCACCCGCACATGAAGGCGCGCGGCACCTATGTCGAACACGATGGCGCATGGCACACCGCGCCCGCGCCACGCTTCAGCCGAACGCCGGGCGTGGTCCGCTCGAGCGCCGAGAACGGTTCCGACATTGTTGCCGGCTGGACGAAGGAATAGAGGCAAATGGCAGGCAAGTTCTTCGACGAATGGCAAGTAGGCGACCGGATCGAGCACGAAATCCGCAGGACCGTGACCGAGACGGACAATCTCCTGTTTTCGACCATGACCCACAATCCGCAGCCGCTACATCTCGATGTTGAGGCGGCAAAGGAAAGTGGTTTTGGCCAGATCCTCGTCAATTCGACCTTTACCTTTGCCCTTCTGGTCGGGCTTTCGGTCGGCGACACGACACTTGGCACGCTGGTCGCCAACCTCGGCTTCGACAAGGTGGTGACACCCAAGCCGGTTTTCATTGGTGACACTCTGCGGGCGCAAAGCGAGGTCAAGGAACTGAGGGAGAGCAAATCGCGGCCCGAGGCCGGGATCGTAACCTTCACCCACGAGCTTCTTAATCAGCGCGACGAGGTAGTGTGCCGCTGCGAACGTTCGGCGCTTCTGCGCAAATCCCAATAAAGCATGCCCGTTTTCTCTCGCTGTGCGTTGAAGCGGCATGACGAGCGAAAACGGAACAAGGGAACCTCAATCGGTCGGCGATGTCGTTGAAGGCATTGCCGAACTTGCCGGCCGCGATAGCAGGGTCACGATCGGCGACGTCCTCGAGCGATTTGGCAATCGCAGTTTCGCACCGGTTATGATGGTGTTTGCGCTCGTCGAACTGACCCCGGCAGGCGGCATACCGGGAGTGCCGACTTTCCTAGCGGTTTGCATCAGCTTGATCGCGGTGCAGATGCTGTTCGGACGCGATCACATCTGGGTGCCAGAATGGATCAAGCGGCGATCTGCGCCAAGCAAACGTCTGCGGCAGGCGACCGGCAAGCTCGAAACAGTTGCAGAGAGAGTCGATAGCGTTGCGCACAGCAGGCTTGAACAATTCGCCTCGGGCATCGGGCTGAAAATCGCCGCTGCCATTATCATTGCCCTTTGCCTCACCATCCCACCGTTCGAAGTCGTGCCATTTGCAAGCACCGGTCCTATGCTCGCGATCGATGTCATATGCCTTGCCATCATGGTGCGCGATGGGCTCGCGATGTTGATCGCCTGGGCGCTCGCGGCAGCGGCGCTGATCGGGCTCGGTATCTATTATTTCGCATCCGATACGGCGGGCACCGGCTACTTCCCTTTTTGAGCCAGCTTGACTGCGGGGCCTGACAGACGGCACAGTCTTTTCCGGAGAGTTGAGGGAGAGGGGCGCATGAAACGCGCATGGCAATCGTTCGCGCTAGCGAGCATTTCGGCATTGGTACTTTCCGGCTGCGACGATCTCGAGGCGGTCGATGACGTGCAGCGTGGCGATGGGGAAGGCGCGATCGAACTCGCCGAATTTCCCGATCGGCCCTATTGGGGCGACACCCATCTTCATACGGACAATTCGGTCGATGCGTTCGGCTTCGGCGTGCGGCTCGGTCCGGAAGCGGCGCTGCGCTTCGCCAGCGGCGAGGAAGTTACCGCGACGACCGGGGCCAAGGCACGGCTATCCCGCCCGCTCGATTTTCTCGTGATCGCCGACCATTCCGATGGTCTCGGCGCTACCCGGCGCCTCTATGATGCGCCGCGCATTGGAGTCGTCGCCCAGAACGACGAGACGCTGCTGCGCTGGTACGACATGATGCATGAAAGTCCCGAGCAGTCGCAGCTGGCGATTGCCGAGCTGATCACCGCAGCTGCGAACGACACACTTCCCGCAGCTCTGCGGGATCCCGAACGCCAGCGCGAGGCGACAACCGAGATCTGGAACGCGCAGCTCGAGCTGCTCGATCGCTACAATCGGCCGGGCGTATTCACGGCATTGGCCGGTTTCGAGTGGACGCTGATGCCGGACGGCAACAATCTCCACCGCGTCGTGATGTTTCGCGATGGCAGCGACCGCACAAGTCAGGTGCTGCCATATCCAGGCCTCGGCACCACGGCCGAGCAGCTGTGGGACTATATGAGCGCCTACGAGGAGAACACCGGCGGTCAGGCGCTCGCGATCCCGCACAATTCGAACCTTTCCAATGGGCTCATGTTCGAAATGACGATGCCCGATGGTTCGCCGATGACCGCCGAATACGCGGCCAAGCGCGCCGAGGCGGAACCCGTCGTCGAGATGACGCAGATTAAGGGCGACAGCGAAACCCACCCCTTCCTTTCGCCTAATGACGAGATGGCGGGCTTCGGTGTGAAGGGCTGGGAACTCGGCAACCTGCCGCTCACGGCCAGATCGACGCCCGACATGTACGCTGGCTCATACGTCCGCGAGGCATTGAAACGTGGCCTCAGTCTCGAGGAGCAGCTGGGCGTGAACCCCTACGCCTTCGGGATGATCGGCGCGACCGATAGCCACACCGCAATGGCGACCGGGGACGAAGAAAATTTCTGGGGCAAGCACACCGGAAACGAGCAGGCGAACACGGATCGCGCGAACCAGCCGCAGAACCTTGGCACGCGCCAAGGCCGGTTCGGCTGGCATTATCTCGCAGGCGGCTATGCGGCGGCCTGGGCGAGGGGCAATACCCGCGCGGAAATCTTCGACGCGTTCCAGCGCCGCGAGGTCTACGCGACCACGGGCCCGCGCATGAGCGTGCGCGTTTTCGGCGGCTTCGGTTTCAATGAAAGCGACTGGGACGGCGACTGGGTGCGCAAGGGCTACACGCAAGGCGTTCCGATGGGCGGCGAGCTTGCCGATAGCGGCGAAGCTCCGAACTTTATCATCAGCGCATTGAAGGATCCTGATGGCGCAAACCTCGACCGGGTGCAGGTGGTGAAGGGTTGGCTCGACGCCTCCGGAGATCTGCGCGAACAAGTCTACGACGTCGTGTGGAGCGATATGGAAACCCGCGCGCGCTCGGGCGGTAAAGTGCCGGCGGTGGGCGACACGGTGGATCGCGCGACTGCGACCTACACCAACGATATCGGCGCTGCAGAATTGCGGAGCGTGTGGACCGATCCCGACTATGCCGAGGGTCAGCGTGCGTTCTACTACGTCCGCGTACTCGAAATCCCCACGCCGCGCTGGACACTGTTTGATGCCGCGCGTTTCGGGATCACTTTGAGCGAGGAGGCGCTGGCCGACAGCGTTGCGCAGGAGCGCGCCTATACCTCGCCGATCTGGCTCAATCCCAGCGCCTGAGGACGCTTCAATGACCCTTCCGGGCTGGACCCGCGAGCCGCTGGTCCATTTTCTCGTCGCCGGCGCGCTGCTCTACGCCTTCTTCGCATGGAGCGGCGGCAATGCAGTCGATCCCTCCTCGCGCGTGATCGAGGTGGGGCGCGAGGAGCAAGCTCAACTTGCCGTGCAATTCGAGCGCACGATGGGCCGCTCGCCGACCGATGCCGAGCTCGACGCGCAGATCGAAAAGTTTGTGCGCGATGAAGTGCTCTACAGAGAGGCGCTGAGGCTCGGGCTCGATCAAGGCGATGCGGTGGTGCGGCGGCGCATGGTGTCGAAAATGGATATGACCGCGAGCGCAGCGGCAGAGGTGGCCGAGCCGACGGTCAAACAATTGAAGGCGTACTTCAAGGAGAACGCGGCTCGATACGGCAACGAGGTCAAGGTAAGTTTCGACCAGCACTATTTCGACGCGCAAGACGAAGCGATCGAGGCCTTGCGGAATGATTCACCCGGGCAAGCGATCAGTCTCCCTGCCGAAATGGAAGAGGCAAGTCTGCGCGAGATCGGTGATCGTTTCGGCACGGATTTCGCAAACACGCTTTCCGAGCTTGAACCAGGATCCCGGTGGCAAGGTCCGGTGCGGTCGGGCTTCGGCTGGCATCTCGTGCGGGTTACGGACAGATCGGCTGGCGCCCCCGATTTCGACAGCTTGCGTCCCCGGATCGAGAATGACTGGCGCAGCGCGCAGATCGAGACGCGCAAGGATCGTGCTTTCGCAATTCTGCGTGATGCCTACCGGGTCGAGATAGACCGGTGAAATGGCTCGTCGCGCTCTTCTGCGCGCTGCTCGCTGCGCCCCTCGCTGCCGACGAACTGCGCCCGGCAGTGATTGAATTGACCGAGCGTGAGCCCGGCATATGGTTGCTCGAATGGAAGCTGCCGGTGGCCGCGACGACGAGAAACATCGCGCCGGTCTTCGCCGATCCCGTCCTGCCCGAAAGCTGCAAAATGCTCGGCGAGCCGAGCCAGCGTGCCGCGCCGCTCGCTTTGCTTGGAAGCGCCCGGCTGAGGTGCAGCGGCGATCTCTCGAACGAACGATTCGGGCTTTCCGAACTCGTTGGCAATGCCGATGCGCTGGCGCGGTTCGTGCCTCTTGACCGGCCTGCCCAGACATTCCGCCTCACAGCCGCAGCACCGACTGCGACCATTGCTGCCGAACCCGAGACGTGGGCGGTCGCGCGGGACTATTTCGTCATCGGGGCAGAGCATATTCTCTTCGGCTGGGATCACCTGTTGTTTGTCATCGCGCTGGTGCTGCTGGTCCGGCGCGGATGGGCAGTGGCGGGCGCGGCGACCGCCTTTACCGTTGCCCATTCGATAACGCTCGTTGCGACCACGCTCGGCTACACCGGTCTGCCGAGCCGCCCGGTCGAGGCGCTCATAGCGTTGTCGATCGTTTTCCTGGCAGTCGAGGTTACCCGAATGCTGCGCGACCCCGAGCACGAGACATTTACCCGGCGGGCTCCATGGGTGGTCGCATTCGCATTCGGGCTTCTGCACGGCTTCGGTTTCGCAGGGGCGCTTGCCGATATCGGTCTGCCTCAGGGTGAGATCGCAAGCGCACTCGTCGCGTTCAATCTGGGGGTAGAGGCAGGGCAGCTGTTTGTGATCGCCGTGCTTCTCGCATTGCTGGCAGTTATCAGGCGCGCGGTGCCCTTGGCAGAGACTCCGGTCGTCCGGGCCGCGACTTACGGCATCGGGATCATCGGCAGCTTCTGGTTGTTCGAGCGGGTGCTCGGCTAGGCGGCAGGTGCCACCGGTGTTCCGCCGAGCGCCTGCCACAACAGCACGCGTGCACGTTCCGCACGACCGATCGCCGCAGCCGCGCGTTCCCCGCTCGCATCGGCGGCGCGTCGCGCTTCGAGCACGGTGAGGAAGTTCGACAAGCCGGCGCGGTAGCGCGTATCGGCGAGCCGTGCGGCACGCTCCAGCTCGTCGCGCTCCTTGACTGCAAGCGCTGCCTCTTTGTCGGCGGCGGCGATCAGGCCGTAGGCGGCTTCGGCATCGCCCAAGGCCTGGAATACGGCCCCGCGATAGGCAGCGAAGGCCGCTTTCTTGTTGGCTGCGGCACCGTCAATCTCGGCCTCGATTCGCCCGAAGTCGAGCAGGGGCGCGGCGACGCCCGCCGTAAGCGAACCGACGATCGAGTCTTCGTCGAACAGATCGCCCAGGTTGAAAGCAAGCAGGCCGAGCACGGCGGATAGGTTAAGGCTTGGGAACCGCGCGCGTGCGGCGGCGGCAAGCTCGGCATCGGTTGCGGCAAGCTCGCTAGCGGCGGCGGCGATGTCTGGGCGATTGGCGAGCAAATCGGAGGGAAGGGACGTCGGAGCCGGCCCAAGCCGAAGCTCGGGTGCGTCTTGCGCCAATGCAGCCGTGACATCGGCGGCGCTCTGGCCTGTGAGGGTAACAAGTCGCCCGACAATTCGAACACGCTCGGATTGCAGCGAGGCCAGTCGCGAACGCGATTGGCTGGCGGCAGCCTCGGCCCGCACGCGATCGAAACCGGGGGCGATGCCCGCGTCTTCACGTGTCTTCGCGAGGGCAGCAAGCCTCTCGGCAGCCTCTACGTCGTCCCGAAGCGCTTCGGTTCGCGCGGCGAGCGTACGCCAGTCGATCACGCTTCCTGCAATCTCGGCAAGCAGCGCGACACGCACGGCATTGGCCGATGCGCTGGCGACGTCGATCCGTGCAAGGGCAGCGCGTTCCTGCGCTTTCAGGCGGCCAAATATGTCGGCATCCCAGCGCGCTGTAAGGTTGGCGCCGTAGGAGACCTGCTCAGTATCGATGAATTGCGCGAAAGGCGAGTTGCCACCGAACTGATTGGGGTTGGTGCGGGTGCCGGTGACGTTTGCGTCTGCACCGACATTGGGAAGACGCTCTGCTCCGGCACGGGCTGCCCCCGCCCGCGCAGCTTCAACCCGGGCAAGAGCCTCTGCCAGGCTCGGCGCGTCCGCGAGAGCGGCAGTTGAAAGCGCGGCGAAAGCCGGGTCGTCATTCGGCAGGAGTCCCGCTACCCGTCCAATTGTCGGACCGTCCGCGCGGAAGTAGAAATCCTGCGGCAGTTCAGGTGTCGGCGTGGCGATTTCCGGGGCCGGACCGGCAACGCAAGCTCCGAGGGAAAGAGCGAGCGAAAGAGGTAAAAGACGGCGCATCATCTCAACCTTCCTCTGCTGGCGCTTCGTTCGCGGGAATGAATGCATCGACCTGCTGGCCAACGCGAAAAGCGTCGGTGTTTTCCGGCAACTCGTAGATCACCTGCAGAACGCGTACATCGACACGCTCTGCAGCGCTGTTGGTCAATTGGCGCTTGGGCACGACCTGCGGCTCTGCCCGGACGAATTTCGCTTTGACCTGGATTTCTGCTGCACCGCGCGGTGAGACGACCGCTTCCGCGCCGAGCTTCACGCGCGACGCTTCGTTCTCGTCGATATCGACGCGGACGTGCAGGGGATTGGTTTCGCCCATCTGTATGAACGGTTGGCTGCTGCCGCCTTGCGTCGCGACGAATTCGCCCGGGCGGATATTGACTGCGAGAATCTCGCCGCTGATCGGCGCGCGCACAGTCAACCGACCAAGCTCGGTGCGCGCGCTTGCGGCACGGGCTTGTGCCTGAGAGAGCCGCGCACGGGCCAGTGCGAGGCGGTTGTTTGCTGCTGCAGCCTCTCCTTCGATACGGACAATCTCGGCGCGGCTGACGGCGGCTGGGTCATCGATATTGCGATAGAGCGCGAGCTGTTCGTTGGCGGTGCGCTGCGCGGCGGCAGCCTCTCCGATCGCAGCGCGCGCTTCGGCTATCGCAGCGTTGGCTTCGGCAAGTGTGGCGCGGACGGCTCGGTCATCGACCGTAAACAACGGCTCGCCCTTCGCCACCCGGTCGCCCGGCTGCACACGCAGGTCGGTAACGAGGCCGGACAGTGCCGAACCGATATCGATGATTTCGCTCGAAGGCTCGACAAGACCCGCACCCGCCACGCGCGGCGCGTTTGCAAGTTCGCCGGTTGCCTTGGCGGGCTGCTTAGCGGGCTCGGTAGTTTCGCGATCGGGCAACTCGCTGAAGATGTAGATCGCGGCGAGGATGATTCCCACCACCGCGATCAGGGGAAGGATCTGCCGGGAAAAGCTGATGTTTTTGAGGTTGAAGGCCATGATGGATCTCGATGGTGTAGGGCTGGAGAAGGCTTAGTGGTCGTCCGGCATCTCGGTGCCGTCATGGGTAATGCGACCGTCCTCGAGCACGAGGATACGGTCGGCGAGGTCGAAAATGCGGTTGTCGTGAGTCACGATGATGCAGGCCCGGTCGGGCGCGACCGCGACTTCGCGAAGCAGGTCCATAACGCGGCGACCGGAAGAGGCATCGAGCGCGGCGGTAGGCTCGTCGCAGACCACCAGTCGCGGCTCGTGCACCAGCGCGCGGGCGATGGCGACGCGCTGTTGCTGGCCGCCGGAAAGCTGGTTGGGCAGCTTGTCGGCCTGATCGCCGATATTGAGCTTTTCGAGCAGCTCTTTCGCTTTTTCGCGCGCTTCGTCGATATCCATGCCCTTGGCGATGAGCGGCACGGCGGCGTTTGCGGCAGCATCAATCGAGGGGATGAGATTGTACTGCTGGAAGATGAAGCCGATATTGTTGAGGCGGAAATTCACGAGCTCTGTGTCCGAGAGTTCATAAATGTCCGTGCCGAACACGCGAACGGTGCCTTCGGTCGGCCAAAGGATGCCGCACATAATCGAGATCAGCGTCGTCTTGCCCGATCCGCTTTCCCCTACGAGATAGGTCATCTCGCCGGGCTTTATGTCGGTGCTGATGCCGTGGAGCACCCGGATCGTCGTCTGCCCGGTCTCGAAATCGCGTGCAATGTTGCGCGCGCAGATTGCCGCTTCGGGATCGCAGCCTCCGATGGCGCTTGTGTCGATGGGTTTGCCGTTGATGTCGTTCATGCAGGCGCGCTCCTCACCGAAATACCGATGCGGGTTCGGTGTTGAGAACGCTCCTCAGCGCGAACCACCCAGTCAGCGCGAGGATGATGACGACCGCTACGAGGCTGATCAGCGGGATCTGCCACGGGATGTAAAATCCCTTAAAAAATGGATTGCCGCTGAAGCTCCAGAGAAAGATAGCGGTGCCAAGCACGCCGAGAGAATATCCGATCGCACCGACCATGCCCGCTTGCACGCTCACCATTTTCACGATGTTCCAGTTGGTCACCCCGATGGCTTTGAGTGCGCCGAATTGCTTGATGTTGTCGCGAATGAAGAGGCTGAACGTCAGGCCCACGATGGCGACGCCGACCACGAAGCCGAGGATGACCGTGATCCCGAAATTGGTTGGGATGCCGGTGTTTTCGACAATGAAGTTGATCCCCGCCTGAGCGAATTCATCGCGCGTTTCCGCCTTCAGCCCGGTTTGCTGCTCTATCCGGTCGGCGACCTCGGCGGCGGTAATGCCTGCGGCTGGCTCGGCGAGAACGAAGCTCAGCCGGTTCCGCGTGCCGGGCACGAAATTCAGCGCGCGGCTGTACTTGGTGTAGAGCACCGCAGTGCTGGTGAACGCGGGGATGGTGTCTGCCACGCCGAGGATAACCGCACGCTGGTCATTCAGTTCGAGCCGTTCGCCGATCGGATTCGCGCCAGCGCCGAACATGTTCACCACCCCGCCATCGTCGATAATGACCGAGTCGGGCTGCGAGAGGACGTCCTTTGACCCTTTGAGCAGGTTTTTCGGCAGCCCGATCAGCGTCGCATCGTCAACACCGATGATCGCGACCTGTTCGAGATCACCCTCACGTGTGCGGACCGACGCGACCGAGCGCAGATGCGGAACCGCCCATTCGACGCCAGGTACGGAGCGCACCTGGTCGAGTGCGGTCGAGGGCATGGCGTAGGCGACATCGGTCGTGCGGCTGACAGGATCCATGACCCATATCTCTGCCTCGGGCGCGTTGTAGACGCCGCTCGCGCCGCGCTCGATCAGGTTGACGAAGATGGTGAGCTGCTGGGTAATCAGCAGGGTCGAGAATGCGATGCCGAATAGAAGTCCATAAAACTTCTGCGCATCACCGGTGAGCATTCGAATGGCGATCCAGAGCACGTTTGGGGGAACCTTTTGGAGAGGGAGGGGTTGCCTTGGTGTGAATCGGTATTAAATATTGAACGGTCGCGTTTAATTGTACGGAACCGTTCAGATTGTCAACACTCATTCGAAAAAGGCAGGGCCGCCCGTCCGATATCGCCAAGCGCAAGGCGATCGTCGAAGCGGCTGCGCGCAGCTTTTTCGACGTCGGCTTTGCGGCCAGTTCGATCGAGGCGATCGCCGCTGATGCCGGCGTTTCCAAGGTCACCGTCTACAACCATTTCGGCGACAAGCGCGGCTTGTTCACCGCCGCTGTTGAGCAGGAATGCGAAAAGATGCGCGGCTATTTCAGTCTCGAAGAGCTGCCCAAGGGTTCGATCCGCGAACGGCTGACCTCGATCGGAGAGGCAATGTTCGCCTTCCTTTCGCGGCCCGAGATGATCCAGTTCGAGCGCCGCATTGCTGCCGAAACCGAACATGAGCCATCGATTGGCCAGGCATTTCTCAAAGCCGGCCCCTGGCGTATGAAGCAGGGCTTCAGCGCGTTTCTTGCCCACGCTGCGCAAAGCGGCGAACTCGAAATTGCCGATCCCATGCTTGCGGCCGAGCAGTTTGTCTCGATGTGCAAGGGTATGGGCGATCTTGAGCGACGGTTCGGCAGTGTTCCTTCCGACGAAGATACGAAGCGCAGGATTGAAGGGGCCGTGGATGTCTTCCTCGCCGCCTATGCCCCTGATTAAATCGAAATTGCGTCCTTCGCGCGCACGCGAGCGTTATCTTGCCATTCACAGGTCCGATCCTACATAATCGGGCGAGAAAGGAATCCCCCTCCCATGAGTGACCAGAACGATCCCAACCAGCAGCCTCCCGAGGGCCAGAACCCCTGGGCGAAGCAATTGATGATCTGGGGCGGCATTTTCCTCGCTCTTCTGCTGGTCGTCTCGCTCTTCAGCAATGCCGGGCAGAACCCTGGTACGCAGATCCCGTATTCGGAATTCCGCAACCAGGTCGAAAACAATCAGGTTGCCGAAGTCGCGCTGGGGGAAGACTTGATCACGGGCACGTACAAGAATGGGTCGAATTTCCAGACCGTGCCGGTTCCAACCGATACGGAAATCACGAAGCTTCTGCAGGAAAACGAGGTCAAGTTCTCGGGGAAGCCGCGCGAGGAACCGAACCTCCTGTTCTATATCCTGATCAATTCGCTTCCCTTCCTCTTGATCCTCGGCATCGCCTTTTTCGCGCTCCGGCAAGTGCAGAAAGGCGGTGGGGGCGGCGCCATGGGGTTTGGCAAGTCCAAGGCCAAGATGCTGACCGAGCGCCAGGGCCGCGTCACGTTCGAGGACGTCGCGGGCATCGATGAGGCGCGCGAGGAACTGGAGGAAATCGTCGAATTCCTGAAAGATCCGCAGCGTTTCTCGAAACTCGGCGGGCAGATTCCCAAGGGCGCACTGCTGGTCGGCTCCCCCGGCACCGGTAAGACCCTGCTCGCGCGCGCGATTGCGGGCGAGGCGGGCGTCCCGTTCTTCACCATTTCCGGCTCCGACTTCGTCGAGATGTTCGTCGGCGTAGGCGCTAGCCGCGTGCGCGACATGTTCGAGCAAGCGAAGAAGAACGCCCCGTGCATCGTTTTCATCGACGAAATCGACGCGGTCGGCCGTTCGCGCGGCCACGGACTCGGCAATTCGAACGATGAGCGCGAACAGACGCTGAACCAGCTGCTGGTCGAGATGGATGGCTTCGAGGCGAACGAAGGCATCATCATCATCGCCGCGACCAACCGCCCTGACGTGCTTGACCCTGCCTTGCTGCGCCCGGGCCGGTTCGACCGGCAGGTCGTCGTGCCGATCCCCGATATCGACGGCCGCGAGAAAATCCTCGAAGTCCACATGAAAAAGGTGCCGCTGGCTCCCGATGTGAACCCGCGAACCATCGCGCGCGGCACTCCGGGCTTTTCGGGTGCGGACCTCGCCAACCTCGTCAACGAGGCGGCGCTGCTTGCCGCGCGGCGCAACAAGCGCCTTGTTGCGATGCAGGAATTCGAGGATGCCAAGGACAAGGTCATGATGGGCGCTGAGCGCCGCAGCATGGTGATGACCGAGGACGAGAAGAAGATGACCGCCTATCACGAAGCCGGCCACGCTCTCGTCTCGATCAACGAGCCGGCATCGGACCCGATCCACAAGGCCACGATCATCCCGCGCGGCCGCGCGCTGGGCATGGTGATGCGCCTGCCCGAACGCGACAATTATTCGTATCATCGCGACAAGATGCACGCGAACCTTGCTGTGGCGATGGGAGGCCGTGTCGCCGAAGAGATCATCTTCGGTCACGACAAGGTTTCTTCCGGGGCGAGCGGAGATATCCAGTATGCGACCGATCTCGCGCGCAACATGGTCACCAAGTGGGGGATGAGCGACAAGCTCGGCCCGCTGCAATACGAGGCCAGCCAGGAAGGCTATCTCGGCATGGGCCAGACGATGCGGACCATGTCGAGCGACGAAACCAACAAGCTGATTGATTCCGAGATCAAGCGACTTGTCGATGAGGGCCTGAAGCGTGCGACCGATGTTCTGACCAGCCAGGAGGACAAGCTCCACCTGCTCGCGCAGGCGCTGCTCGAATACGAAACGCTTACTGGCGATGAGATCAAGCAGCTGCTCGAAACCGGAAAGATCGACCGGCCAGACGAGCCCAAGGGCCCGAGTGTGGTGAAACCCGCGCACGGATCGGCGATCCCCAAGGCCGGCAAACGCTTTGGCGGCGCCGGCAAGGGTGACGCCGCCCCCGAAGGCGCCTGACACTAGGCAATCATATTGAAGGAGAAGGCCGTCCGGAGCGCATCCGGGCGGCCTTTTTCTTGGGCGCTCAAAACGCGCCGAGCAGCAGCAGCACCTGCAGGAACAGTATCAGGATGATGAGGATGCACACCGTCAGGAACACGAAACGCCAGATCGTTGAAAAGCGCGACAGGCCGTAGGTATTCTTGAGGTGCTTGTAGACGTGTAGGGGGGCCGCGATCGAAAACAGAATGAAAGCGAGACTTGCCCCAAGGGGACTCACCGCGATCAGGGATACCGTGATAAACAGCAGCGACATAAAGCTGAGCGAATAGGTGACGAAGATTGCATGGTCGTAAGCATGGAACTTGCGTCGCCACAGAAATGTCAGCCACACGAATGGTATCGATAGCGGGATCAGCAGCCAGCTGAACTTGTATCCGTTCGCCTGCAGTTTGTAGAGCATCAGGCTGGGATTGCTCTGCCATTTCCCGACGAAGGAATCGATCCAGCCGACGCCGGTCTCCTCCAGGGTAAGAGTGCCGTCGCTGGTCTCTACGAATGGCACCGCGTCCTGCGCCTGGCCTTCGAACCGCCTGAGCTCGGTCAGACCATTTTCGGCCGCGGCGATCTCGGCAGCGAGATCGGCATGCTCGGGCGATCCCTCCGGCAGCGCGGCAAGGCGTTCTTTCGCCTCGGCGATCCGGCTTTCTCCCTGCGTTTCCAGATCGTCGAGGAATTCGGTGCCGTTGGAAGTCAGCATTCGCGCGAGGTTTTCGCCGCGTCCCTCAAGCAAGGCGAGATCCCGTTCCAGCGTGGTGCGCTCGGACTCCAGAGCCAACCGCTGGGCGGCATCGATATCCGACTGCGCCAATTGCTCGTCGATCTCTGCAATCTTTTCGGTGACCAGACGGGTTTCCCGGTCGACCATGTCGGTCACCAGCGCGCGGGTGTCGCCTTCGAGATCGGTCGGCGCCGACAAGCCCACCATCTGAAACACCGCGAACATCGCGAAGACGCTGAACAGGAACATGGCCATCGGACTGACGAACTTGGCACGCTCGCCCTCGATATAGCGCCGGGTCAGCTGGCCCGGCTTGAACACAAGCAGGGGAAGCGTGCGCCAGAATTTGCCATCGAGGTGAAGAACGCCGTGAATGAGATCGTGCCCGATCGCCGAAAGCGTGCGGTGGACGTGGCGTTTCTGGCCGCAGTTCTGGCAGTAATTGCCGAGCGGCTCCGCCCCGCAATTGAGGCACGCGCCGCCTTCATCTTCGGCGGGCGTGCCCTCGCCATGCCTGGACTCAACTGCCCGGCCTGCCAGCGCACCTTCGATCGCGGCGCCAATGCCTTCGGAAACGTCGCTCACTCGGTCCCCCGTTCATCTTGAGCGATTATAGGGTCATCACGCGCGGCTGGGGAAGGGGGCGGTTACTTCTTCCTTGAGGCGAGCTTGCGTTCAATCGCGGTCCACAATTGTGCAAATGCGCGTGTACCCGGTGAACGCGGGGCGAAGGCGCCGACCGGCTCTCTTGTCACGGCGCATTGCTCAATCGCGCTAGCGAGCGGGACCACTGGCCATTTGGGATTCGCCTCGCGCGCTTCCTTGTGCAGATTACGACGCATATCCATCATCGACAGCACCGGCAGGATCGGCGGGTGAGATTTGCCGCTGCCCCGCACTTCCTCGGCCACCTGCTCGAACGCGCGTGTCGAAAGCGGCGAGGGCGGGAGCGGTACGATCACAAGATCGGCGGCGCGCATCACCTGCGCGCTCACCTCGTTGAGCACCGGCGGACAATCGAACACGATCCGGTCGTAGTCCTTCGACAGCGCCTGCGTGAGCCTGGCCAGCCGCTTTTTCTTTCCGATCCGCCCCAGTTGCCGCCCAAGCGTGCGAATGGTCTCGTCGGCGGGCAGCAGGTCGAGATTCGGGAATCCCGTCTCCTGGATCAGCTTTTTGGGAGCGCGATCCGCTGCAAAGACCGATTCTGCCGAGCGCTTCTTTTTCGGATCGACACCGAGGAGAAACCCAGACCCGTTCGATGCATCCAGATCCCACAGCAGCGTTTCGCGGCGGGAGATGGTGGCCGCGCACCACGCAAGGTTCACGGCAAAAGTGGTTTTGCCGACGCCTCCCTTGACGCTGTAGATCGCAATCGTTGCCATTGGCTTTTGTACTTGTCCCCGTACCCTATCGCGTCTCGCGAGTATGACCGCCGCGCGACACACAGCATGTATGCATGCGCTCACCGTCCAGGCAAGAACACGCAGCCACCGTCAGATTCGCGTCATGTTCAGACAAATCTGGCGCCGGCAAACGAAAAAGGCCGCCTGTGAGGCGGCCCTTCTCAGATCGGGACAATTTGCCCCGCAGTGATCGATCCGGATCAGCCGTCGTAATCGGCGCCGATCGAGGTCGAGCGGGTCGGCGCGCTCGCGGTGATGCGCAGCGCTTCTGCCGACTGGCTGAGCGAACCGATTTCGTCGGCATCGTCTTCGTCGTCGGGCAGGATTTTCTGCAGTCCGGTAATAAGCGATTCTTGGAGATCTTTCGGCCTGACCGTCTGCTCGGCGATTTCACGCAGGGCAACGACCGGGTTTTTGTCGCGGTCGCGATCGAGCGTCAACTCGGCACCGCCCGAAATTTCTCGCGCACGCTGTGCAGCGAGCAAAACGAGGTCGAAACGATTTGGAACCTTATCGACGCAATCTTCAACGGTAACGCGTGCCATCTGCCGGGCCTTTACAAGAACGGGTTGTCTGAAAGAGCCTCGCAAGTAGGGTCGAGGCGTGCGAGAGTCAAGAATTCTGCAACCGACACGCCCTTTGAGCGTTGAGGTGACGTGGCCGAAGACCTGACCCCTGATCCCGACCGCTCACCAACGAGCAATTACCAGGATGCGGACAGCTTTCAGATTGAGGCGAAAGAGCACGTCTTCACGTTCTATCCGCGCGGGTCCGACCGGTTTGCAGCGCTGCTCGATCATATCGAAAAGGCGCAAGATACATTGCGCGTCTTCTATTACATGTTTCAGCACGACGAGGCCGGTAAAACGGTACGCGATGCGCTGGTCGCAGCGGTCAAGCGCGGGGTGGATGTCCACCTGATCATCGATGCATTCGGTAGCGACGCGCCGGACCATTTTTTCGATCCGATCGTCGAGGCCGGAGGCAGGTTCGACGTTTTCTCCGCCCGCTGGTCGGTGCGATACCTCGTTCGCAACCACCAGAAATTCGTCATCGCCGACGGCGCGCGGGTGATGACGGGCGGAGCCAACATCTCCGATCACTACTACAAGCCGCCGGAGGAAAACGGCTGGTGCGACCTTGGCGTCGCGATCGAGGGGGCCGTTGCCAAACAGTTCTGCGACTGGTTCGCGCTTTTGCGCGAATGGACAGAGAGCGACGGTTCGCAATTCCGCCGTATCCGCAACATGGTGAAGGAATGGGATCCGGGTGATGACGAACCGGTGCAACTCCTGCTTGGCGGACCGCTGGTTCGCGAGGGGCACTGGGCCTATCGCTTCAAGAAGGACATGGTGAAGGGCCAAAGGCTCGATCTCGTCACCGCCTATTTCGCGCCTCCAGGCAGCTTTCGGCGGATCATGGCGCGGCTCGCTGCGCGCGGAAGGGCGCGGCTGATCACCGCAGGCGTCAGCGATATCGAGGCTACGATCGACGTGGCGCGACTCTACTACAAGCGGCTGTTAAAGGCGGGAGCGAAGATTCGCGAGTTCCAGCCATGCAAGCTGCACATGAAGTTGCTGGTGGTCGACGACAAGAGCTATTTTGGCAGCGCCAATCTCGATCGCCGTTCCATCCGTATCAATGTCGAACTGATGGTTCGGGTGCGCGATGAAACGCTGGCCGAACGGCTTCGTGAATTTATCGACCATCTTGAACGGGCGAGCGTCCATATCGACGATGAATGGTATCGCCGCCATTCCAGTTTTTTCACGCGGCTACGCTGGCGCTTCTTCCACTTCGTGAACCTCGCCGATTACACGATTGCGCGCACCGCAGCCGACTGAGCGCCGGGCAGCGGCCGGATGTCAGCCTTCGCCCCACTCCGAATAGTCGCGTTTGTTGGGCGATGTAAACTTGGTGATCTCGCTCTGGAAGTGCAGCGGCACATTGCCCGTAGAGCCGTGGCGCTGTTTCGCGACAATCAGTGTCGCCTTGTTCTTGAGCTCGAGATAGCGCTCTTCCCACGACCGGTATTTCTCCACCACGTCCGCGCTGCTCGTTTCGGTCGGCATGTCGGGCCGGATCGCCTCGTGATAATAGTCTGCGCGATAGATGAACCAGACCATGTCGGCGTCCTGCTCGATCGAGCCGGATTCACGAAGGTCCGAGAGCATCGGGCGTTTGTCGTCGCGCTGTTCTACCGCGCGGCTCAGCTGCGAAAGCGCGATGACCGGAACGCTCAGTTCCTTGGCCAGCGTCTTCAGTCCTCGACTGATCTCCGAAATCTCGTTCACGCGGTTGTCGTTCGCGCGGCCCGAGCCCTGCAAAAGCTGGAGGTAGTCGACCACGATCAGGCCGATATCGTGCCGCCGCTTCAGCCGCCGCGCGCGAGTGCGGAGCCCGCCGATAGTGAGCGCCGGGGTGTCATCGATATAGAGCGGCAGCTCGGCAAGGCGCTGACTGGCGAATGACAGCCGCTGGAAATCGTCGCGGCTCATCTTGCCGGTCCTGAGCGTCTCCGACGGGATTTCCGCTTGCTCGGCGAGGATGCGTGTGGCGAGCTGGTCTGCGCTCATCTCGAGGCTGAAAAATGCGGTGGGCGCGCCGTAATTGAACTCACCGCCATCGCGCTGCCACTCCAGATGCGCTTCGGCGCAGTTGAACGCGATGTTCATGGCGAGCGAGGTCTTGCCCATACCCGGACGCCCGGCGAGAATCACAAGGTCGGAATTGTGCAGACCGGCGGTTTTCTGATCGATGACGTCGATACCGGACGTCTTGCCGGAAAGGCCTCCGCCGGAATTCATGGCCGCTTCCGCCATCTTGATCGCGGCCAGCGCGGCATCGCGGAAGCTCGATGCTTCGTTGCCCGTCGCCGCGCCCTCGGCGACCTTGAACAGGTCGGCTTCTGCCTGGCTGATCCGGTCCATGGGATCGGTTTCTTCCGAGGTATCCAGCGCGCCTTCGACCAATCCGCGACCGACGCTCACCAGTTCGCGTAGCAACGCGAGATCGTAAATCTGTTGCGCGAGTTCACGCGGGGCGAGCAGGCCGGCACCATTGGCAGTGAGCTGCGCGAGATACTTCGTGCCGCCCAGCTCCTTCAGCGCCTCGTCCGCTTCGAAGTAAGGGCGCAAGGTAACCGGCGATGCGGTCGCATTGCGCTCGATCAGCGTAAGGATGCGCCCGTAAATCCGCTCGTGCAGCGGTTCGAAGAAATGGTCGGGCCGGATCGGCGTCTGCAATTCCTCGATCACGCGGTTGTCAATCAGGACCGCGCCGAGAAACGCGGCCTCGGCCTCAAGGTTCGAGGGTAGCTTGCGCCCGCTATCATTCGCGTCCCCGTTTTCGGGGAACAGTTTTTCCGGTTCGGCCATGTGGCTCCTGATCTATTTTTGAAAGGCAACTTTCAAGCCGAAAACCGTCCAAAATATTTTCGTCGAATCACCTTGCGCTGTGGATACCGGGGATTGCCACGGGCGCTCTGAGTCGAAGTGCTTGAAGTGTGGCAGTGCAATCTGCGAAGGCATATCCCATGGCCGGCTCGCCTTCCGATTCCGCGAACACGCATCGCATCGCCCACATCGCTCTTGATGAAGAGACGATCCTGTGGCGCAATGCCGATGTCGAACAGGAACGGCGCGTCGCGATTTACGATCTGATCGAGGAAAACACCTTCAGGCCGTGCCGCTCCGCAGAGCGCGGGGCAAAGGGGCCGTATCGCCTGCAACTGGGCGTTCGCGACGGGCGGCTTGCGATGAAGATCAGCGACGAGGACGACAACGAGCTGGAGACTCTTCTCATCGGCCTTGCCCGTTTCCGTCGCCCGATCCGCGAATATTTCGCGATCTGCGACAGCTATTACCAGGCAATCCGGAAAGCGACACCGGCGGAAATCGAGACGATCGACATGGCCCGGCGCGGCATTCACAACAACGCTGCCGAACTGCTGTTGGAACGGCTCGACGGGAAGGTCGAAACCGACTTTCCCACCGCGCGGCGGCTTTTCACGCTGATCTGCGTGCTCCACATCAAGGGCTGACTGGCGTGGCGCGTTCGAAGAGCAAGGGCCGTTCGCGGCGCAAGGGGAGTGCGGGCCGCCGGTGGCTGTTCCGGCTCCTCGCGCTTATGGTGCTGGTTGGATTGGTGTTCGCAAGCTGGTTTTGGTGGGACATGCGCGAGTGGCGCCCCGATGAGGCGCGCTATCCCGAACAGGGCGCGGTGATTGCGAGCGGCGCCACCGGCACGCGGTTCGAGACGATCAGGGCGCTGGGCGGGGAATTCGTCTATCTCGAACTCGCACCGGTCGGCGGTGCCCCCGATCCGGGTTTCGCTGCACGGCTCGCAGCGGCGAAGGCAGCGGGGCTCAAGGTCGGGGTGGTGTTTCCTTTCGACCCGTGCCTGACCGCCGATCCCCAAAGCGCACGGTTCACCCGCATGGTCCCGCGCAGCACCGACCAGTTGCCGCCTGCAATTGCGCTGGATCGAGTGGCGGATGATTGTGATCCGGCAGTGAGCGATGCGGCGGTCGAGAGCGAGCTGCTCACGCTGGTCAACCAGATCGAGATGCATGCGGGCAAGCCAGTCATCCTGAAGCTTGGCAGCGAATTTCAGGATCGGCACGGAACCGCACGCAGCATGGCGCGCGAGCTGTGGTTGATGCGCGACCGGGCGCGACCGGACTATGCCGGGCGACCCTGGCTGCTATGGAGCGCAAACAGCCAGCTTGTGACCGAAGCGTCGGAGGAGCCGATCGAATGGGTGGTGGTGCAGAGATGACCAATGAAGACCTGATCGCGGCCGCGCGCGAAGCGGCACGGCATTCGTGGTCGCCTTACTCGGACTATGCTGTCGGCGCGGCGCTCCTGTTCGATGACGGTGCGGTCGTGACCGGCACGAATATCGAGAATGCGAGCTATGGCCTCGCGCTCTGCGCCGAGACCGTAGCGGTGGCCAAAGCCATGGCCGAAGGGCGGCGCGGCGGCCTGGTGAGCGTCGCGGTGGTGGGCCCCGAAGACAAGGGTGACGGTGCGCCGATCACACCTTGCGGGAGATGCCGCCAGGTCTTGAACGAGATCGCGCAGCTGGGGGCCACAGATCCGGAAATCCTGTGCGTGGGCGGGGACGAGGTACGGACGGTGCAGTTATCGGCGTTGCTCCCGCACGCTTTTGGCCCAGCGCATCTCGACTGAGACTGCGGTCTCACACTTACTTCACGACAAAAGAAAACGGGTCGGAAGCGTAAAGCTTCCGACCCGCGCTCTTGTTCGGTAATCGGCTAGATCAGAACTTCGCGCCGAGCGTGAACACGGCCTGATGGCGGTTGCCGTTGACCTCTTCAGCGATAACGTCGCTCACATTGTAGGTCGAATAGCGGTATTCGAAACGGCCGAAGAACCCGCCGAAGTTATGCTCGAAACCGCCGCCGACGCGCACGCCTTCGAGATTGTCGGGAAGGTCGATGTCGACATTGGTGTATCCGGCCTTGAGATAGATGATGTCGTTGTCATCCATTTCGTAGCCCAGGCGGACACCGCCGTAGATGTCAACGCCGGCGTCGCCGACATTGTCGCTGATCGAGGTGTCGGAGACTTCAGCCTCGACGCCAAGGATCGCCTTGCCGGTGTCAACATCGTAGCCTGCGGTAAGACCGTAGACGACGCCGTTGTCGTCGGCGTCGGTATTGCCGACTTCGAGATTTATCACGTCGTAGCCACCGGTCACACCGACGAAGACGCCCCCATTGTCGGCATCGCCTGCGTCTTGAGCGAAAGCGGGGGTGGCAAATGTCGCAGCAGCGGCTGCCGCGAGGAGAGTAACTTTGTGCATTTGGAACTCCATTACGTTGTAA
Organism: Erythrobacter sp. THAF29; assembly: GCF_009363635.1. Classification (GTDB taxonomy): domain Bacteria; phylum Pseudomonadota; class Alphaproteobacteria; order Sphingomonadales; family Sphingomonadaceae; genus Erythrobacter. The sequence continues at coordinate 25,370 of NZ_CP045392.1, read as the reverse complement.
CGCGCGCTAGATATGTGAGAAGCCTCGTCTGAAAAGAGGGGGCAGCTCGATTCAATACGCAAACGCTTAAATTGTTGCACTGCGGCAACAATTCATGTCGCTGTGGTACAATTTCTACCTGATCAGCTCAGTCGGCAGGCCACTATTCAGTCTCCAGCCATTCGAGCAATGCGGCGAGGCAATCGCGCGCAAGCAACTTGCAGCGCTCGGGTGACCAGCCCTGCTCGGGTTCCGGGCTATCGGCGAGGTCCTTGTACGGCATCTCCAGCGTCATGGCGCAGGCGCTGTAGCGTTCGGCAACGAGATTTGTGCTGATGCCGAGATTTGCCTTGCCGGCCGGCGCTTTGGGATAGCCGAGCTTGGTCTGGAAATCGGGTGTGCGGCGATCAAGGATGCGCTGATAGCGATAGAAGCGTTCGCCATGCTCGTCGGTCCAGCTTGGGATCCCCTCGTATCCGGCGAGGAACACCGCCGGGATTGCCTCGTCTCCGTGGACGTCCATCGCGTAATCGACGCCGGTTTCGTCCATCCGGTTGCGGATCGCGAGCACTTCGGGCGATTTTTCCGCGCTGGGGTTCTGCCATTCGCGGTTCAGGTTGGTGCCGACCGCATTTGTGCGCAGGTGCCCGCGGCGCGACCCGTCGGGGTTGCAATTGGGAACGATATGGAGGCGGCAGCGCTGGCGCAGCGCGCGCGCGACCGGATCGGTCGGATCGGTGAGGCATTCGAGCGCGCCTTCCATCCACCATTCGGCCTGTGTTTCGCCGGGATGCTGGCGGGCATAGAGCCACACCTGGGTGTCGCCCTCGCCCATTTCGAGCATGTCGAGCGGCTGCCCGTCGAGCGTCGAGGCAAGGCGGGTGAGTTCCACGCCCTCGCAGGCCGCAGCCTCGGCAACGAGATCGTGATGGCGCTCCATCGAATAGGGCGCGAAATAGGCGAAATAGGCGATGTTCGACGCGGGAGTGTAGCGGATCGTTAGCGTCCCGCCGTCCTCGCTTTCGTCGAAAGTGCTGGCCGCGCGCGCCCAGTATTCGCGGTCTTCCGAAACGCAGGCGTCGTATCCCGGCCAACCGCCCGGATAGGCGCTGTCATTGAGTCCGGTGATCTTGAGCTCGATCTCTTTGCCGGCATTACCGGTCACGCGGAAATGGAACCATTGCTTGAATTCCGACTGGTAATCCTTGCGGATCGCCAGCTTCGCCGTGTTGCCGTCGATGGAGAGAACGTCGATATTGCCGCTGTCGAAAGCGCAATCGATGGAGAGTGCAGTCATGGGGTCCTTTCAAGTTCCCGGACCGTTACTTGCACCGTCTCGCCATTGCCACCCGGAAAATCCCGAAACAGCGCGGCAGCAAGCGTATCGGCGCTCTTCTCCACATCGGAATAGGGCGACTTGATGCTGGTAGGCAGCTGCGCGCGACCTTCCCACAGGCTTTCGCCGGAGGGGTCTGATATTCGCACCGAAAGCTCGGTAACTATAGCCGGGCCGCGCTCCCCGCCGCCGAGATTGATACCGATACCAAGCCCGACACCGCTTCCATATGTGCCGGTGCTCGCACCCGCGCCAACGCTGACCGGGCTGCGCCTACCGCGCCCCGCGCCCTCGATCGGGTCGCGACTCGTGCGCACGGCGGCGACCTGCACGTTCTCGCCCTCGGCCATAACCAGCGTGTATCCCAATGCGCCAAGCTCGCGCGCGACCGCATCGGCAAAGGCGTTCTTCACGCGTTCGTTCTCAATTTCGTCGGGGAAGGTGATAGTGATCTCGCCCTTCGCCAGCGGAGCGGGGTCTTCAGCGACGAAGGTCGTCACTTCGACAGGGCCAGTATAGGTCCCTGCGCAGGCCGACAGGCCGAGCGCTCCTGCGAGGATAAGCGGGAGGGCGATGGGTTTCGGGCGACCGTTCATGACTGTTCCTTTCCTGCTGCGAGGATAGCGTAGCAGATTGCCGATGGTCTTCGCCTTAACACGTGTTCCCTTGCAGGAAAGTTCTGATATGGCGCAACGCCATGTCAGAGATTGCGCCTCAATCAGCCAAGCCCTGCGTGCTGGTCACAGGCGGAGCAGGATATATTGGCAGCCATGCGGTGCTGGCATTGAAGGATTCGGGCTGGCCGGTTGCGGTCATCGACAATCTTTCAACGGGTTTTCGCTTTGCTGTGCCAGACGACGTCCCGCTTTACGAAGGCGATATCGAGGACGGAGCGCTGCTGGCGCGGATTTTCGACGAACAGGGTGTCGGAGCGATCATGCATTTCGCAGGCTCGATCGTCGTGCCCGAAAGCGTCGAGAACCCGCTCAAATACTATCACAACAACACGGTGAAGAGCCGCGCGCTGATCGAGGCGGCAGTGAAAGCGGGCGTGCCGCATTTCATCTTCTCATCCACCGCCGCGACTTACGGAATGCCCGAGGTCTCACCGGTTACGGAGGAGACTCCGCGCGAACCGATCAACCCCTATGGCTGGTCGAAGCTGATGACCGAGCAGATGCTCGAAGACACGGCGAGGGCGCACCCGATGAATTACTGCGCGCTCAGATATTTCAATGTCGCGGGCGCGGACCCAAAGGCGCGGTCGGGCCAGTCGACCGCCGGTGCGACCCACCTAATTAAAGTCGCGGTCGAGGCTGCGCTGGGCAAACGCGATCATATCAGCGTCTATGGCACCGATTACGATACGCCCGACGGGACAGGGGTGCGCGATTACATCCATGTGAGCGACCTTGCAGCAGCACACGTTCTTGCGCTGGAGGTGCTGATCGAGCAGCCGCGCCAATCGCTCACGATGAATTGCGGCTACGGGCGTGGATTCTCGGTGCTCGAAGTGCTCGACGCGGTCGACCGCGTTACCAATATGACGATCGAGCGCAGGGTCGAGGGGCGGCGAGCGGGCGATCCTCCCTCGCTGATCTCCGACCCTTCGCGCATACGCAAGACGTTGCCGTGGCAGCCGAAACACGCCGATCTCGATGAAATCATCGCCCACGCGCTGCAATGGGAGCGCAAACTCTCGGAAATCCGCGGAGAAGGTTGACGAATCAACTTCCGCCGTTTAGGCGCGCGCCTTGATTTTCCGGCATCGGAGACCATCTCCGGTGCCTGTTTTATTCTCGGGAAAGCACAATGAAGATCCGCAACAGCCTCAAGTCGCTGAAGAACCGCCACCGCGATTGCCGCGTTATTCGCCGCCGCGGTCGCACCTATGTCATCAACAAGACCAATCGCCGGTTCAAGGCTCGCCAGGGCTAAATCGATGAATTGGCCGGTTGCCTGCGTGGGTGACCGTGCAGACGCCGCGGCCCGCCTCCAGACCGGAGAGCGGGCCGCAGCCGTTTCTGATGGAGTATTATGTGAGCGTTGATGGCAAGGCAGTGGTGTTCGACGTGGGACGGGTGTTGTTCCATTGGGACTTGCGCCACCTTTTTGCAAAGCTCATCGAGGACGAAGCCGAGCTCGACTGGTTTCTGGCAAATGTCGTGACCGAGCAATGGCACTTCCAGCACGATGCCGGCAGGCCGCTCAGCGAGATGGTGCCCGAACGGATCGGCCAGTTTCCGCGCTACGAAAGCCATATTCGCGCTTATGCCGAACGCTTCAACGAGACGATTCCTGGCGCGGTCGACGGGACGCATGTGCTGGTCGAGCGGCTTCATGCGCGCGGCGTTCCGCTCTATTGCCTGACCAATTTCGGAGACGAGTTCTGGGATGCGTTTCGTCCCACCGAGCCGATCTTCGATCTTTTCGAAGACATAATAGTCTCGGGGACGGAGCGTGTCGCAAAGCCCGATCCGCGGATCTACGAGATCGTGGAGCAACGCAGCGGCCGCGCTGGAGATCTCCTGTTCTTCACCGACGACAATCCGGCCAATATCGAAGCCGCCAGGGTGCGTGGCTGGGACGCACACCTCTTTACCGACGCGGCTGCACTCCAAGCCCAGCTCGCCGCATCCGGCTACCTCTAACCCTATACAAAAATCCCCCGAAGCGCGTTGGGGGACGCGGCTCCGGGGGCTTTGGGTTCCGTCCGAAGTGGAGAGTGTATCGGACGGTTGTGAACGCGGGGGGATCGACCGCGTTTGGAGAGGGATCAGGCGCTCAGTTGCCGTTGCACTTCGCCAGGCGGTCTTCGGCGAGTTCCTTGCCCTTCGCCTTGAAGCTGGTGATTTCGCCGAACTCGCGGTGGAGACCGCGGCAGACCTTGATTGGGCGCGAGGTTCCTTTGCGGGCCGTGCAGGTGGTGCCTTCGCACGACCACGCGACGCCACCTGCAACAGCGCGGTTATCGTCAGCGGGCTGGGCGAGTGTTGCAGTATAATATGCGCCGCCCTGCGCTGCGGCAGGCGCCGGTGCGATGGCGGTGCCGAATGTCAGACCGGTATAGGCGAGAGCCATAACGAAAATCGAAAGACGGCTGGAGCGATTGAGGGAGAGGGTCATCGTCGTTTCCTTTCAAGAGGGCCGGTTGGGGCTTGAAACTTTTGTTGTTTGGCGCGAACCAGGTTTCGAATCAAAACCAGTTGCGAATCACTACCTATGCGATTAGGTTTCGAGTTGCAACTAAAAACTGAATTTGTTTTGAACAGGCCGTTCAGTGCCGATGCGCGCCGGATTTGCGATTGAAAAGAAACGCGCTAAATAGGTTGCAGGGAAAGGACTGATATGGGCGACATCAGAGAACCACTGCGCGAGCTGATCGAATGCGGCCTGCCGCAAGCGCTTGAGGTTATGGGCGAACGATGGTCGTTCATGATCCTGCGCGCGAGCTTCAACGGTCTCAAGCATTTCGAGGAATTCCTGAGCGAGCTCGGGATTGCGCGCAACATTCTCTCGAATCGCCTCGCAAAGCTGGTCGAGCACGGCATTCTCAAGCGCGAACCGTGCGCCGATGACCGCCGCAAGATCGAGTACCGGCTGACCGAAAAGGGCTTTGACCTGCTTCCCGCCATGATTGCACTCCGCCAGTGGGGGCAAAAGTATGGCGGGGAATTCGTAACCGAAGATCCGGTACTGGTCGACGAACGCGACCGTCTGCCGATCGGTCCGGTATCGATCCTCGCGCATGACGGGCGCATTCTCAATCATCAGGACCTTTGGATGGTGAAACGTTCCGACCTCGGCAAGCGTGCCGATGGCTCCGTCGCACAAGCGGGCGATCAGATCGGGCAGGGCGACGTGGTCGACCTCGACGCGGCCAAGCGAGCCAAGGCTGGCTGACGGAACTCCGGCCAAAACGCCAGACGGGCGCTACATAATCATACGCGGGCGGCTATGGCGGGCCGCCAATCCGCATCTTTCGGAAACTGAACGCGAGGCGCTCGTCCGTGACCTTATGGCTGCGCGCCGCGATGTCGGCATGGCCATACGCGCCGATGATGCCGCGGCGGAAAAGAAAGCGCGGGCCCGGGTCCATGCGGCCAAGCTTGCGCTAGGCGAGCGTGGCCCGGTGTGGTGGAACGATGGCGCACCCGACCAGAACCGCACATTCGTGCATAACTCGACCTATGCGGATTGGTGGGCGGCGCATGGTGGCGCTACTCCCTCTTGAGTGACCTCCACCAACCTCGCCCAAGATCTGCCCGACCAGACCTCGCCGCTGCTTGCGACCCTGCGCGAGACCTTCGGCTTTTCCGGCTTTCGCGGCAAACAGGAAACGGTGATCACTCGCGTCATGGCCGGCGAGCATGCCTGCGCGCTTATGCCGACGGGCGCGGGCAAGTCGCTGTGCTACCAGCTGCCCGCACTGGTTCGCGAAGGCACGGCTATCGTCGTCTCGCCGCTGATTGCGCTGATGCACGATCAGATACGCGCTGCGCAGGCGGTGGGCATTCGCGCCGCCTCGATGACCTCCGCCGATACCGACAACGCGGCGACCGCACGGGCGCTGCGCGACGGCGAGCTTGACCTTCTCTATGTAGCGCCGGAACGCGCCACAACGGGCGGTTTTCAGACGCTGCTGGAGAACGCGCGCATTTCGCTCTTTGCCATAGACGAGGCGCATTGCGTTTCCGAATGGGGGCACGATTTCCGTCCGGATTATCGCCAGCTTCGCCCGATGCTCGACCGGCATCCTCATGTGCCGCGCCTGGCTCTTACCGCGACGGCCGACGAGGTGACGCGGAAGGATATCCTCGTCCAGCTCGGTATTCCCGAAGATGGCCTGATTGTTGCCGGCTTCGACCGGCCCAACATCCGCTACGCCATCGACCCGCGCGCAAATGTAGGAAAGCAGATCGCCGAATTCCTCGCGCGCACACCAGGCGCCGGGATCGTCTACGCACAAAGCCGCAAGGCGACCGAGGACCTGGCGGCCAAGATTGCCGCGACAGGGCGCGAAGTGGGCTATTATCACGCCGGGCTGGACCCGGAAGAACGCGCGCGGGTCCAGGCCGATTTCGTGCGGTCGGAAGACATGGTGATGGTTGCGACGATCGCCTTCGGCATGGGGATCGACAAGCCCGACGTGCGCTTCGTCATCCATGCCGGACTCCCGAAGTCGATCGAGGCCTATTACCAGGAAACCGGCCGCGCAGGGCGTGACGGCGATCCGGCGGAAGCGCGGCTGTTCTGGACCGCGAACGATTTCGCCAAGGCGAGGCAGTGGCTCGGCGACGTGGAACCCGATCGGCTTACCACCGAACGCGCGCGCCTCAATGCACTCGCCGCACTGGTCGAAGCGGCCGGGTGTCGCCGCGCGATCCTGCTGAAGCATTTCGGCGAGGACCCGGAGGCGACATGCGGCAATTGCGACAATTGCGAGAGCCCGCCGAAGGTGCTCGACGTGACCGAAACCGCGCGCAAGCTTCTATCCGCTGTCTATCGCACGGGGCAAAGCTTCGGCCTCGGCCATGTCGAGAAGGTCCTGCTCGGTCGCGATGATGACCGCGTGATCCAGCGCGGTCACGACAAGCTGTCGGTGTTCGGCATCCTCGGTGAAGAAGACGCGCCCTTGTTGAAACCGGTAATGCGCAGCCTGATGGCGCACGAAATGCTGGTGAGTACCGAGCATGGCGGACTTGCACTGGGCGAGATGGCGAGGCCGGTCCTGAAGGGCGAGCAGCCGGTATTGATCGCCGAGCCGCCCAAGAAAAAGCGTCGCTCCAGGTCGGGCGGCGAGGCCAATCCCGTCGGCAACCCCTTGTTCGATGCGCTGCGTGAAAAGCGCAAATCGCTCGCCGCCGAACGCTCGATCCCCGCTTACATAATTTTTCACGACAGCGTCTTGCGCGCCATTGCCGCCGAGCGTCCGACTTCGGTGGATGAGCTGTCTCGGATTCAGGGCGTCGGCGCGAAAAAGCTCGATACCTTTGGCGAGGATTTCTGCGCGGTTGTCCGCAAATTCACGAGCTAATCGACTGCTTCCAGCAGTTCGGCCGTTTGCTTGGTTGGCGGCAGAGCGTCATCGGGCTGGTAGCTCGTCTTAAGTTTTTTCGCGAGGTCGCGGGTGAGAAGCGCATTCAGCGCATTGCCGAGTGCAGGGTAGCGATGGCTCAATCTGCGCAAAACCCCGGCATCCCACTCGACGTAGCGCACACCCTTGGGCGCGACCGCCGTTGTGGTCGTCTTGCGATTGAGAACATAGGCAACCTCGCCCACGAAATTGCCTTCGGGTAACCGAAATTGCCGCCCATACTTCTCGACCGAGACGAGGCCGTCAAAGATATAGAAAAGCGCGTCCGATGGCTCATCCTCACGGATCAGCAGCGTTCCCTCAGGATTGTCGGCGCGGTGCCATTTCGCAATCTTGGCGATGCGACGGAACTGGCCGGGTGAAAGCGTCTCGAATGCGTCAAAGAGCGCCTTTTCATCGTCGGTCATGCGCAAAGTGGTGCGCTCAAGCAATATCTCGCCCAGCACCCAAATATTGACCACCACCATGAGCACGCTGGTCACGATCGCGTCCCATAATGGCGGCTCGGGTACGTAGTAGTAATAGGCGATGTAGATGAAGGTCGCGGCGATGATGAGAATGCGCAGGCGCAGCTCGTCGCGCACCGCATAGGCAATAAGCAGCAGCCCCGCGCCGATATGGATCAGCCATTTCGGATCGAATTCGAACATAGGACGGCCCCCTCAGGGCGGACTAGGTGCCCATGCCGACCATCTGCCTGTAACTGAGCGCTTCGGCAATATGCACTCGTCCGACTTGCTCCGCGCCTGCGAGATCGGCGATCGTTCGTGCGACCCGGAGCATCCTCGTGTAGCCGCGTGCAGACAGACGCATTTTCTCCGCCGCCTGCATCAACAGGTGCTTGCCAGCATCGTCGGGCGCGGCATGGGCCTCCAGCTTCTCGCCCTCAAGCAGGGAATTGGATCGTACGCCACGCGCCGATTGCAGTTGGCGCGCTCTCGAGACACGCGCGGCAACCTCTTCGCTGCCTTCTGCGGCCGGGGGAAGGCCGAGGTCCATCGCGCTCACCGCACCGACTTCGACATGGAGGTCGATCCGGTCGAGCAGCGGCCCCGAAAGTCGCGCCTGGTATTCGCTCGCGCAGCGCGGACCGCGCGCGCAGGTGTGACCCGGCTCGCCCGCGTGGCCGCAACGGCACGGGTTCATCGCCGCGATCAACTGGACCCGGGCTGGAAAGCTGACATGCGCGTTGGCGCGGGCGACATCGACCCGGCCCGTTTCAAGCGGCTGGCGCAGCGAATCGAGTACCGGGCGCTGAAATTCGGGCAGCTCGTCGAGGAACAGCACACCCAGATGCGCAAGGCTGACTTCGCCCGGGCGCACTTTCAGCCCGCCGCCGGTGAGCGCGGCCATGCTTGCCGAATGATGGGGCGCGCGAAACGGGCGCGAACGGCTGATCCGCCCCGCTTCGAGCGTGCCTGCAACCGATTGCACCATCGAAACCTCGAGCGCTTCGGACGGGGTCAGTTCGGGCAGGATGCCGGGAAGGCAGCTTGCGAGCAGGCTCTTGCCCGATCCCGGCGGCCCGACCATCAGCAGGTTGTGGCCTCCGGCCGCCGCGATTTCGAGCGCGCGCTTGGCGGTTTCCTGCCCCTTCACCTGACGCAGATTCGTGACCGGGGGCGGCTCGGCCACGTCGCCCCGCACAGGCTCGTCGAGCACTTGCGAACCCTTGAGGTGCCCGAGAAGCGAAGCCAGATCGCGCGGCGCGAGAACCGGGACGCCGCTCGCCCACCTGGCCTCCGATCCCTGCTCGGCGGGGCAGATGAGGCCAGCTTCCGCCTCGCTCGCATGGAGCGCCGCGATCAGCACGCCGGGGCTCGCGACGATGCGGCCGTCGAGCGACAATTCGCCCACCGCGATCCAGTCGCCGAGCTGTTCGGCATCGGTCACGCCCATCGCCGCCAGCAGAGCGAGCGCGATCGGCAGGTCGTAATGCGATCCGTCCTTGGGCAGGTCGGCGGGAGAAAGGTTGATCGTGATCCGCTTGGGCGGAAGCGCCAGGCCCATGGCGGATAGCGCCGCCTGCACCCGCTCGCGGCTTTCGCTCACCGCCTTGTCCGGCAATCCGACGATCGAGAAACGCGGCAGGCCCGATGCGACCTGGCACTGCACCTCCACCCGGCGCGCCTCCAGCCCGAGATAGGCGACCGTCCTTACCAATGCGACCATGCCGTTCGTCTGCCCCCTTCACGGCGAATTTTCTTCGTGTTTGTGACGAGTTAAGCGAAGTTTGTCGAGCGCCTAGGCACGGATACGAAAGGCTTTCGCAAGCATAAAATTTCGCAATTTATCAAGCGCCCGGAACCTATGCGGGCGAGCATGAAGCGAATTGCCGCCTTGCTTGTCCTGTTGCAGCTGATGCTGGTGCCGAGCGCGCTTGCCGCGCAGGATTATGCCGGCACGCGCACGCTCTCGGTGACGAGCTGGGTCGAGGAATGGGACCCGGTTGCAGAGCGCTGGGTGAGAGTGAAGGAGGAGCAGGAGAGCCGCGCTGCGCCTGCCTCTGTAACGACGATCACGACGCATATTATCAATGGCACGGTCGTTTCCGAAACTCGTGAGGAAGCCGCGAAGCCGCATCTGGCCGCGCGCTATGCGGTGCCCGCTCCCTTAAGCCCGCGCGCCGGTGCTGGCATCACCTACGGCCCATTCCGCGTGATCGACGCGAGGCGCGCCGCTTTGGTGGGTTCGACCGGGCGGCATTCACCAAAGGATTTCGACGCAATGCTGCGCGATCATCCGGGGATCGAAGTGCTCGAAATGATCGAGGCCCCCGGCACGCAGCACGACATCGCCAATCTCGAACTCGGCCGCCGCATTCGTGCCGCTGGCCTGCGCACACATGTACCCAACGGCGGTTCTGTCCGTTCGGGCGCGGTGGAACTGTTCCTTGCGGGCGCGACCCGCACGATGGAGCCGGGGGCGCAGTTTGCCGTTCATTCTTGGCTCGACAATTACGGGCGCGAGCCGGCTGATTTTGCTCCCGACGCGCCGGAGAACCGGCTCTATCTGGATTACTATGTCGAAATGGGGATGAGCGAGGACCGCGCGCGGGCCTTTTACGCGATGACCAACTCGGTGCCGCATGAAGGCGCGTTGTGGCTGCGCGCGGCCGACATGGCGCCGTGGATCGCGCCCGAAAAGGCACAGCCCGGGACGCGTTATGCGAGCCGCGAGGTCGCAGATGCGCCGCTGTCGATCCTGCGCGATGCTCCGGTTGCGCTTTCGATTCCAGTGCTGCCGTTTGCCGAGATCGAACGGCGCGACGCCACGGCGGCACGCCCGCTCATTGCCTATTCCAATCTCGGCCACTTTCCGCTCTAGGATGCAGCGCACAATGGCTTGACTCATGCGCGGCTTTCCCATATCCGCGCGCCCCTGACCCGGCTGCCTTTCGAAGCGGCGGCCGTTTTTATTTCGACAGGTCGCCAGCGCGGTTATCTCGCGAAGCAGCCTGCCAGACCAGTTTACTCGAGGACGATATGAAGCGGACTTTTCAGCCTAGCAATCTCGTGCGTGCCCGTCGGCACGGTTTCTTTGCACGCAAGAAGACCCCGGGCGGCCGCAAGGTCCTGCGCGCCCGCCGCAAGCGCGGTCGCAAGAAGCTCTGCGCGTAATTTGTTTCCGCACGCCCTCCGGCGTGCGATCTCCTCGCTCGTGCGACCTTACGGTCGCATCGCTACGGGCGGCCAGTCGGCCTTGCGGGTTCCCTCCGGGAACCCGTTTGCATTTTCGAGGGTGCGTAATAGAACGAAACGAACCGCCGAAGGTGGTTCGCAAGCGCGACTGCGCGTCGCCGCTAATGCGGCGGAGCCAAGCGGCCCGGACGGGCCGCGCCCGGCGTTTGAGGGCGCAAACAAATGACTCAAGCCACAAGCACTGCCGAGGCCGTTCGGGTCCTGACCAAGCGCGCCGATTTCCTCGCGGCGAACAAGGGGCTGCGCAATGCGCGGCCCGGCTTCGTGCTTCTGACGCGCCCCAATGGCGGTCAGGGTATCCGCTACGGCATCACGGTCACCAAGAAGATCGGTAATGCGGTCGTGCGCAACCGGATGAAACGGCGGTTTCGCGAGCTTCTGCGCGCCGCCCTGCCCGAAAAGGGTCTGCCCGATCACGATCACGTGCTGGTCGGGCGCGCGGGCGGGGTCGAGCGGGACTTTGCGCAGATGGCGAAGGAACTCGATATCGTTCTCGAAAACGCGCGCGCGGGCAAATCCGATCCGCGCCGCCCGCCGCGCCGTGGCAACCGGAGACCGCGCGGCAAATGAAATACGTTTTCATTGCCCTTGCACGCGCCTGGCAGCTCGGCCCGTCGCTGATATTGCCGCCGACCTGCCGCTATTCTCCCTCGTGCAGCGAATATGCGATCCAGGCGCTCAGAAAATATGGCGCTCTCAAGGGTGGATGGCTCGCCGTAAAGCGGCTAGGGCGCTGCCATCCTTGGGGCGGACACGGCCACGATCCGGTTCCGTGAACCCGCCTCTGGCATAGCGAACTGTCATACCTATATAACACAGCTGTATACGATCTAACGGGATTTCATCTTGGACAACCAGCGCAATCTCCTGCTCGCCGTCGCGCTCTCCGGCTTGCTCATCCTCGGTTGGGACGTGGCCATGCGCACCTTCTATCCGGAGGCGGCGGTCGCGCCGACGAGCGAGCAGACCGAACCTGCGACGCAATCCGAAGCGCGCGCGGATCCCGGCACCGCAGCCGGCGAAGGCGAGGTCGCGGGCACTGGCGGTGAGATAAACGAAACCGCAGCCATGCCGACCGGTCCGGTAAAGCTCGACGAGGCGCTCGCCAGCCCCAACCGGGTCCCGATCGACAGCCCCCGCGTCGGCGGATCGATCAATCTCGTGGGCGCACGGATCGACGATCTCATGCTCAAGGATTACCGCGAGACGGTCGACAAGGATAGCGGCCCGGTTCGTCTGCTGGCGCCCGAACGCACCGACCGCGAATATTTCGCCGAGTTCGGCTTTATCGTCGATGGCCAACGTATGCCCGGAAATGCCGTGTGGCAGGCCGATGGCGAGAAGCTGACGCCATCGACGCCGGTTACGCTGACGCGTACCGACGAGAATGGCATCACCTACAGGATCAAGCTTTCGATCGACGAAAACTACATGATCACCGCCGATCAGACGGTGCTCAACAGTTCCGAGAATGCGGCGATCATCCAGCCCTACGCCTTTATCAAGCGCACCAGCGAAACGGCGACGCCGGACCAGTTCATCATCCACTCGGGCCCGATCGGGGTCTTTAGCGGCACGCTTCACGATCCGAACAGCTATGAAGAGCTCGCCGAGATCGGTCGCGATACGCCTGCCGGGCGCGCGGCATGGCTCGGCTTCACCGACCAATACTGGCATTCATCGCTGATTCCGGGCGAGGGCGAGATCGACAGCGCGGGCTTCCGCGCTCTCAGCGAAACGCTGTTCCGTTCCGACCTGATCTACGATGCGCAGACCGTGCCCGCAGGCGGCGCGCTCAACCAGACCTCCCGCCTGTTCGCCGGCGCAAAGGAAAGCACCGTCCTCGATGCCTACGAGGATTCGGGCATCCCGCTGTTTGGCAAGGCGATCAGCTGGGGGTGGTTCGAATGGTTCGAAAGGCCGATGCTGTGGCTGCTGCGCCAGCTCAACGATTTGGTCGGCAATTTCGGTGTCGCGATCATTCTCTTGACGGTGATCGTGCGCGGCCTGCTGTTCCCGATCGCGCAGAAACAGTTTGCCAGCATGGCGGGAATGAAGGCGGTCCAGCCGAAGATGAAGGCGATCCAGGAGCGCTACAAGGACGACAAGCAGAAACAGCAGCAGGAGATCATGAAGCTGTACAAGGACGAAGGCGTGAACCCGCTGGCCGGGTGCCTGCCGCTGATCCTGCAGATCCCGATCTTCTTCGCCTTGTACAAGGTACTGATGCTATCGATCGAGATGCGGCACGAGCCGTTTCTCTATATCAAGGATCTGTCTGCGCCCGATCCTGCGACGATCCTCAACCTGTTCGGCCTGCTGCCGTTCGAGGTTCCCGGCTTCCTCGGCATCGGTGTGCTCGCGGTGCTGCTGGGTGTGACGATGTGGCTCACATTCAAGCTCAACCCGAGCGCGATGGACCCGATGCAGCAGCAGATTTTCAATCTCATGCCGTGGATCCTGATGTTCGTGATGGCGCCTTTTGCAGCAGGCCTGCTGCTTTACTGGGTAACCTCGAACCTCCTGACACTCGCGCAGCAGAGCTATCTCTATTCCAAGCACCCGCAGCTGAAAGCGCAGGCGTTGAAGGACAAGGCCGAGATGGCAAAGAAGAAAGAGCGCGAACAGGCGGAAAAGGGTAACGTGTGACACCCACCGGCTCCGATGCGGAAGAGCGCGAACAGCAGCGACGCGAGGATGCCGCGGCGCGGCTCTTTTCCGGGCGCGTCGAATTCCTGCTGTCCGCGCCGCAGCTCAAGTTCCTGCCCGATCCGATCGTGCCGGAAATCGCCTTTTGCGGGCGCAGCAATGTCGGCAAATCGTCACTGTTGAACGCGCTCACCGGGCGCAGGGCGATCGCGCGCGCTTCGGTCACGCCGGGCCGCACCCAGGAGCTCAACTTTTTCGATGTCGGCGGAGAACCGGGCGGGAAGCCGCTTTTCCGGCTGGTCGACATGCCCGGATACGGCTTTGCCAAGGCGCCGGTGAAAGTGGTCGAGCGGTGGAAAAATCTTGTCAAAAACTACCTGCGCGGTCGCCAGGTGCTCGCACGCAACCTTGTGCTGGTCGATAGCCGCCACGGCCTCAAGGAAGTCGACCGCGAAATGATGAAGATGCTCGACGAGGCGGCAGTGGGGTACCGGATCGTCCTCACCAAGACCGACAAGATCAAGGCGAGCGATCTGGAGCGTGTGGCGGGCAAAGTGGCGGAAGAGGCGCGCAAGCACCCCGCTGCCTATCCCGAGCTCCACCTCACCAGCAGCGAAAAGGGCATGGGCATCGCCGCCCTGCGCGCTGCGGTTGTGGCGGATGCCTTGGGCGAAACCTACTTTGCGAACAGCTGACCCGCATCCGCGAAAGCCTTGAACTCCAGCGCGTTGCCCGATGGATCGCGCAGGAACATCGTCGCCTGCTCTCCGGGCTTCCCCTTGAAGCGGATCGTCGGCTCGATCACGAATTCGGTTCCGGCGGCCCGGAGTTTGTCGGCGAGCGCCCGCCAATCCTGCATCGAAAGAACCAGCCCGAAATGCGGGACCGGTACGCCGTGGCCGTCGACATGATTGCTCACGCGGTCGCCCGCCTTGCCGGCGGCGAGGTGGGCAACGATCTGGTGGCCGTGGAAATCGAAGTCGATCCACTCGGCGGAGGAGCGCCCCTCGCGGCAGCCGAGCAGATCGCCGTAGAAGCTCCTTGCAGCAGCAAGGTCACCGACCGGGAAAGCGAGGTGGAAGGGCGGCAGGCTCATCGCATGCGATCTACAGATGCTCGAGCCTAGCGGCAAAAGGATTTTCCTACGCCCCCACGCGGATGCGATAGCTTACAGCGCAGCCTGGGCTCCATGGGCACCCCCATGAGTTTCGAAAAGGTTGGAAAAGTGTCAACTTCGCTTCCCGCGAGCAACGTATTGTCTATGAAAGGAAAATTACCGAAAACGCCGCTTGACCGGGTGTCATCTTTGTCAACTTCACCGTTCAGGCTCGACACGCAAAGACTGAACAACTAGGCCATGCACAGGTGAAGCCAGCGAGGTGGGGCAGGCGAGAACATGAAGCTCATTATCGGTAACAAGAATTATTCAAGCTGGTCGATGCGCGGCTGGCTCGCGACCAAGCAATCGGGCCTGCATTTCGAAGAGATCATGGTCCCGATCCTCGGCGAGGGCTGGGAACAGCAGAAGCAGGAAATGGGCGAGATGGCGCCGAGCCATGGCAAAGTCCCGATCCTGTGGGACGAGGAGGCCGTAATCTGGGATAGTCTCGCGATCCTCGAATACCTCGCCGACAAGGTCGGTCGCGACCGGTTCTGGCCGAAAGAAGATGCAGCACGCGGCATGGCCCGTGCAATGGTGGCGGAAATGCATTCTTCATATGCTTCGCTTCGCAGCGAGTTGCCGATGAACGTCCGGCGGCGGATCCAGCTGCAGAACGTCTCCGACCAGACCCGCGCCGATATAGTACGGATCCTCCAGCTCTGGGCCGAGGCGCGCGCGCGCCATGGCAGCGCGGGGCCGTTTCTGTTCGGCACCTATGGCGCGGCGGACATCTTCTTCGCACCGGTTGTTTCGCGGTTCATCACCTATGGCATAGGCGTTCCCGGATTCGCGCAAAGCTATATGGAAGCGATCTGGGAGCACGCCTGGACACAGGAATGGATTGCCGCGGCAGAGGACGAGCAATGGGTTATCGAGCAATACGAGAACGTGGGCGCGGAGTAATCCTTACAGCGCTGGTTGCGCTGCTGCTGGCGCTGCCTGTTCCCGTCCAGGCATGGGGCTTTTACGCCCACCGCAAGACCGCCTCGATCGCCGAGGCCAATGTCTCGCCCGAAACGCGCGCGGAAATTCGCCGGCTGATGCGCGCAGCAGAACTGCTCGGTACTCCGCAATGCGAACTCGCAACGATCGAGGACGCGAGCGTTTGGCCCGATTGCGTGCGCCGCAACCGCTGGCGCTGGGGTTACACCGCCGCCTGGCACTACCGCACAACGCCGATCTGCGAGGCCTACAATGCACGAGCGAATTGCCCTGGTGGCAACTGCGTGACCGCGCAGATCCTTCGCAATCACCGCATTCTCGCCGATGAGAGCCTGCCCGATAATGTGCGTTTGCAAGCGCTCGCTTTCATGGTTCACTTCGCAGGCGATATTCATATGCCGCTGCACTCGGGCGACAAGAATGATCGCGGCGGCAATGATCGCGAGACCGATTATGGCATCGTGCCGAGCCTCAACCTTCACTGGATCTGGGACGGGCCGCTTGCCGAGCGCGCGATCAGCGATCCCGCCGATCCGGTCGTGCGCCGCTATTCCGCCTCGGAGCGCGCCGATCTGGGCGGCGGCGGGCCTGCGGATTGGGGGCGTGAGAGCTGGTCGATCAGCCGCGATTTCATCTATCCCACAGCGTTCGATACTCAAGACGTCTGCGGGGAGGAGTTACCGATGAAAACCGCGCTCACGCAGGAAGACATCGTGCGCGGCGTACCGGTCGCCAAGCGCCGGGTGCAACAGGCCGGCATCCGCATTGCCGAGCTGCTCGAAACCGCATTTGCGCCCGGTCCGCTTGCCGTACAGGAGCGCCAATGACCGGGGCGCTCGATTACGCAAAGCGCTTGATCGCGGCACCCAGCGTCACGCCCGCCACCGGCGCGGTGTTCGACGAGATGGAGGCGATGCTCGCGCCGCTCGGATTTGCAGTGCACCGCAAGACCCGCGGCGATGGCGAGGAAGGCAGCGACGAAGCACCGGTCGAAAACCTGTTCGCGATCCGGCATGGACCGGCGGGATCGAAACACTTCGCCTTCGCAGGTCACCTAGACGTGGTGCCTCCGGGCGAGGGGTGGACATCAGCTCCGTTCGATCCCGAAGAACGCGGCGAGCTGCTCTTCGGTCGCGGCGCGGTCGATATGAAGGGTTCGATCGCCTGCATGGTCGAGGCGGTGAAGCACGTTCCGCAAGATGCGGGCACGATCAGCTTCATCATCACCGGCGACGAGGAAGGCCCGGCCCTCCACGGCACCCGCGCGCTGATCGACTATATGAACGAAGAGGGGATCAAGCCCGACCTGTGCCTCGTCGGCGAGCCCACCAGCGTCAACCGGCTGGGCGACATGATGAAGATCGGCCGGCGCGGCTCGGTCAATATCTGGCTCGAGGTCGAGGGAACGCAGGGCCACGTGGCCTATCCGCACCTTGCCGACAATCCGATCCCCCGTCTGGTCGCGATGCTGTCCGAGCTTAACAACCTGCATCTCGACGACGGCACCGAATGGTTCCAGCCCTCGAATCTCGAGATCACCGAGATCGACATTCCAAACCGCGCGCACAATGTCATCCCGGCGGCGGCCAAGGCGCGAGTCTCGATCCGCTTCAATGACCGGCATTCGGGCGCTTCGCTTTCGCGCATGGTCACCGAGATTGCTGAAAAGCACGGGGGCAAGGCGCGCCCCGTGATCAGCGGCGAGCCGTTCCTGACCGAACCGGGTGCCTTCTCGAATATGCTCGCCCGAGCTATCGAGGCGGAAACCGGCGTAACGCCGGAAGCCTCGACCAGCGGCGGGACTTCGGATGCGCGCTTCCTGCGCAGCGTCTGTCCGGTGATCGAATTCGGCCTGTGCAACGCGACGATGCATAAACGCGACGAGGCGGTGGCCATGGCCGACCTCGATACGCTAGCGCGGATCTATACACGGGCCGCGCTGGGGGCGCTGGCTCTCGAAGAGGGGACTTAAGACGTGCTCAAAGCCTGGTTCGCCATTCCGCTATGGCAGCGCGTGATCGCTGCGCTGATCCTCGGCATCATCGTCGGTTATGCCTGGGGGCCGGGTGCCGAAAGCATCAAGATCATCGGCGATATCTTCATCGCCTTCATCAAGATGCTGGTCGTGCCGCTCATCTTCTTCAGCCTTGTGGCGGGCGTGGCCTCGATCGGCGATTTGCGCAAGCTCGGCAGCGTCGGCTGGCGCGCATTGCTCCTGTTCATAGTCACCGGCCAGATCGCCGTGTGGCTGGGGCTTGCCATCGGTACCTTCGCCCAGCCGGGCGCAGGGATCGATGGGGCATCGATGCAGATCGACCAGGCGGCGCTCGAGCGCGCCCAAAGCCGCCAGGAAGAGGGTGTCACGATCCAGCAGATGATCCTCGAGATGGTCCCCTCGAGCCCGGTGCAGGTGATGGCCGACGTCAACGTCTTGCCGCTCATCATTTTCTCTCTCCTGATCGGTGTCGGCATCCTCATGGCAAAGGAAGAGGGCGAGCCGGTGTTGAAGATTTTCGAGAGCGGCTCGGTCATCATGCAGAAAGTCACGATGCTGGTGATGGAGCTGACCCCGTTCGGCGTTTTCGCCCTGATGGCATGGGTTGCGGGCACGCTCGGGACCGATGCGCTGCAGGCGCTCGGGCAGCTGGTGGTGCTCAACTATGTCGGCTGTTTCCTGATCATCGGCGTGATCTATGCCTCCATGATCAAGTTTATCGCGCGCCTGCCGGTGATCGCGTTCTTCCGGGGCATCGTGGACCCGATGGCGGTGAGCTACTCGACCGCCAGCTCCAACGCGACCCTGCCGGTCACGCTGCGCGCAGCCGAGCGCAACCTTGGCATCTCGAACTCGGTTGCAAGTTTCGTGATCAGCCTCGGTGCGACGATCAACATGAACGGGACCGCGATGTATCTGGGTCTTGCCACCTTGTTCGGCGCGCAAGCCTTCGGTGTCGACCTTTCATGGGGCGACTATTTCTTGATCTCGATCCTCGGCACTCTCGGCGCCATCGGCGCCGCAGGTATTCCGGGCGCAGGGCTTATCATGATGGTGCTCGTGTTCGGCGCGGTCGGGGTGCCGCTGGCAACCATCGCGCTGGTGGCCGGCATCGACCGGATCATGGACATGATGCGCACCACTACCAATGTCAGCGGCGATGCCGCGGTGGCAACGACGGTCGCGAGCCTGACCGACGAGATCGACCGCGCCGAGATGATCAGCGCGGACGACGTCTAAGCGCTTACTCGTCCTCGTCTTCGTCGAGATACTCGACCGGCACGAACTTGCCGAGGCCGCAGCCTGCGCCGCGGCGTATCTCGCCACCGATATCTTCGAGAACGTAGATGATGTCGGTGCTGCAAAGCTGGTTGATCGAGGTCTTGTAGGTGAACGCCTCCTCGAAACCGAGCCTCGGGCAGCGATTGGGCAGGGTACTGCGGTAGACCTTTCCGCCGCGCATCTCGAAATCGATAACCTGATCGCTGCGCACTCGCGAATTGCGGATCTGGTTGCGGTTGATGCAGGTTTGTGCCTCTCCCACCACCTTCACCGGTGGCCCGGCGAGAGCGGCATCGGCTTGTCCGGCTCCCTCGACGGGAGCGCAGGATGGCAGCGCGGCAATGGCAGCGAGACCGGCAAGGATTGGAGCGATACGGTTCATGGCAATCCTCTGCTTCGATATTCGGAACCTGTTCTGCACGGCCCCGTACCTAAAGAGAACTCGTCAACGCCCTTTTGGTTTCTCCAGAACCTTTTTCCGGTAGCTGCATAAATCCACCACCGGGCACCGCCAGCACTCCGGCGTCCTTGCCTTGCAGATATAGCGCCCGTGCAGGATCATCCAGTGATGCGCGTGGAGGCGAAAGGGCTGGGGCACGCGCTTTTCGAGCTTTGCTTCGACTGCTTCCGGCGTCTTGCCCTTGGCGAGGCCAGTGCGATTGCCGACCCGCAGTATGTGCGTGTCGACCGCGAATGTCTCCTGTTTGAACCAGCAATTGAGCACCACGTTTGCCGTCTTGCGCCCGACCCCGGGCAACCGCACGAGATCCTCGCGCCTATCCGGCACCTCGCCGCCATATTCGTCGATCAGCATCTGCGACAATGCGATCACGTTCTTCGCTTTGGAGTTGAACAGGCCGATCGTCTTGATGTGCTCGGTCAGCCCCTCGATCCCGAGATCGAGCATCTGTCGGGGCGTCTTGACCTTGCGGAACAGCTCGCGCGTTGCCTTGTTCACGCCGACATCGGTGGCCTGCGCGGACAGCGCGACGGCGACGACGAGCTGGTAGGCATTGCCGTATTCCAGTTCGGTCTCGGGTTCGGGATTGTCCTCCGCGAGGCGACGGAAGAACTCGAAAATCTGGTCTTTGGTCATAAGATTCCGCTCAGAGGCCGAGCACGTCTTTCATCGAATAGCGTCCCGCCGGTTTGCCGATCAGCCATGCCCCTCCGCGTACCGCGCCGCGCGCGAAAATCGTCCGGTTCTCTGCCGAGTGCGAGAGGGTGAGCCGCTCCTCATTCCCGGCGAAGATAACGCTGTGTTCGCCCGCAACCGTCCCGCCGCGCAGGGTGGCGAATCCGATAGCGCCTTCACGCCGAGCGCCGGTTTGCCCGTGGCGACCGCTATCCATCGCATCGGATAGCTTGACGCCTCGGGCCTCTGCTGCCGCCTCACCGAGCAATTTCGCGGTGCCCGATGGCGCATCGACCTTCATCCGGTGGTGCATTTCGAGAATCTCGATATCCCAGTCGGTCCCCAGCTTCGCTGCGGCTTCTTGGACGAGATGCTGGAGAAGGTTCACGCCAAGCGAGGTGTTGCCCGTTTGAAGCACCGGAATCTTTTCAGACGCATCTGCCAGCGCCACGAAATGCTCCTCCTCGAGACCGGTCGTCCCGACAAGGATCGGGATGCCCGCGGAGCATGCGGCTTTCAGGTTGTGCTTAAGTGCAGCGGGGGAGGAGAAATCAACCACGACATCGCACTGTCCTATGATCGGCGCGGGATCGCCGCCCATATCGACGCCGACGCGGAAAATGTGACCCGCCTCATCGATCGCATCGGCAATTGCCTGGCCCATCCGACCTTTGTGCCCAATCACGCCGAATTCAGCCATTAATTCCAATCCCCATTGCTACGCGATCCTTGCCGTGTTTCACTTCGATCATGGCAGAGTTCGAACGTATCGTCATCCTCACAGGCGCAGGCATTTCGGCGGAAAGCGGTATCGACACATTCCGCTCCGCTGGAGGGTTGTGGGAGCAACACCGCGTGGAGGATGTTGCAACGCCAGAAGGCTTTGCGCGCGATCCCGATCTCGTCTTAAATTTCTACGACATGCGGCGCGAGGCGTTGTCGAAGGTCGGGCCAAACCCTGCGCATGAGGCGCTTGCGCGGCTCGAAACGGAATTTGCGGGGGAATTGCTGCTGGTTACCCAGAATGTCGATGACCTCCATGAGCGAGGCGGTTCCCGCCACGTGCTCCACATGCACGGCGAGCTCAAAAGCGCGCTTTGTACCTCATGCGAAATGCGTAGCCCTTGGGATGCGCCATTGTCCGACCGTCCGCCTTGCCCGGTGTGCCGCGCACCGAGCTTGCGGCCCGATGTCGTGTGGTTTGGCGAAATGCCGTATCAAATGAACCGCATCTACGCTTCTCTCTCCGAGGCCGACCTGTTCGTCAGCATCGGCACAAGCGGCGCGGTCTATCCGGCGGCCGGCTTCGTGCAGGAGGCAAGAGTGCACGGCGCGCATACGGTTGAACTCAATCTCGAACCGAGCGAGGGCAACCACTTCTTCGCCGAATCGCGCCATGGTCCGGCGGGGACGCTGGTGCCGCAATGGGTGGACGAGGTCTTGCAGCACTAGTCCGTCGATTTATCCGACTGGACGGCCTCAGCCGGATAATAGCTCACATAAACGTTAGGCGAATACAGGATTGAGCTCCAAGCGACCTCGATCGCAGGGTACGGCGAGTTGCTCGCGGGGCATTCACTCACGCTTAGTCGATCACGAACGCATTCGACGAACTCAAGCTTTCTCGGTTCGTCACCGACGACGGTCCAGCCGCCTGCATCGAACCCGAAATTGGCGCGCTTGTCCGATTGGCGCAGGCCAAACTCACTTTCGCATCTTTCGATCTGATGGAATTGGTAGGTACGGTAGAATTGCTTCGCGAGTTCTGCGCCTATCACCCAGGCAAAAAACCCTAGGACGGTCCCAGCGATCAAGCCGAAGAATAACTTCGGCCCTCGAGGCGCGGCGTAGCTCATCGAACCCGGTTACACGATCGCGAGGACCTAGTCAGGCAGATCGATCGTCCACATGCCGATCGCCAGCAGCGCGCTTGCAAGCGCCATCGCGCCTGCGATCAGCTTGAGGTTCGAGGTCTTCACCGGCGCCGCCTTGTGCGCCTCCATGCGCGATTGAACCTCGCAGCCTGCGCGTTGCGCGGCCCAGAAAATGAAAATGCCGATCACGATGAAGATCGTCGCGATTCCCTTGGGCACCCAGGCCGGTTCGAGCTTTCCGAACAGCGCGTTGAAACCAAGCCCGATCCCGACATTGGCGAGGCCGGTCCGCATCCACCCGGCGAAGGTGCGCTCGTTCGCCATGATCGTGCGGTCTTCGGCCCAGTCGGTCCGGTCTTCGGCAAGATCGGTCCGTTCCTCGGCGAGTTCATTCGAATCCTTGTCAGTGTCGCTCATGGGCTTGCGCATCCCTTGCAGGCCGGGTCTTTTGCAATCGTAAGGGTTCGCATGCCCGGCTTCATTCCATCCAGAATATGCAGTCGGCCATAGTCCGGTTCCCCGAAACTGCTCACCCCCTGCAACAGAACGCGCGTCGCCTGCATGGCCGCGAAGGTGCCGACCCACCCTGCCATCGCACCCAGCATCCCGTCTTCGGCGCAGGTGTCGCAATCCTCGGCGTCGAACGCGTCTCCGACGAAACAACGGTAACAAGGCTGGCCGGGGAGATGTCCGGCAAATGCTCCCACCTGTCCCTGGAACCGCCCAACGGCGGCCGACAAGAGGGGAATGCGCTCGGCGACACAGGCATCGGACACCGCAAGGCGGGTGGCGAAATTGTCGGTCCCGTCAAGCACCAGGTCGGCCTTTTCGATGAGGCCTCCCGCATTGTCCGCCGTGATCCGCGCATCGCTGATCTCGACCTTCAGCGCCTCGTCGAAATTTGCGAGCCAGCGCCGCGCACTCGTCGCCTTGCCGTGCCCGATATCGCGGGTGGTGAAGATCGTCTGGCGTTGGAGGTTGCTCGCATCGACCGTGTCGTCGTCCACCAGGGTGAAATGACCGATGCCTGCGCCGGCGAGATATTGCAGCGCGGGCGATCCGATCCCGCCAAGCCCGATCACCGCGACGTGGGCGTGCGCCAACGCGACCTGGCCCGCACCGCCGATCTCGGGCAGCACGATATGCCGCGCGAAACGATCGAGACGAGCAGGGGAAAGGCTCACCCGGCGTCTCCGGGCGGCGGCGGGGTCCGGCGTTCCTGCTTGAAGGCCCCGACGCCGCGCCACCAGAGGAATGCGATTACCGCGCCTTTGGTGGGCTGGAGCATTGCAATCAGCATAACAACCGCGACGGGGAGGATTATGGCAAAGGTAAGCCAGGCCGACAGGCCGAGCGTCCCGATCATCAGGATTACGACGGGTGCGAGCAGGTGGCCGACGATGAAGATGCCGAGATAGGCAGGGAAATCATCGGCCTGCTGGACCGACCAGTCCTGCCCGCAATGCGCGCAATTCTCGACCGGTTTCAGCCATTTGCCGAACAAGGGCGCGACATTGCAACGCGGACAGCGAAAACGCAGGCCGCGCAACACGGCCGCAACCCAGCTTTCGGGCAGGTCGACCTGATCGGCGGGGAGCGGTGCGTAACTCATGGTTTAGCCTGTTGGCAGGCTGTGCACGGCTTGTGAATAGCCTGTCGACAGGGCTGTTGAAGGCCCTGTCGACAAGCGGTTTGTTTCGTGTGGAGCGATCCGAAGGGTGGCGGTGTTTTCCCCCGCCTTTCCAGAAAGTTTCCGATCAGCTTTCCAGCTGGCGCAGCAGGCTCCTGACGTCGCCATCCATATCGGCATCGCGCTGGCGCAGGTCCTCGATCAGACGCACGGCGTGAATGACCGTGGAATGATCGCGGCCACCGAACTTGCGCCCGATCTCCGGATAGGAACGCGGCGTGAGAACCTTGGAAAGATACATCGCGACCTGGCGCGGCCGCACCACGGCGCGCGCGCGGCGCTTCGAGCTCATTTCGCTGCGGTCGATGCGGTAGAACTGGCAGACCGTGCGCTGGATCTCGTCGATCGTGATCCGGCGTCGATTGGCCGACAGGATATCGGTGAGCTGCTCCTCGGCGAGTTGCAGCGAGACTTCCTGGCCCGTCAGCTGGGCATAGGCGATCAGCTTGTTGAGACCGCCCACCAGCTCGCGGACATTGCGCGTGATGGTGCGTGCGAGGAATTCGATCACGTCCTCGGGCACGTTGAGCGGCGCAAAGCGCGACAGCTTCGACTCGAGGATTTTCTTGCGCAGCTCGATATCGGCGGCCTGGATGTCCGCGACGAGCCCCATCGACAAACGCGAGAGCAGGCGCGGTTCGACACCGTCGAGCGCCTGCGGTGCGCGGTCTGCGGCAAAGACCAGACGCTTGCCCTCGGCGAGCAGCGCATCGATCGTGTAGAGCAGCTCCTCCTGGGCAGAGGCCTTGCCGATGATGAACTGGATGTCGTCGACCAGCAGCAGATCGAAGCTGCGTAGCCGCGCCTTGAACTCGATCATCTGGTTGGCTTTGAGCGCCTGCACGAACTCGACCATGAAACGCTCGGCCGAGCAGTAGAAAATGCGCGCACGCGGATGGGCTTGCAGAAAGCCGTGACCGATTGCGTGCAACAGGTGCGTCTTGCCCTGGCCGGTCGCTGCCTTGAGATAAAGCGGCGAGAATTGCGGCTGCTCGGTTGCAGCCATGCGTTCGGCGGCGTTTTTCGCGAGGATGTTCGCCTCGCCGGTCACGAAAGCGGCGAAGGTCAGCGAAGGGTCGAGACCGACCGAGCTGGTGAAGCCCGCATCGCCGATCGTGCCTGCTGCGACCGCGATAGCGCTCGCCCCGTCATTGGCCGGACGACGGCCATCGTCGAGGCGCAGTTCGGGCAATTGGCGACGACCGGGATGAACCTGGATGTTTACCTCGCGCACCTCGCTGCGGGCAATTTTCCAGGCAAGCTGAAGTCGGTCGTGAAAGCGATCCTTGACCCAGTTCGCCGAGAACTCTGTCGGCAGGAACAGGTCGAGCGTGCCTGTCTCCTTGTTGATACCGCCAACCTGGATCGGCTTGATCCACTGGCTGTGAAGTTGGTGACCCAGATCCTTGCGAAGACCCTGACTGATATCGGCCCAGTCAGCTGCGAGATTTACGGCTTCGGCGTCTTCCATCAAATCGTCGTCTGCTTTCCGACGCGTGGCCCGCGCCTTATCGATTTTGTGTACCAT